>JBBSCM010000491.1:0-1573 GCA_038250295.1 Anaerolineales bacterium | reverse complement strand
TGCTATTCATCCAGCTTGCTTCGGCGCAAATTTTTGCTGCACCGCAACTTACACAACAGATTGTTGTCAAAGCTGAAGAGTACATGAATGCTGCTGTGAGAGTGAATCGCTTCAGTGGTTCAATTCTCGTGGCGCAAGACGGTAAACCTTTGATTAGTAAGGGTTATGGAATGGCAAATTTAGAACTTGATGTGCCGAACAAGCCACAAACCGTATTCCGTTTGGGATCACTTACAAAGCAGTTTACCGCGATGGGAATAATGATATTGCAAGAGCGTGGAAAATTGCACACCAATGACCCGATATGTAACTATCTGTCGGACTGTCCTGCTGCTTGGCAGCCGATTACAATCAGAAACCTTTTGACTCATACTTCCGGCATTCCGGACTATACAAGTCTTCCAAACTTTGTACAAACGATGCAGCTACCTGTCACGCACGCGGGTCTTGTCGAGCGTTTCAAGAATATGCCTTTGGAGTTTACGCCCAGCGAAAAATTTAAGTACACTAATTCCGGCTATTACCTGCTTGGCATAATTATCGAACAGGTTTCGGGTAAATCTTACGCCGACTACTTGCAAGAGAACATCTTCGCGCTGCTTGGCATGACACATACGGGATACGATAGCCACAACCGCCTGATCAAGAATCGTGCAGCAGGCTATGAATTACGAGATAACTCGATTATCAATGCTACTTATATTGATATGTCCATCCCGTTCGCGGCAGGTGCGCTTTACTCAACAACAGAAGATCTACTTCGCTGGGATCAGGCTCTCTACACTGAAAAACTTGTTTCGCGCAAAATGCTTGCCGAGATATTCACGCCATTCAAAAACGGATATGGTTATGGGTGGATGATCACAAAGCAGTTTGACCGTCAAGTAATGGGACATGATGGCGGCATCAGTGGCTTCTCCAGCTCGATCATTCGCTTTCCCTCTGACCATGTGACAGCGATCGTTTTGAGCAATAACCAGAACGCACCTTCAGGAGAAATCGCCAGCGGTTTGGCGGCTGTCATTTTTGGCGCGCCGTATAAAATGCCGCAGGAGCGCAAAAGTGAGCCGCGTCCCAACTAACGGTTTGTGCGAACTGACAATTTCTTGAGTTTAAATTTAATGCTGCACTCGTTGGCGAAGACTCTCTGGAAGAGAATCGCATTCATTAGATTCATTCATACTGCAATTTTCCTATTCTTCAATGTCATCATGGCAGTCCTGCTGTATGAGGTTGTTGCTGACAAGATCTCGATCCTCACTTGGATTGCCGTCACCTTGTTCGCGATCGAAGTGATCGTTCTCATCACCAACAATTGGACTTGTCCCCTGACGACGTATGCCGAAAACTTGGAATCCTATCACGGTCAAGTCACGGACATTTTCTTCTTGCCAAAGTGGTTCGGCGATCGTATGTTTATATTCTATGGTGGCTTGCTATTAACCTGGCAATGAAAAAGAAGGCATAATGGAATCAGAGGGATCAAGGAGGTTGATATGGATACCCCTGATGCTCGGCACCTGACGATCGAGACCCAAGAATATCTACGGCAACAGGCGATTCGACTGCGATT
>JBBSCM010000490.1:0-1629 GCA_038250295.1 Anaerolineales bacterium | reverse complement strand
TGCCCCCGCTTCTTTCATCCACGCTTTGAGCTGCAAGCCCAACTTCGGCAGCAACTCCCCTGGGACAGTGGCAAACCACAGATCACCGAGCTTGATGAGATTCACTTCTGTGCTGATATATCCATTTTTATCGCGGACATCGGGCAGAAGTTTGCGCCCAAAGGCAAGTTTGTAAAGAATATTCGTGAGTTTCGCTTTGATCTCTCGCTTCTCCACACTGATCACTGACAACTGATTACTGTCCACTGCGCGAAGCGCTATCAACCCTTCCTCCGCCAACCTCCTCCCCATGAATTCTGATTCTTCAAAGGAATGATCCTTTACATCAGGGGACATCATGCCGCCCAATGCACCTGCGAAGAAAATGCACGGTGCGCCCGTCTGCTTTTCGACTTCTTCGCGCAGGGTATGGACATAATCCGATGTGATGTTGGGATTATGGTCCCATAATACTTCAGGGTGACAGGGGAAATTAAATAATGTCACGTAAGGCAGGATGCCATCCCGCCCCACAAATTGCAATAGCGTTAATTCATCATCCATGATTTCTGGATTGCGCGCATTCTTCGCCAAGCCAGGGACGTGGACCGAGGTCCATTTTGCAGAAGCAGGCTCCAGCTTGGAGAGCGAAGCGAGAATTACATCCGCAATTTTTGTTTTTAGTTCAGCAAGATAAGCCTCATCCACGCCGCGGGTTTTGTCGTCGGGTCCCCACAGCCCCATTGTGTCGGGCCCGTGATGGGTGTGAGTGGACGCGATGACGACTTGCGAGCTTAAGACCCTAAAGGTCTCAGAGACCTTTAGGGTCTCGATGACCTCATATACATCGGGTCGAAAGAATCCGATCAGATCAAGAGCCACAAGCACGAGTGTGGTTTGCTCAGTTTGAATTGCAAGGGCGCGCGCATATAGATCATCGTGTACCGTTTCAGCGCGGCGGTTGTTTCCGAAGCCCGCCAGATAAACAGGTTTATCCAGCGCAGGTGTAATTACCTTTTGTGCATATCCAATCTTCATAGAATCTCCAATTACCAATTACCGTTCACCGATAACTATTTTCGCAGTTCGCACCATTTCACCGCGCACTGCATAACCGTCAAAGCCAGCCTGCTCCATGCCGAGAATGACCGCGCCCACAACGGGCGGACCATCCAGTCGAATCAGTTTTGCTTTGGGACAATGTCTGAGAACAATATCGCGCATCGGATTGGTGATTAATTCGCCAGCATAAAAAACACTGCCTGATTGAATGATCTCCACTTCATCGTTTTCCATTTCAATTTGGCGCGCAACCGAAACCGCAAGCCAGCCAAGTTCCTCGCCTGCCCATTGGATGATTTCGCGCGCGGCGGTATCTCCATTTTGCGCGGCTTTGATGACTTCAACTGCGATGTATGGAAACAAATGATATTGCTCGCTGGATAGACCCTCCATTAAGTCAATTTCATTTTTTGCGCCAGCGGCATGGATGTAAATTTCAGTCAACGCTGTTGGAGGGATGCGTTTGATCCATGCGTAGTTCACCATTTGCAATCCGCGTTGAACAATTTCGATCCCGCCGCCGAATTCGCCGAACGCCCAGCCGTTGCCAACAATGCGGCCTTCTTTTCCATTTCGATTTCTGGCACG
>JBBSCM010000489.1:0-1675 GCA_038250295.1 Anaerolineales bacterium | reverse complement strand
TCCGGGCTAAGCGCGCGCGGGGAAAGCAGGTATATTTCTCGTTCTGGCATTTAAGACTCCAGTTTTCTATAATTGATTTGGGTGTGTTTCATTTCAGTTGAAACCGTCCCGAAGGTTGCCATTTCACACCAATCGAAGCCGAGAAAAACCTTCGGGACGGTGTGCGCAGATTATTTCCGATAATGTCTACTGTTCACTGAAAACTGGTTTATCCCATTGGATGTTTCATGCGTGATCCGCCCAATAAATGGAGATGGATGTGGAAGACGGTCTGGCCTGCATCTGCGTTGGTATTGATAATGAGGCGATAACCGCCTTCAGCAATCCCTTCCTGTGCGGCAAGTTGTCTGGCCGTAGTGAAGAGGTGGCCGATTAATTGTTCATCATCGTTGGCGAGCATATTGATCGAGTCAATGTGTTTGTTTGGCACCAGCAGAATGTGAGTCGGCGCGGCTGGGTTAAGGTCACGGAAAGCTGTCACTTGCTCGTCACGAAATACACGGGTACTTGGAATCTCTCCTTTAATGATCTTGCAAAAGATACAATCTGCCATTGTGAATTCTCCTTATGGTGATGGCATGGGTCCAAACGTGGGTCTGCATACGGTCTCATAATATTCCAATTCGGTGTCTTTGTTGGCATATGCATATGCAGCGGCTTGCTTGCCAGTGCTGCGCACCGCGTCAATTGAGTCAAGGGCTTGATCTGGCGAGTACCGTGGCAGAGTCATCAGTGGATCATTAATCGAGCCTTCGGGGATGTAAGTTGGACGCATAGGATCAACTTCATCTGCAAGCGGCACCCAGTTATACATTACCGGTCCGCGCGAGTTGGCTGTAAAACCGAGTTGATAGCCCAATTGACGGGCCGCCTGCACAGGCCGCAAGCCGAATCCTCCGCCAGGCCAAATAATGGCATAGGGAGTTTTTCCAAATCGATTTGCAAAAGCAGTCAGGGAACCTTCCAATTCGCGGATGATGACGACTTTGGATGTGTCATCTGATAAAACCGTGCCGGGGATTACGCCTTGTGCTTGATGATCAACCCATCCTTCACGCTCGAGCGCTATGTTTTCGTCCCAAATGGATCTGGGCATATCAAGCTCACTTACCCATCCGTTGACTATGGGCCAATGCCATGTTTCCCAGTACTCACGGAAATTATTATCAAAATTTTCCGCATTGTAACTTCCGTCTTGAATGATCAAGACCGAACGGAGGGGTATCTTTACGTTTCGTTCCATGAAGGCAAGGAATTGTTTTGTGTTTATCGCTTTAAAGCCCTGTTCCTTGAGCTTGAGCATGATCTTGTCGAAGTTAAACACGCTCATGCCATCTAAGGTGTCAATAGTGCCTCTTTGGATTTCGTGGAACATAATGATCATTACGACTGTGCCAGGTTCGGCGCTTAATGGATCCCATTTTTTGCGTAAGGACTGGCAGGTCTCTTCAATATAGGTACGAGGCGTGTCAAGTGGATTCGAGTACGGAGAGCGATAAATTGCGGGCAGTGCAGGGGGTGTCTTTGGCTCAATAATTTCTGTGATCTTTATTTCCAGTGGGGGAGCAGCAGTGAGTGGTTCACAGGAAATGAGAATGAAAATAAGTAGAAAAATAGTTGTCACCCGATAGAGAATGTCTTTTGCATAAGATATTTGCGTTTTCATATTATTTAT
>JBBSCM010000488.1:0-1754 GCA_038250295.1 Anaerolineales bacterium | reverse complement strand
GACTGGTACAGGAACATGCAAAGCAACCCGATCTTTGAAGCGCAGGTTGGGCGCAGAAAATTCAAAGCGCGCGCGGGTTCGCTTTCCAACGAAGGCGCAGGTGAGATGCTCGTTCAATTCTATCGTCACAAACCCGCCTACACACGATCTGTAATGGCAATGGCTGGAATGAAATTCAAAGATGAAGATGATCTGCGCGTCATTGCAAAAAATCTGACCCTTCTTGCTGTCAAACCCGAAAAAGAGTGAAAACAAAATGTCAAAAATATTAATCCTGGGCGGGTATGGATATACTGGCAAATTCCTTGCCAAACATTTGCTTGCTCAAACCAATGTGGAAATAATCATTTCAGGCCGCAATTTGGATAAAGCAAAATCCTTCGCGGACGAATTGAACAACTCACGTGTGACTGTGAGACAAGCAGACGCCTCCAATTTTGACAGCCTCCTGCAGGCGCTTCAAGACGTGACTTTGTGTCTGGTCGCTGCCCCAACCACACACCACGCTGAGACAGTTGTCCGCGCATGTATCGAAGCTCGTGTTGATTATCTCGATGTGCAATTCTCGTCGAAAAAACTAAAGGCATTATATGCCGCAGAAGAAAAGATCAAGGAAGCTGGGCTTTGCTTTGTCACCGAAGCTGGCTATCATCCCGGCCTGCCTGCAACCATGATCCGTTATGCCGTAACAAAATTAGACGAGATTGAATCTGCATTAACAGCTGGTTATCTTAGCATCAACAACATCCCCTACACCGAAGCAGTGGATGAACTTATGGAAGGCTTTCTCGAATATCAGGCACAAGTATATAAACATGGCGCATGGACGAAGCCCGCCTCGTGGGATTCGCGTTCCTTCAATTTTGGTGAAGACGTTGGTAAACGCACCTGCTACTCGATGTTCTTTGAAGAATTGCAAGACATTCCAAAGATGTTCCCAACTCTGAAAGAAACGGGATTCTATATTTCAGGCTCAAATTGGCTGGCCGATCTCGTCATCACGCCAATCGTTTTCGTGGGGCTAAAGCTTGCACCGAAGCGCGGCATCCGTCCGCTTGGCAAATTGATGTGGTGGGCTATGGGAAAATCAGAACCGCCGTATATGGTGGCGCTCAAAGTGGAAGCCAAAGGCCGATTAAACGGCAGGCAGGCTGAGGTCCATGTACGAATCGCACATCCCGATGGATACGAACTGACCGCAATCCCCGTCGTCGCTTATCTGTTGCAATATCTTGACGGCACCGCGCGCTGCGCAGGGGTGCATATGATGGGGCATATCGCCGAACCCGTACGATTGTTTAAAGACATGCAGAGAATGGGAGCGGAGGTTATTGAATCTCTCGATCTTCTTTCCACATAACCGACTGAACATCGCCATCCATCCCCAACAATAGTGGCAATAAAGATTTCATGGAAGCCGCATCTCCGGAAGTGAAGAATTGGACTTGTGTGCCTTCGCCTGTCTGATTTATATTTTTCACCGCTTCAAGCAGACGTTTAGCCTGCCTCGCCACCGAAGGAGCTGGGTCTATCACCCGAACATTCTGCCCCACAATCTTCTCAATCAGCGGAATCACGAATGGATAATGCGTACATCCCAATACAACTGTATCAATATTTTTTTCAAGCATGGGGAGCAAGGCGTCTTCAAGAATTGCCCGTGTTTTCAGCGAATCGAGTTCCCCATTTTCAATTTGATTTACCAACCCGGGACAGGTGTGTTGAAAAAGTTCAACACCTGCGCCGAACCGTTC
>JBBSCM010000487.1:0-1831 GCA_038250295.1 Anaerolineales bacterium | reverse complement strand
GTTGTCGCCTCGCAGATGGAGATCCATGCTCGCTATGGCGGCGTATTCCCTGAGGTAGCTTCGCGTCAGCATGTCTTGAGCATCATACCCGTTGTGGAGCAGGCGCTCGCGCAGGCGCATCTCACGCTCAAAGATATTGACGCGCTCGCCGTCACTCAAGGACCAGGTCTGGCGGGTTCGCTGGTTGTCGGCATGAACATGGCCAAAGGGCTTGCCCTCGGTTCAGGTCTTCCGCTGATCGGTGTCAATCATCTGGAGGGACATCTCTACTCTGCATGGGTATATGATGCGGGCGAAACGATTCCGCCCGAGCCGCAATTTCCTTTGATGGCCCTGCTCGTTTCTGGTGGACATACCGAACTGAATCTCATGACCGATCATTTGACGTATCAACGGCTCGGCTCAACCCTCGACGATGCGGCTGGTGAGGCCTTCGACAAAGTTGCCCGCCTGTTGGAACTCGGCTACCCCGGCGGACCTGCTATCCAAAAAGCCGCCGAAGAGGGTGACCCAAATCGATTTAAATTTCCGCGTGCCTGGCTTGAAGGCACTTGGGATTTTTCTTTCAGTGGATTAAAGACATCTGTCTTATATGAAGTGAATGAACTGAAGAAGAAAAGCAATTCATTGCCCGTTGCAGATTTAGCCGCATCTTTTCAACAAGCTGTAATAGACGTGTTATTCAAGAAAACGATGAATGCTGCCCGTGATGCGCAGCATGGCGCAAAGGAGATTTTGATCGCTGGCGGCGTTTCTGCGAACCGCGTATTGCGGCAAACCTTTAGAGCGCAGACAGAGTTCCCTGTTCATATTCCCCCGTTATCGTTGTGTACCGATAATGCCGCCATGATCGCCTCGGCAGGATATCACCGTTATGCGCTTGGGCACATTTCGCAGTTGGATATTGACGTAATGCCCACCTGGCCGCTCTTGTGATGACCGGCAATATGGATTAAAACCAAGAGCCGATTGACTTGCCCAAGTCAATCGGCTCTTTACATTAGGAGAATGTATTTGTATTTTATAGCTCTGACCTAAGTAAAACCTGAAACCTGATTAAGAATTCGATAAGAGAGTGAAAACCACAAATCCCGCCAAGCTTGCCCAAGTCTGAACGGGATTTGTGAAGGGAGAATGTAATTACTATTATATTCGGCGAGATAAATACAACCTGAATAAAACTTAAATGGTGAATGAGAGTTCGCACTGTGCGCAGGCGCAAGTGTCGCTCAGGACGAAAAAGCCGCCAGTAATTCATCTAAAGTAATTGGACCTTCGCGTACTATCAATGGAATCTTTCCTGCGCAATCCAACACAGTGGACGGAATTCCGTCCACTGTGTTTCCGCCGTCGAGGATGAGTGAAATGCATCCATGAAGTTGCTGATGGACTTCCTGGGCGGTTGTTGGGCTGGCTGCCCTGAAAAAATGAAAAGGTGCAGTCTGCACCTTTATCAAATTTGACCTGAATATTCTATTTTAGGTTCAATTCAAACACCCATGGACCTTCCACAACGTCAATAAAAGCATCTGCGGCGATTGAATCTGCCGTTATGTCGTCCATTTCTTTTGACTTTTCTATGATCTGAAACCCACCTATATGATTACTGCCGTCATTGCATTCAACTTTTATTCCCTGTTTTGCCTCGTCCAGTTTCTTTTGTCCTTTCGCGCAATCCAGAATTTCTGCCGGCGTTGTTGCAATGCGTGAAATTGTAAGCGTCACATTTTCTAATTTGCTATCTGGTGAAATTGGAAACCGTACATGGTCACATCGCTTAGCATATTTGCCATTTGAATCTTTATAAAAATCACCGATCTTGTCGATTTCG
>JBBSCM010000486.1:0-1847 GCA_038250295.1 Anaerolineales bacterium | reverse complement strand
TTTTTCTTTATGATTCGAATCTCGACATCGAGAACGGATTCAAACTCGTGCTGCCTTCGCCTACCATGATGATTCATCGCCGTCTAAAGCAGACGATTCTTTCCCGTACCCCGATCCTGCTGACTGGACATCAAATGGGAGGCGGCCCCTCGGCATGGGCAATCGAAGAAGTTGCGCGCGCGGGAATCCCCGTCTACATGACGCCATCCGCTGCAACGACGCTGAATGACGAGTTAAACAAGGTGGAAGCGTTGGGGATAAAAATTGTTTCGGAGGAAGAAGCCAGGCGTGTTGCGTGGAGCGTGGAGCGTTTGGAGTTGAGGGATTTTGATTTCGGGTTAATCAGCAAGACTTTCATGGATTATGGCGTTTCGTTGAATGATTTGTCTGCAATCGCTGTAGCAGTCTTCGATCATGGTAATGCGCCTGCGGGAGTATCGGATCGCCAATTCAGGTTTGATTATCTGGATGAAAGAATCAAAGCCAAAAATTCTCTTTCCTCTTTCATCTTTCCTTCCAATAAAATTCCAAAAATCATGACCCGCCTGCAATCTGTAGCGGACTCGGCAGGCGAGCTGCCTTGTCCGCTGGTGGTAATGGATACGGCTCCGGCGGCTGTCCTCGGCGCAAACTTTGACCCAACAGTGGCTGCCCGCAAGAAAAAGATCATCTGCAATGTTGGCAACTTCCATACGCTGGCGTTTCGTTTGGGTGAAAAAGGTATTGAAGGAGTCTTTGAACACCATACAGGCGAGATTGATTTGCCAAAACTGGAAGGCCTGATCCGCAAATTGGCAGATGGTTCGTTGAAACATCAAGATGTATTCGATGACATGGGTCACGGTGCATTGATGTACACGGATGAAGTTTTTGAATTTGGAAAAGATGATTTTGATGTGGTGGTGACGGGGCCGAGGAGATCTATGTTCTCTCTGGAGTCGGACAGCTTGCTGTCGAATGTAGAGCAGCAAGCTGCTTCACTCCAGAGGTTGCGCCCGTACTTCGCCGTTCCCTTCGGTGACATGATGATCGCGGGTTGTTTCGGTCTACTGGCGGCTACAGCGGACGTGCTACCAGAATTGGCAGAACCGATTTACAGATCGTTGAGAGGCGGCGGCCGTGGAGTCGCACCGTGGGATAATGTGTGAAATAACATAACTACGCTGGTGGTTGAGTAGGACGGGTGGTTTTCCCGTCCATATCGAAACCACCACTTAACAAGAATTACTTTACTTAGAGGTGGTTTCGATATACCCCTCAAAGAGTATTCGGGGCTACTCAACCACCGAGGAGACTTATAAAATGTGCGGAATTTTCGGCTACGTGACAAAGAATGAAGAAGCGCTCGGACCCATTTTGATCGCCGCCGCGGAGCGATTGACTTACCGCGGCTATGACTCTGTCGGCGCGGCGACGTTGAACAGCGGGAAGATTGATCTGCGTAAAGATGTCGGCAAAGTGGATTCGGTGGCGGCGAAATATAACATCGCTGAGATGCGCGGACAGCGCGGAATTACACAGTTACGCTGGGCGACGTTTGGCGAGCCGTCGCAAATTAATTCACAGCCTCATTTGGATTCAAACGGTGACATGGTTGGCGCGCATAATGGCAATGTGGTCAATAATGTTGAGTTGCGGCAGGAATTTATGGCGGAGGGCATGACTGTCCGCTCGCAGAATGATGGCGAGACTTGCGTGCATGCAGTGGAACGATATATCAAACGCGGATATGAATTCATTGACGCGATTCGTTTGGCGTATGGCGACCTTGAAGGCGATTATGCTTTTGTGATCGGGCGCGCGGATGATGACAAGTTGTATGCGTTCAAAAAAGGTTCGGGCATGGT
>JBBSCM010000485.1:0-1852 GCA_038250295.1 Anaerolineales bacterium | reverse complement strand
GATAGCATGTGCGCCGGTGGCGTCGATCACGCCGTAGGTTTCAACGACAGCGTCGTAGGGAAAATTGGCAATTTGTCCTACATTGGGCAGATTCATGATCCCAACATATTTTTCATTACGTGTGATCGCACGGATAATTTTATTCGCGGCTTCGGTGGAGACATCTGCCATGAACGGCGCAAGCGGCACATCACCGCGCAGGGCGGCTTCGATCAGCCCTTTCGCTTCGGCTTCCATGGCATAACGATCTTCTACGCTGGTCAAAATCAAATCATATTGCCCGCCCCAACCCGTGGACTCATTGATAAAGTGCGGAAAGAATTCCGCGATATGACGATCGCCCGCCGCTGGCAAGGCACCATACAACTCGAACAACGTGGACTTAACTTTCGCATGATCCGCGAACACGGATGTATCGTCTTCATCCACTTTAATCTCTCCGCTAAGAATCTTTTCTGTGAGCGCGGGAATTTCATCCCAAACATGTTTCCCATCCGCATACAGATCCGTAACCCATATCAGATGATTAATACCTGCGATCTTCGCCGTGATATTCTCAGGCGCTGTGCCGAATATTTTCGCAAGATTTTCGCGTACTCCGATCCACTCGTGACATAGCCCAACCACTTTGACACCTTGCATTGCAAGCGTGCGAGTCAACACGGTCATGGGATTGGTGTAATTAAGGAACAAGGCATTCGGACAGATTTCCATCACCTTGCGCCCGATTTCTGCGACAACGGGAATGTTCCGCAACGCCCGCGAGAGTCCACCTGGACCTGTGGTATCGCCAACAGATTGCTTGATCCCATACTTGGCAGGAATCTCCAAGTCAGGTCGCATGGACTCCAGCCTGCCTGTGGTGATGGTTAGAATTACAAAATCTGCGCCTTGCAAAGCTCCATCGAGTGATAGTGTTTTCTCCAAATGAAAATCGAGCTTGAAATCAGCGATCATCTTTTGCCCAAGCGAGTAGACCAAGTCCACACGGTCTTGCGCGATATCCTGCAAAACAATGGTCGAGCCTTTGAGTTCAGGTGTGGCGAAAATATCCCGCAGGAACGTGGGTCCCCAGGTATATGATCCGCCGCCGATCACAACGATCTTGGTCACAGCGGCTCCCCCAGCATATCAAAGAGTTCTTCCATATCGCCGAAGCGTGATTTACGAAATGCTTCCGCCATGCGCGTCTCGCCGTCCCAACCTGCTTTGACCGCCATGGCTTTGCCGTCATTCATCATCACCATGCCCAACAATGCAGACATATCGCCTTCCATCGCTTCATCGAGCATGGACACGCGTTTGCCGTAGGTTTTTAATTGCAGGCGGGTTTGGTTGATGGTGTTCTTCATCATTTCGCGGTGCGCGCATAACGCCGCGATCTTCTTATCCATGGTCTCGGTCACATCTTCGTAGTGATTGATCTCAGGTAGTTGGCGCGCATAATACCAACGCTCGCAAACCGAGAATGGCTCAAGCCCTTCTGTAAAATGTTCAGGATAATGTTTATCGAAGCACGAAACCCAGAAGGCTTCCTCCACAGCCTGTGCCACGCGTGTATGATCCTGATTGCCTTCATATAAACCAAACGGATCGAAGGTAAAGACCGCATACGGTTTGTGTTTGCGGAACAAATACACAAAGCGCTCGCGCAAACTCCCCAGCGGCACATCTGCCAACGCGTCTGTCATAAACCCCAGTTCGATAATAGTATGAATACCCATGATCTGCGCCGCTTCATGCATTTGCTCGGTGTTGACCTTGATGGTCTCCTCAATCGAAAGCCCGATCGAATCCTTTTGATCGTCCGTGACGCGCACGAGTGTGATGTCCCAGCCTTGCGCGGCGAGCT
>JBBSCM010000484.1:0-1929 GCA_038250295.1 Anaerolineales bacterium | reverse complement strand
GAATTCGTTGAGCCATCCAAACGCTATGCAGATGTGATCATCCCCGAAGGCGGTTTCAATACTGCCGCCCTGGATATGGTTGTAGCAAGAATAGAAACTTTGTTAAAATAAGGTCTCGATACCCGCACTCCCTGGCACCGCCCGCCAGGGCAGGTGTGCGCTGATGCAAGTGTACGGGCTTCGAGTTTTGAAAAACCTTGTTGTACAATCTTCCCCGCCCTACTCGACTACCAACATAAAATTGAACAAAACATAGGAGATTCTAGAATGGCAAAACAATGGAACACCCCACCCGCAATGCAGATCGACCCGAAGAAGCAATATAAAGCACGCATGGAAACCGATAAAGGCACAATGGTCATCGAATTATTTGCAGACAAAACTCCGATGACCGTTAACAACTTCGTATTTCTTTCTCGCGAAGGATATTACGATGGTGTCATCTTCCATCGTGTCATTGATAATTTCATGGTGCAAGGCGGCGACCCAACCGGCACCGGCCGTGGCGGACCCGGCTACAAGTTTGGAGATGAATTCGACTCAAGCTTGAAGCATGATAAGCAAGGAATTCTTTCGATGGCAAATGCGGGGCCGGGAACCAACGGCTCGCAATTCTTTATCACTCATGGGCCAACGCCTCACCTAAACGGCAAGCACACCGTTTTTGGCCAGGTGGTGGAGGGACTGGATGTACTGATGTCCATCCCAACGCGTGACCCCGGTAATGTGAATGCACCTGCAGTAAAAATAATCAGTGTCACCATTGACGAAAGCTAAACAACAAAAGGCAAAAGCTGTAAGAACTGAAACAACGTCAATTCAAGATCGTAAAAAATCTGGGGTTGGCGTTGTTCTCTTACGCATCCTTGCGCTTGCTCTGGTGATTGGGATCACTGTGTACATCTACAGTATCCGTGAGCGGGTGGATGAATTTGCGGCGTATGGCTACCCTGGAATATTTCTGGTGATGCTGCTGGCAAACGCCACAGTCATTATTCCTGCACCGGGTGTGGCAGTGGTGTTCGCAATGGGTAATATTTTTAATCCCATGTTGGTTGCACTCGCCGCAGGGACAGGCGGCGCCATTGGCGAACTATCTGGTTATCTGGCAGGTTTCAGCGGACAGGCTGTTGTAGAAAATACAAAGGCATATATTCGTGTGTCACCCTGGGTGCAAAAATATGGCGCATGGACGATCCTGGTTCTCGCCGCAATTCCCAATCCGTTTTTTGATCTGGCCGGGATCGCGGCAGGTGTAGCCAAAATTCCAATTTGGAAATTTTTGCTTTTCTGCTGGGTTGGTCAACTGATCAAGATGGCGCTGTTTGCCTATGCGGGCGCGTATTCAATTGATTGGATTGCAAATTTCTATAAGTAGCATACAGGAGTTCGGAAGTTCTTCTTCCGAAAGGCAAAAGTAGAACTTTTGCTCTCCCCAAAAACAAGGAGAACATCATGAGCGACTATAAAAAGATAGATGCATATCTGGATAAGAATTTCGATCAAAGCCTTGAAGAACTCAAACGCTATGTGTCACAGCCAAGCATCAGCGCGCAAAATTTGGGATTAAAGGAATGCGCCCAGATCGTAAAAGAAATGCTGGAGAAGCGCGGCTTTACAGCAAAGATCATGTCAACTGAAGGTGCGCCGGTTGTATTTGGGGAGCGCAAAGGCAAAAGCGAAAAGACTTTACTGATCTACAATCATTATGATGTCCAACCCCCGGAACCCTTGGAGCTATGGGAATCGCCTCCGTTTGAGCCAGAGATACGCGCGGGGAAGATGTACGGCCGCGGCGTCAGCGATGACAAGAGTCACTTAACCTCGCGGCTCTTCGCTTTGGATGCGATTTTGGATTCAGAAGGCGAACTTCCATGCAATGTCAAATTCATTGTGGAGGGCGAGGAGGAAACCAGCAGTGTGCATTTG
>JBBSCM010000483.1:0-1932 GCA_038250295.1 Anaerolineales bacterium | reverse complement strand
GTGCAAACGCAGCGCATTGATGATGGGCGGGCTATTTCATTCAAAAAATGGACTTCAAATTTTTTCTATCGTTTGATCAACGCAATGAGCGGGACACAGATTCTGCAAGGCGCAGCGGATTTTCGAGCAATGTCACGCGATGCCTTGAACGGTCTTCGTTCCATGCATGAATATCACCGTTTCCTGCGCGGTATGATCTCATGGATGGGATATTCCAGTGTTATCCTCCCATACCATGAACCAGCTAGGATTGCCGGGAAATCAAAATATTCACTGGGCAAAATGATCCGGTTGGCATCGGACGCGATCTTCTCCTTTTCCCTCGCCCCGTTATATATTGGATTAAGCAGCGGCCTGGTTTTCTTCATTCTGGCAATCGCGCAACTGACCTATGTGTTGACCTTATGGTTTACCGGTCAGACGGAGCGGGTGGTTGCGGGGTGGAGTTCTCTAATGGGAGTTCTATTAATTGCCAGCGGCATCATCATGATCCTGCTGGGTTTTATCGGTGTCTATGTGGGGTATATATTTCAGGAGGTCAAACGCCGCCCAGTTTATTTAATAAAGGGGAAGAAGAGCGAAGATGGAGAATAAGCCGCCGCCATTTTATATTACCTTGTTACGTCACGGCGAATCGGTCGGGAATGCTGAATCGCGCTGGCAGGGGCAGGCGGAATTTCCTCTGACGGATATGGGCCGCAAGCAGGCACAAGCGCTTGCTGAACGCTGGAGGAATGAGAAGATGAAGTTTGACCTTATCATCTCCAGCCCGCTTGAACGCGCAAAAGAGACAGCTGAAATCATCGCCTCGGCGTTGGATCTAAAAATTGAGTTTGAGCCACTCTGGCTGGAACGTGATAACGGAGATTTTGCAGGCCTTACCGCAAATGAAGTCCGTCAGAATTTTCAGCACCCATCTTTTTCCACGCCTTATGATTCCGTTGGCGGCGACGGAGAGGGGGATTGGGAATTGTTCCTGCGCGCAGGCCAGGCTTTGCATAATTTGCTCAAGCACGAGCCTGCCAAATATTTGATCGTCTCACATGGCGGCATGTTGAATCAAGTAATGCATGCGGTTGTGGGCATGGCCCCACAGGCGAATAATGCGGGAACACGTTTTCGTTTTGGCAATACCGCCTTTGCCCAATTGATGTACTATCCACATCAACATCGCTGGGCGATTGATAAACTTAACGATCATGCCCATTGGAAAGACGCTGAATAAAAAATTCCCGTCATTGCGAGGAAGGCCCTTGCTCTTCCTGACAAAGCAATCTCGCTATTAGCAGGGGACTGCTTCGGCAACAACCAAAGACGCCTCGCAGCGACATACATCATATTTATAGAGGTAATTTTGCAATCATCCATATCGAATATAAAATCATCTGACCGATTAAACGTACTCTTCTTCGGCGCGGGTGCAATTGGAACATATTTTGGCGGCTCATTAGTATTGGCAGGACATAATGTTGTCTTCGTGGAACAACCGAAGATGGTCGCTGAACTACGCGAGCGCGGATTGCGCCTCGACCTCACGATCGACGAAAGAAGAAAGCATGCCCTGAGCGGAGCCGATGGGACAAAAGATGCATTTTTGATCGAGCCTCGTTCTTTTGTAATTGAACCCTCCTTGGAAGACGCCTTGAAGTTTGGCCCATTTGACGTTGCGTTCTTTGCCTTGAAATCCTTTGATACCGCTGCCGCACTGGAAGGAATAAAACCTTTCGCCGAAAAACTCCCGCCCATCCTATGCTTATCCAATGGCGTGGAAAATGAACAGGCGATTGCGCGTGTGCTGGGACCCGACAAAGTAATCTACGGCACAGTCACCACAGCCATTGGCCGCCGCGGCGCAGGGGATATTGTGCTGGAGAAATTACGCGGCGTCGGAGTCGCGGCGGGACATGCACTCTCGGAGAAACTGGTCTCTGC
>JBBSCM010000482.1:0-1979 GCA_038250295.1 Anaerolineales bacterium | reverse complement strand
TATCTTGTCGAGCGCGCAAACTGGAGTCATTACTGCGCCTGATATTGCCGTGAATTCAATGGAAAACCTGCGCGAAATGGCGATGACATTGTTCAATGATTTCCTCCTGCCGTTCGAGGTTACTTCCATTTTGCTGTTGGTCGCGATGGTGGGCGCAATTGTGCTTACGAATAGAGAAAAGGCAGGGCAGAAATAATGGTCAAAGTGGATTATTACATCATCCTTTCGGCGGTTCTGTTTACCATCGGCGCGTTGGGCGTGCTCATCCGCCGCAACCCGTTGATCATCTTCATGTCTATTGAGTTGATGCTCAATGCAGGCAACCTCGCCTTCGTGGCTTTTTCCAGTGTTTACAAAAGTTTCAGCGGACAGATCTTTGTGTTCTTTGTCATCGCAGTGGCTGCCGCGGAAGTGGCGGTCGGACTCGCCTTGATCGTTGAAATTTTCAAGACCAAGAAGAACATCAATATTGATGAGATGAATTCCTTGAAGGGATAAAATGTGGTGCGTGTAGCGTGTTCCGTTACGCAACACGTAACATGACGGAGAAATTTATGCACTTAAGCGAAACAGTAGTTAGTGGATTTTTCTTTTTAGCCCCGTGGCTGGTCTTCGCGCCGTTAACAGGTTTGCTGTTCAATTTGACCATTAGCAAATGGTTCAAATTCAGCGAGAACCAGGTCGGCGCAGTGGCGAGCTTGGCATCGGGAGCGGCATTTGTCGTCTCGGTGCTGTTGGCTTACTCGGTCTCGATCAATCATGGCGAGATGGTGAGCGTCCCACTTGCAGAGTGGATTCATGTCGGCACGCTGAAACTTGATTGGACATTCCGAGTTGACTCGCTCTCAACCACAATGATGCTGGTCGTTTCGGGTGTGGGCACGCTCATCCACATCTACGCCATCGGATATATGCACGAGGATGTGCGTTTCAAGAAAGATGAAGGACGTTTCAACCGCTTCTTTATTTTCCTGAACCTGTTCATTGCGGCGATGATGATCCTGGTCAGCGGCGACTCGTACATGATGCTCTTCGTCGGCTGGGAAGGCGTGGGGCTGTGCTCCTTCCTGCTGATCGGTTTCTGGTACGAGATGGATACGCTTGCGCGTCCGTCATGGGCAAATTCAAACGCCGCGAAAAAAGCATTTATTGTTAATCGTGTCGGCGACTTTGGTTTCTTAATCGCGGGTTTCCTGATGTTCTGGCATCTCGGCTCCTTCCAATTTGACGAGGTCTTCAAAGCTGCACCCGCAGTTGCTGAGTCAGCGCCGTGGGTGATCGTGGCAATTACATTGTTTATGTTGGTGGGCGTTGCTGGTAAATCTGCGCAGATCCCGCTTTACATTTGGCTGCCAGATGCGATGGCTGGCCCGACACCGGTCTCCGCCTTGATCCATGCTGCTACGATGGTGACCGCGGGCGTGTATCTTGTGACGCGATCCGCGCCGCTTTATACGTTGGTTCCGCAGGCGCAATATGTTGTGGCAATGACCGGTGCGGTTACGGCATTGTTCGCCGCGACAATCGCCGTAGGTCAATACGACATAAAGAAAGTTTTGGCATACTCCACCATTTCCCAGCTCGGCTTCATGGTTGCGGCTGTAGGGATGGGAGCGTATGTGGGTGGGATGTTCCATCTGATTACACACGCCTTCTTCAAGGCATTGTTGTTCCTCTCGGCTGGTTCTGTCATCCTCGGCATGGAGCGCGGACATCATCACCTCGCTCACGCGCAAGCGCATCATGAAAGCAAACCTGCCAAGGGCAAGAAACTAAGCAAGGAAGCACACGATGACGGGCATCATAGTGAAGAGCACGGCGAAGTACGCCATGTTGAGCCTGTCGAAACATTCGACCCGGGCGATATGCGCAATATGGGCGGACTTCGCAAGACCATGCCTGTCACGTTTTGGCTGTACATGATCGGCACACTTGCATTGGCGGGCATTTTCCCGTTCGCAGGTTTCTGGTCCAAGGAT
>JBBSCM010000481.1:0-1981 GCA_038250295.1 Anaerolineales bacterium | reverse complement strand
TCAGACATTGCCATCGCTTCGCCCAGATCATGCGTGACAAAGATCGTGGTGATGCCTAATTCGCGCTGAATGGCGCGGATGGCTTCCTGTAAATTTATCCGCACCGATGTATCCAGACTGCTCAATGGCTCATCCAGCAAAAGCAATTTTGGATGAGTCACCAACGCGCGCGCCAACGCCACACGCTGCTGCTCCCCGCCAGAGAGTTGCGCGGGCTTGCGTTTCTCGATGCCAGGCAAACCGATCAAATCCAACATGCGCTTTACTTCCGCGCGAATTGATTCAGCCGAAGCGCCTTGAACCTTCAAACCAAAGCCCATATTTTCCTCCACATTCAGAAACGGAAACAAATATGATTTCTGGAACATGAAGACCGCCCCGCGTTTGTTGGCAGGCATGTTCAGGATGGAGATGCCGTCAAATTGAATGTCGCCAGCGTCAGGGCGTTCGATGCCCGTGATCAATTTTAGCAGAGTAGATTTGCCAGAACCTGAAGGTCCCAATAATGCGACCATTTCCCCGTCATTCACATTAAGCGAAAAATCTTTCAGCACAGGGGCGGGCTGATTCGGGTATCGTTTCGTAAGTGAGATGAGATTGACTTGAGTCATAAACACCTTTGGCATGTCATTGCGAGGACGCTAGTCCGAAGCAATCTGCTGTCGAACAGGAGACTGCTTCGGCACACCGTCCTGCGTTCGGTGCAGGGAAGAGCGCCTCGCAGTGACATTGATTAGTATTGTTCTCTTACTTCGCCGTCGTTGAGTTGCCGCGCAGTGGCAGCGATCACCAGCACGGGTGGGGCGAGAAATATCAGCGAGATGGCGGCAATGGTGACGGGATTGCCGCCGCTTGCTGCTGAAAATAACAGAATGGGCAAAGTAATGATTCGTCCGCTTCCAATTAAAAGCGTCAGTAAATATTGACTCCACGAGATGAGAAAAGAAAATAGCGCCGCAACTACCAGACTGGGTGCAATAAGCGGCAGGGTAACTGTGAGAAAAGTGCGTGTCTGGCTTGCGCCCAAGACCAACGATTGGAATTCGAAATTCTCATCGTAGCGGGCAAACGCGCCAGCCAGTGTGAAAATGACATACGGCAAAGTTGGGATGAGATGCGCCAAAATAACGCCAGGGAATGAACCCGCCAACCCGATTTGCAGAAACAGGATATTCAATCCCATACCAATGGCAAGCGGTGGGACAACCGTTGGCAGGAATAATATCAGCCAGGCAATCTGTCTGCCGCGAAACTGGCGCAGACCTAATACACGCGCGGCTGGAAACCCAAGCAGAAGCGAAAGCAGGCTGACAATAAATGCGATGATTAAGCTATCACGCAGTCCGCTAAAGATACGCGGGTCATTGAGAGTTCGGGTGAATACATCAGTCGTCCATTCAGCGGGGAAAGGTTGGGGAAAAAACCAGCGCGTTGAAAATGCATAAACGATGAATAATGCCAACGGCGCGGCAAGAATAAAGTAAAGCGCAAAACGTAAGACAAAAGTGTATATTTTATTCATCAAATCTTCTCAAGCACAAAGGAATAGCAAAGGGTTTCCTTTGTGACCCTTCGTGTCCTTTGTGGTGAATCATCCTTGCTCACTCTTTTTCAAACTAATCACTGCCACAACCAGCACAATAAAGGTGATGATCAGGCTGATCGCCATGCCGTCGGCGCGCGAGCGCAGGTCGGGGTCATTGAAAAAACGTAACGCCAACACAGGTAACATGCGCGGATAACCGACTCCGAGCAGGGCTGGCACTTCATAACTGCTGAATATAAAAGCAAAGACCAGCAAAGCACCCGACAGCAGAGATGGCATAACCAATGGAATAGTCACATAGCGCAAACGCTGCCAACGGCTTGCTCCCAAATTTTCCGCGACCATGTCGTATCCAGTGGATTGAGTTCGCAGGACTGCCAGAAGTATCAACGCCAGAAATGGGATTTCCTTGCTGACATAATGCAGGATGATGCC
>JBBSCM010000480.1:0-1983 GCA_038250295.1 Anaerolineales bacterium | reverse complement strand
GATTCTGTTATTTAGCATTTAACTCCCTTTTAGGTTTCCCGACCATCGCAACAGCAGTTCCTATTTTACATTCGCAAATATCATTTGGGTGTGTTTCATTTCAGTTGAAACCGTCCCGAAGGTTGGCACAAACGACCAAATTTTCTCGACAAAACCTTCGGGACGTTCTTTTTGTCAACTCATTTGAAACACACCCATATCATTTCGTAATGTTCAACCACTGGAAAAGGATCATAGAAATAATGCAAAAGCTTTTTCCACTCCTGATATTGCGGCGAGCCACGAAATCCAATGGTGTGAGATTCCAGAGTTTCCCACTGGACAAGCAAAACATAACGGTTCTGCTTTTCAACACAACGCTGCAATTGATGCGATATATATCCCTGCATACTGGTAATAATGCTGGATGCTTTTGCAAATGCAGATTCAAAATCTTTTTCTTGATTTGGTATTACATCTAAAATAGCAACTTCGAGAATCATTTCTTCAACTCCCTCAATGCGCTTTGAAACTCCGCCGCAAATTCTCTCGCCGCCTCAACAGGCTTTTCACTCCCCCCAATCGTCTTCACACACGCCGAGCCGACAATGACTCCGTCTGCCAGCGCACCCACTTGTTTGGCTTGTTCGGGCGTGCCGATTCCAAACCCCACACACACCGGCGCGGACGTGTGCTCACGTACGCGGTGGATCAACTCACCCAATCCATCTGAAATGGATGTGCGCGCACCCGTCACGCCTGTCACTGAAACAAGATAGATAAATCCTTTTGCATTTCTTGCAATCGCTTCCATGCGTTCATTCGGCGATGTCGGTGCGAGCATTTGAATGAGGGGCATCGCGCTGAGCGGAGAGCGAGTGGTGTTCTCGCTCGCAGTCGAAGCGCCGCTCAACACAGCTTCAAACTCATCCGCCTCTTCCATCGGCAGATCAGGGATGATGAATCCATCCGCGCCCGCATCCATGGCATCACGGACAAATTTCTCCAGTCCATACGCCAGCATGGGATTGTAGTAACCCATCAGAATCAGCGGAATGTCCACACCGCGCTTGCGTAATTCCGCAACTGCCGCCAGCGACTTCTTCACCGTGATACCTTTTTCCAATGCAATCTGCGTGGCTTGCTGAATCACAGGTCCATCCGCAAGCGGATCGGAGAATGACAGTCCCACCTCAATCAAGTCCGCGCCGTTCTTGGAGAGCGCTTCGATCACGTCAATGGACGTGTCCAAGTCAGGGTAGCCCAACGGAAAGTAGGGCATGAAGATCGGTTTGTTCTTGAATGCGTTTTCGATTCGGTTCATAATGATTCCTATTCCATTCATACTCTGGTGGTCGAGTAGCCCTGAGCGTTCGTTGCGAAGGGCATATCGAGACCACAGATAAGCAAGAGTAATCTCGTAACAAAAATTGCTTTGGTTAGTGGTGGTTTCGACTGCTTGCGCTCAACCACCGAAATTACCAATTACAAATTACCCATCTCTTTAATCACCGTATTCAAATCCTTATCCCCTCGACCCGACAGATTAACCAAAATCACCTGATCCTTCCGCATCGTTGGCGCGCGCTTGATGACCTCCGCCACCGCATGGGACGACTCCAGCGCAGGGATGATCCCTTCAGTGTGACACAATTCCTGAAACGCGCTGAGCGCTTCCTCATCCGTTGCGGATGTGTAAAACGCGCGTTCCATATCGCGTAACATGGCATGTTCAGGGCCCACCGCCGCGTAATCCAATCCTGCCGAGACTGAATGTGTCTCCGCAATCTGACCATCTTCATCCTGCAAGACATAAGTCCGCGTTCCATGTATTACGCCAACTCGCCCCTTTGAAGGGTCACTAAATCTCGCCGCGTGTTTGCCTGAAGCGATTCCACGTCCGCCCGCCTCGACGCCGATCAACTCCACATGTTCGTCGTTCACGAATCCACTAAAGACGCCGATCGCGTTCGACCCGCCTCCGACACAGGCAATGACCGTATC
>JBBSCM010000479.1:0-2048 GCA_038250295.1 Anaerolineales bacterium | reverse complement strand
TATTCTTGAGAAAATACGGGAAGAGATAAAAGCGGCGGAATTTATTCCTATATTGGAAAAAGCATTTGAAAATGGGAAGATTCTACTTGTGCTGGATGGCTTGGACGAAGTGCCGCAAAACCTGCGTGGGCTTGTGCGGCAGGCCGTTGGCGCATTGGTTCAACTCCATAAGATAGAACGTGTGATTATTACATCTCGAAGCCGTTCCTACACAGGCCAGGCTGTTTTTCAAAATTTCCAACCCCATACCATTGCGCCATTTGATGGAAAAAAGATCGCAAAATTTGCGCGCGCATGGTACAACGAGCAATGCCGTCTTGGACATATGAACACGGAGCAGGCTGAAAAACGCGCGCATGATCTTGCCAGCGCATCCAGCACCTCCGACTTGATTGAAATGTCGAGCAACCCAATGATGCTAACAAGTATTGCCATCATTCATCAAAAGGATATTGGCTTGCCGCGTGAGCGTGTGCGTTTGTATCATTTGATCGTGGATGTGTTGATCAGCCGCTGGCAAAAACATAAAACGGGTGAGGAAAATTTTACACCTTCACAAGCCTTAACCGCGTTCCTGAAAGATGATGATCGTTTGCGCTATGCGCTTCAAATCCTTGCGTATGAAGCGCATAGCGCAAGTTACAAAACAGAGAATAAAAATAAAAAGACCACAGACGCCGATCTCTCACGCGGCGAGGCCTTGATGTTGTTGGAAAAACCAGAATATCTTGGCAGCGCTGAACTGGCATCCGAGTTTCTGGATTACGTGGACCAGCGTTCAGGGCTTTTAGTGGGTAAAGGCGGCGAATTGGAAAGACCAACATCCTATAGTTTTCCGCACCGCACCATTCAGGAATATCTTGCAGGATGTTATTTGGTCAGCAGACGGAACCGTGGACGCAAGTTCTTTAAACATGCCGCCGAAGGAGATTTCTGGAGTCTCGCGGCATTGATGGGCGCGGAAGAACTTTTTTATAATCACCCAAGCACACGCGATGCTCTGCTTGACCTGACCTATCATCTGTGCCCTGATGTTTTCCCGCAAACAGAGCAAGCCGAACGCGCCTTGCTCTGGTCAGGACAGATCGCCTGTGTAATTGGAAATGAGATCATTGAACGCGATACAGACAATCCATCAGGTGGAAAAGCCTATTTGGAACGATTGATCCCGCATACATTGAATTTACTGGAAAGCAAATTCCTTTCCCCCCGCGAACGCGCCGAAGCGGGGGATACCCTCGCCAAACTCGGCGACCCGCGCTTTGACGAAATCCACTGGCATCTGCCTAAAGAATCCTTGCTTGGCTTCATTCACATTCCCGCAGGCGAATTCCTGATGGGAACAAAAGAGGAAGACGTCAAAGGCTTGATCGAAAAATTCGGTGGCGATAAAGATTTTTATAAAAATGAAACGCCGCAACATAAACCATATCTGTCTGAGTATTACATGGCCCGTTACCCTGTGACCGTTGCACAGTTCAAAGAATTTATAAATGACAGCAAGTACGAACCGACAAACAAAGATAGTTTACTGGGCGTTCTCAATCATCCTGTGAGCTATGTGACATGGTATGACACGATGAAGTACTGCGAATGGATGACGCAAAAACTTAAATCTATTGCGCCAAATTCCAAACCGAAGAACGGGATGGAGGAAAAATTCTGGCGCGGAATCGAATCGGGCAGTCTCATCGCTACTCTGCCGAGTGAAGCCGAATGGGAAAAAGCCGCGCATGGTGATAAAGATTCAAGGGTCTTCCCTTGGGGAGATGATTTCAATCTTGATAAAGTGAACGGCAACATGGTAATCGGAGACACAAGTCCTGTAGGTTGTTTTCCGCAAGGTAGAAGCCCTTATGAATTGCAGGATATGAGCGGAAATGTTTGGGAGTGGACGCGTAGTCTTCACAAACCTTATGAATACAACCCTAAGGATGGCCGCGAAAATTTGAAGGCAGATCAAAGCGTCGCGCGCGTGTTGCGTGGCGGCTCGTACTACAATGGAGTCAGGTCTCTGCGTTGTGCGTTCCGCTGCTGGTACGATCCCG
>JBBSCM010000478.1:0-2056 GCA_038250295.1 Anaerolineales bacterium | reverse complement strand
TGACCAGACCGCTGAAACTCTTCCGTCGGAAACTGTATAAGTTCGAACCCATTCAGGCGCACTTAACAAGTCATCGGTGAACGAAAGCGCGCGGTCAACATCCTCCTGTGCTGGTTCGGGTGAAATACAAACAGGCGTAACCTTTGGATCTATTTCCGACGCAGGCAGCTCCTCGGTGGATGATATGGGAACCGCGGTATTCACTTTTCCGCCACATGCAGAGGTCAAAAGTAATACAACCAGTGTGAGAAAGATTTTCTTCATAGTATCGCCTTTATTTAGTCAAGTTTTCGAATTGCAGATTGAGAAAGTCCCAGCAAAGCCAATGCGATCGTTAAAAAGCCGCCGATCAAAAATACAGTTGAGGCACCGACCAGGTCTGTGGCCCAGCCTGCCAGCGCAAACCCGATCGGCAGCATCACCCATGACCCCAATGCATCGATCGAATAGACCCGCCCAAGCATTTCATGCGGCACCATCTCCTGTAATGCGTTACCAGATCAAGCCAAAGACCGAATTTGTATTGTGTTCCGTTAGCAAGTTTCTCCACTTTTCCGCCCCAAACTTCTGATGCCATGGCTTGATCGAATACTTCAATGAACGTGGAATCCCCGCATTCGAAATAATATCCGAACGGCTTGCCCTGTTTATTATCCAGCGTAAATTTGACTTTCATGCCAAGCTTGTTGACATAAAAATCAACAATACGATTCAAATCATTGGTTACAAAATTCAAGTGTGCAAGTTTACGGATCATGGAATCTCCTTATTCATTGATAATTTCTTTCACACCCCCACCACCTAGTTTTGGATGCAGTTGTACTGCATCCACTCGCAGTGCAACTGCTCGTGAACATATTAAGTAATTATTTCCTTCACACGCCCCACCTGCCCATCCTCCAGGCGGACTTTGATCCCGTGCGGATGATTCGGTGATTTGGTGAGAATATCTTTCACGATGCCTTTGGTTAATTTGCCAGTGCGTTGATCCTGCTTCAAGACGATCAATACAGTAAGACCGGCTTTGACGTTGGAACGGATTTGACCACTCATGATTCTTTATGCTCGTATAGAAACAAAGTGAAATCCAGGTCGCCGGGCGAACAGATGAAGTCCGTAAGCAAAGCTGCGGCTTCACTGCGATGTTGAGTCCCATGATTAACAACATGCAGCAGACAATGCCAAAGGATTCGGTCACGATGTATGCCTTCATTGTTAATATATTTTTTATGGCTGACTACATCTTCATCCGTGAGACCATTTAAATAGGCGCGCATGGCTTGTTCCTCTTTTCCCCATTCTTCCTTCAAAGATTGAAAATTTGAAACCAGTGCGCGGTCCAGGTCTTCACTCACAGTGAAGTTGGTTTCAAATAACAGGCGCCAGCTATATTCCGCATCAAGGACGTGGAACAGAGTCCCGTGCAAACTGTCATAGGAGAATGACCCAGGTGCGAAGAATTGCTCATCAGTTACCTTTGCAGCGGCATCCAGTATTTTTCCGTTGGCCCAGTAGTTGTACTCGTAAATAAATTGGATATCTTCAATGTTCATTTTTTGATTCCTCTGTTTATTTGATTATCTATATCCTATTCGCTCTAATATTATCTTATAATCAAAACAACATATCAGCAATTATATATTACTTACATTAAGTTTGATCAGAGGAGAACATACATGTTATCCATCACAAAAGGACAAAGAATTTTCTATGGAGTTATCTGTGCAGCGGCACTTCTTGTTGCCGTATTAGGTTTATTTTCACCTGAATATCTGGCTTCCATTTTCACATGGATGGTCTTGCCGCCTTTGCACGCGCGTTTTGTGGGTGCAATTTATTTATTCGGCGCGGTCTTTATGGCGGGATGTCTGCTTGCAAAGACTCAGGTCGAGGTACGCGGAGCAGTTCAAATGATCGGCATATGGACCGGGATGCTGTTCATTATCTCCTTGCTTAATTTATCGGCATTTGACTTCAAGCTGCTCCCCGTTTGGATTTGGTTCGCATCTTATCTCATCTATCCGCTGATCGCGATATGGATGACAGTACGGCAGCC
>JBBSCM010000477.1:0-2064 GCA_038250295.1 Anaerolineales bacterium | reverse complement strand
TCGCCTTCGCCACTCCCGTGGACTGTTCATCCCCACGCCCCTCCAGCTCGCGGATAATATTCTCGTAATCTTCGTCATTTCGATTCTGGCTGAGCTTATAACTGGCATCGACTCGGGTCACATCCACAGCAAAACCGACGATTCCCTTCATTTCTTTCTTCACAAAATCATCAGGCAATCCTTCGAGACTATACGAAGTCTGGGCTTCATGCTTTTGCACCAAACGGCTCATCAAAGAATACAGCTCAGCCCCTTCCACCAGACGGACTTTCCCATATAGATGAACGATCATATAATTCCACGTTGGCACGTTGACTTGGCTGTACCAGCGCGGCGAAATATACGTGTGCGCGCCTTGAAAGATAAGCAAAACCTCCTGCTCGCCAAAGCTCTTCCACTGCGGATTCGCACGAGACATGTGCCCCAAGATGGTCAACGCGCCATCTTCGGCTTCGATCACTTCCACAGGCAAGTGAGTCGCAATTGGCTTTTCTCCGTCATGGGTTACCAGCGCGGGGAAATTATTTGCATGCAGGAACTCAAGGATATTTTCGTGGACTTCTTCACGATAAAGTTTGGGGATGTACATTGATATCTCCTTTACTTAAGAAAGTATAACGGAATTTTATGGGCTGGGAAATCAATGATACTTTTTTAGGGAACGGTATAAAAAAAATAATTAAGGGCGTCGGGTATACTACAGAATAAACAAGGAATATCTTGCCATTTTAGTTCTTTGAACGCATCGTGGACGACATCGACGACATCGTCAGAAAAATCCGCTTCGAAGGCTGGCAATGTTACCAATATTTACATTGGCGGCGATGTCAAAGGCGGCACGATCATTGCTGGCGATGAGAATGAAGTGAAGAAATAAAAAATATTCCCTACGGAGAAACAAGAATATGATTGAACATACCTATACCGAACCCGTTTCCAAATTGCTGACATTGGGCAGACCCGCTAATGGGGGTTGGCATAACTACCTAAAGATGGGTTTTACCAGCGAACACATCCCCGAATTGATTCGCTTGGTCGAAGATAAAGAACTGCGCTGGATGGAAAGCCCTGCCGATCTCCCCGAAGACGGAGACATCACCGAATGGTATGGGCAAATTTACGCCTGGCGCGTGCTGGCGCAACTCAAAGCGGAGGAAGCGATTCCCGCCCTGTTGAGTATTCTCCAAGAAATAGACATCTACCAAGATGATTGGTATGGAGAAGAATCTTTCGAAGTATTTCCAATGATCGGACCTGCTGCGATCCGTCCGCTGGCTGAATATCTTGCAGACACAAAAAATGGAACATACGCGCGGGTTGCCGCAAGCGAATCGTTGGAAAAGATGGCAGAGGCACACCCGGAAACGAAAGCAGAATGCGTAGCAGCTCTTGTTTCTGTACTGCAAAATTATCGAAACAACGATGAGACCGTCAACGGGTTCATAATTTCCAGCCTGATTGAAATGGATGCCGGCCGCGAGCATATTGAATTGATCGAAGAAGTATTCAAGGCAAAGCGTGTGGACACATTCATTGACGGCGATTTTGAAGACCTTCAAATCAAGCTGAGATTGATCGAAAAACGCGCCAAACCGCGCGATCTGCCAATAAAGTACGTAGGCGATCGGATTTACGTTGACGCCAATCATCCCATCATTAAGAAAGCGGTAAAGAAGGAAAAGAACAAACGCAAGCAGGAAAAGAAGTCTCGCAAGAAAAATCGCAAACGATAAATAATCGATTCTCAATTGTTGTGTTGCAACCTCATCGCTGGCAATGGAAACAAAGCCAGGAATAAGGAAGGAACAAAAAGGAAATCATACAATGCCCCGTAAACGAAAAACTTTGTCTCAGCCGCCCATTGGAGTGGAGTTGCTTCAATCCAATTTTGTCGTCAACAACACGACAAAAATATTCCATACTCCCGCAGTGGATAAGATCATGGATGAAGCCATGCCCCTCTTGCGCGCTGGAAAAGGCGAGCAGGCAGAAGTTCTTTTTCGCAAGGCGCTTACGCTCGAACCGGTCACGCCCGGTCTGCTCAACAATCTGGCGCAGGCTTTG
>JBBSCM010000476.1:0-2091 GCA_038250295.1 Anaerolineales bacterium | reverse complement strand
CGGACGGTTCGTTTACTCCGCTGAGTGGTATTCCACTGAGCGAAGTTGAAGTAGGTAAAACGGTGCAGGTGCTGGCGGTCAATGCCACGGCAGCAGATGTAATTAAACATTTATATGAACGCAGCCTTTTGCCCGGGCATATCGTGAAAGTTGTGGATGCCGCTCCGCTGCAAGGCCCGCTGACTCTGCAAGTTGATCATAAAGAAGTTGTGTTGGGATTATCGCTGGCTGAGTTTGTGATCGTGGAATAAGCATCACTGGTGGTCGAGTAGGCCGAATGTGCTTAGAGGCCGTATCGAGACCACCACGTTTCAAATAATCTATCAATTAAAAAGGAAAATTTATGTCTGAATCAATTCAATTACATCTGCTGCAGCCCGGTCAACGAGGGACGATCACTCGCATTAACGGGGAGAATACACTGCGCCGCCGTTTTGCTGAGATGGGAATCATCAAAGGGGAAACGATATTGATCGAGCGCAACGCGCCGCTCGGCGACCCTGTGGAATATTTCATCAAAGGCTATCACCTGGCGTTGCGAAAAGAAGAAGCTGCGCAAATTGAAGTGATGTTGAGTGGAGGCGCGAATGGCTGACCTGACAATTGCATTGGCGGGGAATCCAAATGCGGGCAAGAGTACCATCTTCAACTTGTTGACTGGTTTGCATCAACATACGGGGAATTGGCCCGGCAAAACCGTTGAAAAAAAGGAAGGCGAAGTTCAACATGGCAAATTGAAGATCAACATCGTTGACCTGCCCGGCACCTACAGCCTGACGGCATATTCACCCGAAGAAATTATTGCGCGTGATTTTATTATTCAGGAACATCCCGATGTGGTTATCAATGTGGTGGACGCAACCAACCTTGAACGCAATCTGTATTTAACCGTTCAAATTTTGGAGTTGGATGTTCCAGTGGTGATCGCATTAAACATGGCTGATGATCTGCACAAAAACGGCGCGAAAATTAACATTGACCAGCTTTCACAATTGCTTGGCGGTATCCCCGTTGTGTCCACCACGGCAAATCAAGGCAAAGGCATTTCTGATCTGATCTCCAAAGCTGTCCGCGCGGTTGGGAGTGTTCATCCAGCAGTTTAACTAAAGACTTTGTTCGTCCAGCAGTTAAACTGCTGGACGAACCTAAAAGAGTTAATATGACAACCTTATTCACACAATCTTTTTTTCGGCTTGATTATGGCGGCAAAATCGAACGCGCGATTGCCCGTCTCGTGGCGGCGTTTGAAGAAAATAAATTTGATACAAAACATTATCCGCAGCGCTGGCTGGCAATCAAATTGCTCGAAGGCGACACCGATATTCTGAATCGCGTTCAAGCCATGCGAAACGGCGTGTTAATGATCGAACTTGCTAAGCAGGACGCCGAAAAAATAAAGTCCATGCTTGGCGATGAAGTTGATCTGCTTACTGCTGACCGCCGTTATGGTTACATCAACGGCATCGTGCGCCAGACGCTTCAACGTCCGCTTGTGGATCGCATCACCCTCACCGACCGCATCGATGACATTGTCACGCATAAATGGCTGGGCCTGCCATTTTTCTTCGCGATCATGTATGTGATGTTCAGACTCGTGATCGATGTCTCTGCGCCGTTTTTAGATTGGACAGATGCAGTCATCAACGGCCCTCTCGCTCATTTATTCTCGTTCATCCTTAACCTTACACCTGCTCCCGCGTGGATACATTCTCTTGTCATTGACGGAGTCGTCGCAGGCGTTGGCGGCGTGCTGGTCTTCGTGCCTGGCTTGTTGATTCTTTATTTCTTCCTCGCCTTATTGGAAGACTCGGGCTACATGTCACGCGCTGCCTTCGTGATGGATCGTTTCATGCGCGTGGTTGGTTTGCATGGCAAATCATTCATCCCGATGATCCTCGGTTTCGGCTGCGCTGTCCCTGCGATCTATGCCACTCGGACAATTGCCAGCCGCCGTGACCGCGTCCTGACCGCGCTGCTTGTCCCGTTGATGTCATGTTCGGCGCGTCTGCCTGTGTACGTGGTATTTGGTCTGGCGTTCTTCGGCGCGCGCGCAGGGACGGTCATCTGGGCGATGTATGCGCTTGGAATCAT
>JBBSCM010000475.1:0-2108 GCA_038250295.1 Anaerolineales bacterium | reverse complement strand
GAAATGGCCGAGATCAAATATGAGATCATCAAGAATATTGGCGTGTTATCCAAGTCCGCTTCGGGGTGGGCCAAGGAACTCAACCTGGTCAGTTGGAATGACAGGGAACCGAAATACGACCTGCGCGATTGGTCTGCAGATCACGAGAAGATGGGCAAAGGCGTGACCTTGTCTGCGGAGGAGTTGTCTGCGCTGAAGGAGCTATTGAACAAGTTGAATGGGAATGAATAATAAAACCTCAGTAAGTGTCTGAGGAGCTGCCTGGCACGAAGTCACCAAGACTCGAAGAGGAAGATCCAGTGGCTTCGCGTCTTGGCGACCTGGTGATAGGTTTTTCAGAAACCCCACTTAAGGTCGTGCTCTGATTACCTTACACAATTCTTTTTGGACGCAGATAAACGCTGATTTCGCTGATAAAAAAGAAACAATCTGCGTTTTTCTGCGCGCTTCGCGATCAGCGTCCCGATTTTGAAAGTGTAAGGTATCAGGCCGTGCCTTAATCCTCCCCCTCGCCTGCCACAAACGGGTCAACATCCGGGACGCCGGGCTTGATCCATTTTCGAATGGGGAAATATAATATCGCACCGATTACCATTGCGCCCAAGGCCCATGAAATGGAGGCCATGCCTTCCTCGGTATATTGACTATAAATCGCAAGGCCGATAATCATGGCTGGAGCAAGCGTTACAAGGGTCAAACCAAAATAACCGCCAGGCACTTTCTTGCGCTCAAGATGAGGCATGCTAAAGCGCAGCTTCCACATGGCGAAAAATTCCGCCATAAGCACAAGCATATTGAGGAATACATCGATCACCACCAGCGCGGCAAAGGCTGAAAGTGAAAAGATGGAATAGATCAATCCGCAAAACAGAATCGCAACCCACGGTGTGCCATATTTCGGATGGACTTTGACCATGAACTTCGGCATCATACCGTCTGCGGCCATCGCAAAAGGCACGCGCGTCCCACCAAGCCCATTGCCGATGAACAAGCCGATCATGCTCAACACTGCTGAAAAGGTAACCAAGCCTCCCATCACAAGAGCAAGCGATCCATTTTTCTGACCCATTAATTTATCCGAAACTGCATGGGCAATATCAGGGAATTCCCAACCGACCGAGCTGTCGGTATCCACGCCCCACGATTGAGCTTTCTCTACAGGAACTCCATATTCATCAAGAACCGGACCGATCCCCTCGCCGCTTTCGTATTCTTCAATGCCCCACATCTGATAGCGGCCATCTTCGCCCGCGCCTCCATACAAGCCAGCAAGAGTCGGCAGGGAATACGTTGCAATCGCGGCAACCAAAACCAGAACCATGGCAAGTGGATAAGTCCGCTTGGGGTTGACGATCTCATCGCCAGCCGCGGCGGGTAATTCCCAGCCCATGAAATTCCACATGGCAACGAAGATACCCGTGCTCAATGCACTAATCGTATTGCTGACGTTAACTTCCGCGCCACCGGGCAGAAACGGCAGGTGAATGGTTGTACCGCTCTTGAACCATGCCATGAAGCCGATAATGGTTAACCCGATCAATGGAAGCAGCATGAACACGCCCAACCAATTGGTCAACAGACCTGAAAAGCGCGCACCGCGAACATTCAATGCAGATACTGTCCAGATCAATACAACCGCCACGCCAAACGAAAGCCAGGTGCTATCGACAAATATACCTCCAATGATTGCGCCTTCACGCAACGCAGGGATGAAATATCCGAGATAATAGGCGGCAAGCACAGGGTAAATGGAAACATCCACCCATGAGACCACCCAGTTCATCCAGCCGCCCATATAACCCATGAATGGGCCAAATGCCGCCTTCAGCCAGTGATAGTATCCGCCCTCCACGGGCATCATCGATTGCATTTCGCGCACCATCAGCATATTGGGAATGCTGAAGAACAAAGGTGTCAATACGAAAAGAAGCAACGCCAGTCCAGGCCCAGACCAACCTACCATTGGCTCTGCGCCAAAGGCCCCGCCGCATACTGTGAAATAAATCAACCCAAAAAGCGGCAACAGGGTTAATTCGCGCTTTAGTTTTTTTGTCTCAGCGCTAATCAGAATTCCATCCCCGGATTTATTTGTCATTTTGCCCTCCGAT
>JBBSCM010000474.1:0-2112 GCA_038250295.1 Anaerolineales bacterium | reverse complement strand
TGCACCTCGGGGATGTCTTTTCGACATGCCTCCACTGCTTTGTACGGCTTTTCGCTCTGTCTTTTCGGAGTATACTTTGCAAATTCGCTGGACGGTTTCTCGCGTGAAAAATGAGCTCCGCTCTTTCGTGGTGCACCCGACGCTGGGGAGTCTGCGCGATTTACAAGCATTTTTCTGGCTTCGAGTTTTTTCTACATCTCAAACATTGTCCACACCCGCCTGGCCGTTCTCACCCCACAAGGCACTCTTGCGGTGCAAGCCGCTGCAATCACTACATAGAGCCTGACACGAATGCGTAATGGGCGCATATAATGAAAGGGAGAATTATGATAATCGTACTCACCCGTCCGCTGATAACTTCTCCGGCATTGTCACTGTTGATGAGCAAAACTGATCAAGAATTCACGTGTGTCGCAAATGCTCTTTTGCTTTGCGATAATTTATAATATATAGTTGAAATTGGATGAAAACCCGCCGTAAAGAGAATCCAAAACTGCTTTACATCACAGATTGAACAGGAGATGTATTTATGCAATACCGGGAATTAGGACGCACAGGCTGGAAGGTATCCGCGCTGAGTTTTGGCGCATGGGCCATTGGAGGAACATGGGGGCCGGTCAACGATTCAGAATCGTTAGATGCATTGCAGCGGGCCATAGAGCTCGGCGTCAACTTCTTTGATACTGCCGATGGTTATGGCGACGGTCACAGCGAACAACTACTGGCGCAACTGCGTCGTGGGCACAAGGAAATCCATATTGCCACCAAGGTTGGGCGTCGTTTAAATCCGCATGTTGCCTCAGGCTACAATCGTGAAAACCTGACAGCATTTGTGGAGCGCAGTCTCAAAAATCTGGATACGGAAACGCTTGATCTGCTTCAACTCCACTGCCCGCCCACGCAGGTTTTCTACATGCCAGAAGTCTTTGGCATACTCGATGACCTGGTCAACGCGGGCAAAGTCCGCTACTATGGCGTAAGTGTGGAAAAGGTGGAAGAAGCGCTTAAGGCAATCGAGTACCCCAACGTGCAAAGTGTGCAGATCATCTTCAACATGTTCCGTCATCGACCCGCTGAACTTTTCTTTGAGCAGGCCACAAAACGCAAAGTGGGGATTCTCGCGCGTGTGCCGCTGGCTTCCGGAATGCTGACGGGTAGTCTAAAACCAGATAACAAATTTGCCTCTGACGATCACCGCGCGTTTAATCGTCATGGTGAGTCATTTGATCGCGGCGAAACTTTCTCCGGTGTGGATTATGAGATTGGTTTAAACGCAGTGGATGAACTCAAAGCGATTTGTCCGCCGGGAATGAGCATGACGCGCTTCGCCCTGCGCTGGATCCTGATGTTTGATGCTGTGACATGTGCCATCCCCGGAGCAAAACGCCCCTCGCAAGTTGACGAGAATTTCAGCGCCGCAGACCTGCCTCCCCTATCTGATGAGAGCATGGCACAAGTACATTCCATCTATGATCGTCACATTCGTGAATTAGTACACCATTACTGGTAAAAACTAAGTGACAGTCACTTTTGATACTGTGCTTCCCGTCGTTCCAAAATCTTTTCGCGTAACTTTCCCAAACCCAATAAATTCAAAATGGCTGAAACAAAAATATTCATGCGAGCCAATGCTGTAGGCGGATGAATGAATAATGCTTTCATCCATGCTAAAAGAGCCACAACAGGTTGTCCGCCATCGAGCAAGTAACGCGAGTCCACGCGGTGAGCTGATGCTCTCGCACGGCGGTTTACTTTCGCAAGTATTGGCGCAAGATTTCCATCTTGCTCTACACTTTCTAATATTCGAAAAGCTTCGCGCCCGAATTCGGCGGCCTTGGCGCGATTCTTGGCCTCGGCGTGATAACGTGCGGCAGCCCATGTTTGAGGGACATGCAAAATTTTTCCCTGCTGAGCAATTCGAATCCAAATATGGTGGTCGAGCAGAAAATGGAATGTGGGATCGAGTCCGCCAGTTTTTTGAAGGGCAGAGCGGCGCATGAAAACAGCGGGCTGTCCGATAATTTGAAAGCAAAGCAGATCTTCCAAGGTCAATTGTTTGTAAGTCAATGTGTTGAAAGTTCTTCCGTGATCATCCACAGCGAGCATATTTCC
>JBBSCM010000473.1:0-2113 GCA_038250295.1 Anaerolineales bacterium | reverse complement strand
TGGCGCGCCTGCCAATGCAGTGACAATACCCACAGGGATTTCCTGCGGCGCGAGGACAATGCGCGCAAGAACATCGGAGATAAGCAATGCAGATGCGCCGCCAATAATGGAAAGCGGAATCAGGCGGCGATAGTCCGCGCCAAACCACATACGCATGAGATGCGGAACGATGAGTCCGATAAAGCCGATGATGCCAGAGAAAGCAACAGCGGCTGCAGTGGCAAGTGAGGCCGCAATCAACAAAATGGTTTTGATACGTGTCACGTTCAAACCCAACTGCTGTGCCTGATCGTCGCCGAATTGCAGAAGATTAAGGGCATGTCCGCTGATGAGCAGGATGCCGAGGCCGATCACAAGATAAGGAAGAATGGCAAGGATCGCTGTCCAACCTGCCTGGCTTGCGCCGCCAAGCAGCCAGCCCAATGCACGGCGCACTTCGCTTGTGGATCGCAGCATGAGAAAAGATGTCAGTGATGTTGCAAATGATGAAAATGCCACACCTGCGAGAATCAAATTGGTAGTTGGTATGGTCTGCCCAACGCGCGCCAGAAAATAAACAATAAAAACAGTTAGCAATGCTGCGATGAATGCAGCCATCGGAATTGCCATCAATCCCCAAAATGAATACGGCCATTTGATGGACATGGCAATGACCGCACCGAGTCCCGCGCCCGAGGCTACGCCAATTAAAAATGGATCAGCTAATGGATTGCGGAATAATCCCTGATACGCCGCCCCGCTTCCGCTTAAGGCTGCGCCTGTCAATGCGATGAGAACCGTCCGCGGCAATCGAATCTGCCAGACGATAAAAACAAAAGTTTCATCTCCAACGCCGCGCAATATCTTCCATAATTCTGCCGGGGAAATAAATACAGAACCAATCGCCAGGCTGAGGATGAAGGCGATCAGAAGAAAGAGGAAAGAGGAAAGAAAGGGTTTTGTTTTCATACAAATAGTGCGTCGCACCTGACGGGTAGAATTTTCTGATTAATAAGAAAATCTATACGATTCGGATTATCCTATTAAGTAAGGTGCGACGCACGCATAAAATAGATTGTTTACTCAAACACACCGGGATGCAACAACTTCGCCAATTGTTCCAGTCCATCCACCAAACGCGGACCGGGACGGCTGATCAGATTATCGTCAATTGGAAATATCCGATTAAATTTCACGGCTTCGATGGTTTCCCAGCCAGGACGAGCGACAACTGATTCGGGTGTTACGCCCCACATCGAATCACCGAGCAAAATAACCATCGGATTCGAAACGACAATTTGCTCAAGGCTGATCTGCGGATATGGGTCGGTTAATTCACTGCCGATATTAAATCCACCGGCGCGGGTAATGAGCAAATCACCAAATGTGCCGGGGCCATAGGTATATGGCTTGGCGGGATCGGTTGCATCGATCTCATAAAATACCGAAGGGCGGGCGCTAAGCGGCATGATCTTCTCGTCCACTGCGGCGACACGCGCTTTCAGTGAATCGGTCAACTTGGTGGAATCCTCTCCAGTCAACTGCGCCACGATCTCAAGGTTGACATACATCTCTTCAATCGTTTTAGGATTCGCCAAATAATAAACGGTCAATCCCAGATCTTCGAGCTGCTTCACCAGTTCAGGTGAATTGATCTCCGCCGCAAGCACGAGGTCGGGTTTCAAAGCGACGATGGCTTCCACGCTGTATTCACCCATCGAGCCGCCTACACTTTCAATGGAGGCGGCTTCGGCGGGGTAATCTGAAAATTCATCGCGGCCAACGACCCGGTCACCTGCGCCGACTGCAAACAGGATCTCTGTATTGGATGGAGCCAGCGAGACGACGCGCTGTGCCGCCTCATCCAAAACGACAAGCCTGCCGAGGCCGTCTGTGAGTTCCATCGCAGCCGAAACAGGCATTTCGGTCGGCGTTGATGCGGGTCCGCATCCTGCAAGAAGCAGGCTAATCAATAAAGTCAAAAGTAAAGTTTTACGAAACATTTTATTCTCCGAAAATATTTTGTAGCGCGACATTTATGTCGCATTGGGTTGGGCGACATAAATGTCGCAGTACATTATATGAATCAAAAACCCCAGCCGATGACTGGGGAGGTTGGAGAGGCAATCCATTC
>JBBSCM010000472.1:0-2117 GCA_038250295.1 Anaerolineales bacterium | reverse complement strand
GTGGATATTGCCGCTCGCTGTTTATTTGCTTTCCTTCATTCTTGCCTTCTCTGACTCGCGCTGGTATGAACGACGGGTGTATGCCTTGCTGTTTAGTTTCACCAGCCTCGCCGCACTCTGGATGTTGACACAGGCGGAATCTTTAAATGTTCTCTTGCAAATTGCCATCTATAACCTGCTTTTGTTCCTGGCCTGCATGATCTGTCACGGCGAATTGTACCGGCTGCGCCCGCATGCCGAGCATCTGACAGGTTTTTATTTAATGGTTTCGGTGGGCGGAGCGGCTGGGGGCATTTTTGTGAATTTGGCCGCGCCATTTTTGTTTAGCGGGTATTGGGAGTTTTACCTTGCGTGGTTATTAACGATCACTTTGTTGGTGGTGATGTTGTTGCCGCGTTTCTCCGCTCAAGTGAATACCCAGGCCCGCGTGATGGGGTTTTCCTTTCTGGTCGCTGCGATCCTGCTGGCATTGGGTTTGAATCAATATCAGAACGCTCTTTTTGTGGAACGGAATTTTTATGGCGTGATTCGGGTCAAGGAATTAAGTAAGAATGCAATTGCCATGATCCACGGCGTGACTGTTCATGGTCTTCAATTTCTTGATGACCGCGTGCGCCCGTCCACGTATTACGTGGAAGATAGCGGCGTTGGATTGCTGTTGCTGAATCACCCGAAACGCGGGCTGGGATTGCGGGTGGGCGTTTTGGGTCTCGGCGCTGGCACACTGGCAACATACGCTCAGGAGGGCGACGTGTATCGAATGTATGAGATCAATCCCGTTGTTGTGAAACTGGCGGAAGGGGAGGGCGGCTACTTCACTTTTTTGAGTGACAGCAAGGCTGACGTGACCGTTGTCAGCGGGGATGCTCGTATTTCGCTGGAACAGGAATTAGCGCGGGGAGAGCCGCAGAATTTTGACATCCTGGTATTGGATACGTTTAGCAGCGATTCGATCCCAGTCCATCTGATTACAAAAGAAGCGTTCGCGCTTTATCTGAAACATCTGACTCCCAATGGAGTGATCGCTGCTCACATCTCGAATCGCCATCTGGACCTTCAGCCTGTGGTTTGGAAATTGGCGCAGGAATATTCCCTTAACATGGTTCGGATCAGCAGGTCTGCTCGCTCCGACGATGACGGCTTTCCATCAGAATGGGTTTTGCTTACTCGCGACCCTGCCTTGTTTGAAATACCCGCAATTGCATCTCGTTCGCAGGCATATGCTGAGTATCACTCGTCAATCCGCCTGTGGACGGATGATTATAGTAATCTATTTCAAATATTGAGGTAAAAACGGGAAATTTCCCTAATTTTTTTGTAAGGTTTCCAAAACTTATGGGTGATAAAAAAAGGAGCCTATAAGGGTATAATATTTAAAGATTAACTGGCTGCTGACACAGCCTTTTTATGCATATGTAAAGGAGAAAATGATGATAACCAAATCCCGTTTTACAATGATGACGGTAACAGTTCTCATGGTGCTTGTATTCAGCGCCGTGTTTACTGCTCCCGCTTTTGCTGATGACAGCACACCTCCACCGGTAGATACTCCTACTGAGGTGGCCCCGCCACCGGCGGATGAACCCGCTGTGGCGGACGCGCCCGCTGTGGTGGACGCGCCCGCTGTGGTGGACGCGCCGCCCGCGGAAGTTGCTGCCCCTGCTGTAGAACCCGTTCAATCGAATGCGACAGTGGCAGAGCTTCTTGCGCAAGTTCCGGAAGGGACTGATTTGATCGTAACAGACTCAAATGGTGAGGCGCTTCCGCTTGCCAGCACAGAGGCTGCCGACGCTATTGAATTTGTTGACCCGGTTTGGTGCCCGACAGGAGTGACCCCTAACGCTGGTATAGGTGGTTGTTCAGGAAGCTTTGCGAATTTGGCACTTTTGGTTACTGGATTTGTCCCATCTGGAAACGGAACGATCTGGATCCAGAGCGGGGTTGATGGATCTGTCGCCGGCACACCAATAATTATTGATGGCGCTGGCACTTGGGCCGCCGCAAAAGATTTCTCTCTCGCGCTTACCGGCGGCTGGAGTGGGGCGATGGGCTCCGGGGCCATTGATCCTGCGGCTCCATCCATATTTGACCAAAGATTATCCATTATCAACTGGAAT
>JBBSCM010000471.1:0-2135 GCA_038250295.1 Anaerolineales bacterium | reverse complement strand
GAGATGAGCAAGCTCTTCTCCGAAGTACCTGATGCGTTGAGCAATACTCTCCTAATCGCTGAACGCTGTAACGTGGATTTGGGATTCAAAGGTTATCACTTACCCGATTTCGCTGTCCCTGAAGGATATGCACCAGATTCTTATCTGCGCGCGCTGTGTCAGGAAGGGGCAAGGATCAAATTCAAAGATGACGCGACCAGTTCAAAGGTCCAGGAAAGACTCGAGTATGAATTAAACGTCGTCCACACAATGGGATTCGACGCATACTTCCTGATCGTTTGGGATTTGTGCCGCTTCGCCCGTGAAAACGGGATCTGGTACAACGCGCGCGGTTCTGCGGCGGGATCGATCATCGCCTACACATTGGATATTACGCGTGTTGATCCGCTTGAACATGCGCTCATCTTTGAACGCTTCTTAAACCCCGGGCGTATCTCCATGCCCGATATTGACCTTGACTTCCGCGATGACCGCCGCTCTGAAATGCTGGAATATACCGCGCGAAAATACGGCGATGACAAAGTGGCACAGATCATCACCTTTGGCACCATGGGGTCAAAGGCCGCCCTGCGTGATGTGGCTCGTGTGATGGAAATCCCATTGCCTGAAATTGATAAGGTTGCCAAACTCGTGCCTTTCGTTTCGGGCCGCCCAACCACCATGAAAGACGCGATGGAAGTTGCGGAATTTAAAAAGATATATGATTCTCAGCCGCATCTGCGTGAGGTGATCGACATCGCCGCGCGTATGGAAGGAACTGTTCGCAATGCAGGCACACACGCGGCGGGCGTGGTCATCTCAGATAAACCGATCATGGATTATCTGCCGCTGCATCGTCCTACATCCAACTCGGAAGAAACACCCATCAAATCAGTGACCCAGTTTGAAATGGGCATTCTCGATTCACTGGGCATGTTGAAAGTGGATTTCCTCGGTCTGATCACGTTGACCGTGATGGCGCGCGCCTGTGACATGATCGAGAAACGTCACGGCATTAAATATGATCTGAATAATATTCCAATTGATGATCCCAAGTCATTTGAGTTAATGGGCGCAGGTCAAACTGCGGGTGTCTTCCAGGTTGAAGGCGGCGGCATGACCCGTTACCTCGTGCAGATGAAACCGAAGAATTTGGATAACATCATCGCGATGGTCGCGTTGTATCGCCCCGGCCCGATGGCATTCATTCCCGATTACATCGCGCGTATGCACGGCGAAGCGGAAGTGGAATATCGTCACCCCGCCATGGAGCCTATCTTTAAAGATACTTTCGGTATTCCTGTTTATCAGGAACAATTGATGCGCGCCGCCGTGGAGCTGGCGGGATATACGCCATCCGAATCAGATGAACTGCGCAAGGCAATTTCAAAGAAGATAAAAGCGGACATTGATAAACACCGTGCCAAATTCGTCAAGGGCGCTGTTGAAAAAGGCATGGAGCAATCCACTGCTGACGCGATCTACATGGATTGGGAAGAGTTCGCGAGGTATGGATTTAATAAGAGTCATGCCGCCGATTACGGCGTCATTGCTGTTCAAACAGCATTTCTAAAATCAACATATCCCGCCGAATATATGGCGGCATTGCTTTCCGCTTCTGCAGGCATCACTGAAAAGGTGGCGTTCTATGTTGCAGATGCCCGCACGATGGGCGTGCCTGTGCTCGCTCCTGATGTGAATTCTTCAGGTTGGGATTTTGAAATTGAAGACATACCCGTTGCTCTCGACGGCGTCGAGAGCAATAAAAATATCAAACCCTCCATTCGATTTGGATTGGGTGCAATCAAGAATGTCAATCAAGCCGCAGTGGAAGCCATCATCGAAGCGCGCAACGAAAGTAAATTTACCGACCTCAACGATTTTGCCCGCCGTGTGGATTTGCGCACGGTTGGCAAACGTTCTTTGGAATGTCTCATCAAAGTGGGCGCGCTCGATTCATTCGGCAACCGCGCATCCCTGCTTGCATCGCTTGACCGCATTATCGCCATCAGCAGCAATCACTTCCGCGCCGCAGATGCGGGACAGATGAGTCTCTTCGGCGCAGCAACAGGCATCATTGAAGAAATCCATTTGCCTGAGATCAAAAATGTGGACAAGCGTGAAATGCTCAATTGGGAACGCGAACTCATCGGCTT
>JBBSCM010000470.1:0-2199 GCA_038250295.1 Anaerolineales bacterium | reverse complement strand
GTTACGGCTGCTAACAAATCACTTCGAAAACAGCCATTCTTATGAAAAACTTCCTGAAGAACTCTACTGCTGTGCCTGGGCATACACCCTTTGGAATTCAGCAATAAATTGGGCGGCAATATCTTCGTTGTATACAACGAGCAAATTTTCATCATTTCTGGTCTCAGCGCTGTTGGTGAAGTTATACGAACCGAAAATGACAATATTCTGATCAATAACCATTACCTTATGGTGCATTTGACCCTCGATACCATCGCGAAAAACATCCAAACCAGCCTGCTTGAACGGATCGAACTCCGTGCCAATATTTGAATTAACTTGTTCCGTTTCCATCACGCCCGCAACAGTCACCCCCTCCTGTGCGCGGGCACGGACAGCCTTTCCGATCTCGTCAGCCGTGAAAGAGAAAGCCATAAAATAGATGCTGTGTTGCGCATTATTTACCAATTCAACAAAATTAGCCTGGACGTTGTCATCCGGCGAAAAATAGATATCAATCGGCGTGTCGTTGATCGTCACACGCGGATTCGGGGTTTCGGAAACCACGTCCTCGCCGAATTTATCATCCACGAACATTTCTTCAAATTCTTTTGTGTAATTCTCTGCCATCTTCACAGAGCGGATTCGCATCATATTATTGTTATCCGTATATCCGCCTGAATCGGTGAAGTTCATCGAACCCATCCACACTTCAGAGTTATCAATGACAACAAATTTATCGTGCATCAATCCCTCGCGGCGGTCACCTAAAATGGGAATGCCCGCATCTTTTAATTTCTGCGGGTCGGAGCGGTCCAGGTTATCACTTTCCATCACTATACGGACCTGCACTCCACGGTCATGCGCGCGTAGTAATGCATCACGGATACTGTTCAAGCTCAAACTATAAATGGCGACATCCACGGTCAGTTTTGCGGAATCAATTGCTTCAGCCAGTGGGCCATCAGGCCCGCCTGTTTTTTGCGAAGCCAGCGGACTTTCAGGATTCGTAAAATATAATTCAAACCAACCGCCGTCCACGCCATACCCTGCGCCGAGCGGAATGTCTGTCAGCGGAGGAGATGCTTGCGTACCAGAACCAGGCCCGCCCTGAGTTTGATCGAAGGGTGGCGGCGGAGTCAGAGTCGTCGTTGTCGTTGAGTCACATGCAGTTAGTAAAACCGAAACAACAAAAAGTAAAGTCAATATTTTTTTCATGGAAATCTCCAAAGATGATTATAACTTCATCGATAGACCCTAACTCGGACAAGCCAAAACCAAAAAGGCTCGAACCACTGCCCAAAGGGTCATAAGCCACGGAGACACAGAGAATTTAAAACTCCGTGCCTCTGTGTCTCCGTGGTTAGCGAAAATTCTTGTTTTTTGTGCAAGCATTTAACTTCCAAGCGCCTAAAGGTTTCCCCCACGGGGGCTTCGTAAAAACCTTTAGGGTCTTTTTATGTCAATGTTATAATCCCGCCACCCTATGACAGAATCAAATACAAATGCAAATCGACAGATCGCGCGCGCGGCTGGCACAGTCATGTTCGCCATTTTACTTGGGCAGATCACCGGGCTGGCGCGCACCATTATCGTCGCGCGCGCATTCGGCGCATCTCCTGAGCTCGACGCATTTGCTGCAGCGAATCGCGTCAGCGAGACTTTATTTTTATTGGTGGCGGGCGGCGCACTTGGCTCCGCTTTTATCCCGACGTTCACTGGATTGCTTGCCAAAGATGACAGAGACTCCGCCTGGCGGCTCGCATCTGGAATTGCAAACGCGGTCACACTGACCCTCAGCCTGTTGGCCCTGCTCGCTGCATTTTTCGCCCCGCAGGTGATTCATTACGCCTTTGGCATCTCCGACGACTCACAAATATTCACGTTGACAATTTCATTATTGCGCATTCAACTGATCTCGGCTGTGATCTTCGGCCTCGGCGGATTGATCGTTGGGATATTGAACGCACATCAAGTATTCTTAATTCCCGCACTAACTCCCGCCATGTATCAATTCGGAATTATCTTTGGCGCACTGGTTCTCTCCCCAAAGATGGGAATTTACGGCCTAGCCTGGGGCGTGGTCATTGGGGCTGGTTTATATTTATTGGTGTTGATTCCATCGCTCATAAAACAAAGAGGCGCTTACACCTTCACGTTAGGAATTGATAATCCAAACGCAAAGCATGTGATTCTATTAATGGGTCCGCGCTTGTTGGG
>JBBSCM010000469.1:0-2202 GCA_038250295.1 Anaerolineales bacterium | reverse complement strand
TGACAATCGATCAGCGAGGCCAGCAGTCCGCCGTATACATAACCGGGGATGGCTGTGTGATAGGGTTTGGGCTGAAAATGACAAACCGATTCTTCACCGTCCCAATAGCTTTTGATCTGGTGCCCGAGGTCGTTCAGGCTTCCACAGCCGTAACAGTGAGCAAAATATTCGGGGTAAAAATCTTGAAAGGCTTTTTCGGTCATAATGGATCACCTGTTGGTTTTTACGTCCAGAGCGGAGCCGCACGCTCTTGAATTTTGTGCGGCGTAGTCGCAGGACGAACATTACACATAAATATCGTTCGCTAGAACTGTCCTTCGACTGCGTTCCTCGAAGTACACTCGTCACTCCGCTCTGGACGTAGGTTATGGTGTGGGGGTTGCAAGATCGCCAAGCACAATAAAGCGCCCATTCCTTTTCAATTCATAACCCATGAAGATCTGTACTTCATACGAGCCGGCTGTCCAGCCGCCGATCGGCGCTGAGCACACGGTACGGCCGCCAATCCCGCCAGTGCTCCATTCTTCCTTCCAGGGTTCGGTTTCGAAACATACCAGTTTGCCATCGCGATACCATAGCGCTGTCCATTGGGTTCCGATGAGGATATTGGCGTAGTCAAAACCTCCATACATGATATCAATGGGAAGTTCAAACACAGTTTTGGGATCCACCGCATTCAAACCATCGAACTGTGTCGAAAATTGAATCGCCGTAAAAACCGCATCAGGGTTGGGAGTCACCTGGCCGCGAAACTGAGCTTCAATTGCAACGGGGATAAACGCTGTGGCCGTTGGTGTGGGCGTATCGGAAATTAAAGGGGTAAGTGTCAGCGTCGGTGTGGTGGTGATCGTGGGGGTAAGTGTGATCGTGGGCGTTAAAGTAATGGTAGGCGTTAGTGAAGGCGTTAACGATGGGGGGAAATAATCATAGACCATTGGCTCGCCATAAAACGGCAGCCAGTAGGCACAGGCGAACAAAGACAGGGCAAAGAAGAACATTCTCCAGGCATTGGCATTATGCATTCTTCGCAAACTGTAAAAGGATAACTTGCGCGCAGTCTGCATGGTTTTGATCGCAGAACGAATCGCGAAGATCGCGCCAATCACCGCAAAGATCGAAAGAACGATAACACCCGCGCGAATATCCATATGCAAGATTATAGCATGTTGAATTTTTGGCTTCTGTGGTAAAACTTGCCCATGACCAAGGAAATCGTATTTCTCAAGCTGGGCGGATCTCTGATTACAGACAAGGACAAAGCCTACACCCCCAGATTGTACAAACTAAAGGAACTGGCACGGGAGATAAAAACGGTTCTGGACTCAACCCCGGAGCTGCTTCTGATTCTGGGACATGGTTCCGGCTCATTTGGGCACACCGCTGCAAAAAAACATGGCACGCGCGATGGAATCGCAGACCCTAAAGGTCTTAAGAGACCTTTAGAGTCTGTTGAGGAATATTGGAAAGGCTTCGCTGAAGTCCGATTTCAAGCCGCAGAGTTAAATCGCTATGTGATGGAGGCATTGATCAACGCGGGCGTGCCGTCCATTCCATTTTCACCTTCGTCTTCGATGGTTTCAAATCATAGAAATGTAACATCCCACAATATATTGGCTATACGCAAGGCCTTGGAAGTACATCTGCTTCCCGTGGTTCATGGCGATGTGACATTTGACGAGTCACTTGGCGGAACGATTCTATCCACCGAGGATGTATTTGCCTTCCTTGCCGAACACTTCCCCCCCGCACGCATATTGCTGGCTGGCATGGAGGCCGGTGTGTGGGAGGATTTCCCAGCGAGGACAAAGCTGGTGAAACAGATCCAACTGTCAGATTATGAAAAGATGCGCGCAGGCATTGGCGGCTCGGCCAGTACCGATGTCACCGGCGGGATGAAAGCCAAGGTGGAGGAAATGCTTGCATTAATCCAAAAGAATAAAGGCTTGACCGTACAGATCTTCTCGGCTGAGCAGGAGGGATATTTATCGCGCGCGCTGAATGGTGAAAATGTGGGGACATTGTTGATGGCATGACAAAGTTGTGACGAAAAACTCTTGCTTTTTTTGTGAAAAATCGGATAATAAGGGTTGCTGAATTATATGGGTGTGTTTCAAATGAGTTGACAAAAAGAACGTCCCGAAGGTTTTGTCGAGAAAATTTGGTCGTTTGTGCCAACCTTCGGGACGGTTTCAACTGAAATGA
>JBBSCM010000468.1:0-2234 GCA_038250295.1 Anaerolineales bacterium | reverse complement strand
ATTTTTCGGCGCCTTATCTAAAACCAAACCTGACCCAGTTCTGGAATAACTGGCATATGACCTTGACGCAATGGTTCCGCGCCTACTTTTTTAATCCCGCTACACGCTGGCTTCGTTCGTGGAAAAACCCTCTGCCCATGCCGATCATGATCCTGCTGACACAAATTACCACGATGATATTGATCGGTTTCTGGCACGGCGTCACATGGAACTTCACGCTCTGGGGCCTCTGGCATGGACTCGGCTTATTCATTCACAACCGCTGGAGTGATCTTACACGCGTCCGCGCAACTGCCTGGGCCACGACACCTTTTCGCCAAAACGTATTAAACATTAGCGGCATTTTAGTTACCTTCCATTTTGTTGCACTGGGATGGATATTCTTTGCATTGTCGTCGACATCTACTTCATGGTATATTTTTTTGGAATTGTTTGGATTGCAGTAGTCGTCATTGCGAGGAGCGAACGTGAGTGAGAGACGAAGCAATCCCCTACGCCGTGTTGGAGATTGCTTCGTCGGGAAGAACACCCTCCTCGCAATGACGGAACGAAACGAGTATTCATGAAACTAACTAATATCATTCTAAAAGGTCTATCCCTTTTCATAATTATCAACCTCATCTTCGCCCTTTGGCAGCCGAAGATGGGACAGTTCTCCTTATATAACGTCATCTTCCCCGGGCGCGAGCGATTGCCTTTTGGCGAGAACTCTGCACAAGCATATAACCTCAGCCTTTTTGATTTGGATGCTATGTTTGCATCCAATGTAATTAGTGCTGACCAAAAACTAGATAATGAATTTCGTGTTGTGTTGATAGGCGACTCATCTGTTTGGGGGACATTGCTCAAGCCAGAGGAGACTCTCGCTGGTCAACTCAATTCGGCGAATATCTCTGCGTGCGGGAAAAATGTCCGTGCTTATAACCTTGGATATCCGACCATTTCATTGACCAAGGATGTGCTCCTGCTTTCATATGGGATGAAATATCAACCTGATCTCATCATCTGGTTGACTACATTGGAAGCATTCCCAGTGGAGAAACAAATCGCATCGCCGATAGTCGCCAACAACTGGGAAACTCTCAATAGCTTGCAGAGCAGGTTTGGGCTTGAGTTTGATCCGCATGACAATGCTTTTGTCCAGAAGGATTTATGGGATAAAACCATAGTCGGGAACAGGCGTGCGCTCTTAGATGTTATCCGCTTGCAAATATATGGCGAGATGTGGGCGGCCACGGGTGTTGACCAGGTTTATCCAACCGATTATGAACGCGCTCAAATTGATCTTGAAGCAGATGAAAAATTTCATGAAGCGGAACCGCCCACGCTTGAAATAAATTCACTGGCAATGAATGCTCTTGAGACTGGCGTTCGCATTGCTGGCGATGTGCCAATTATGATCGTTAATGAACCAATGTTTATTAGTTCGGGAAAGAACAGTGACATCCGCTATAATTTCTTTTACCCGCGTTGGGCCTATGATCAGTACCGTGATATGATGGCCAAGTTAAGCCAGAAGAATCAATGGAATTATGTTGACCTTTGGAACCTCGTGCCCGCAAATGAATTTACAAACAGCGCGATCCATCTCACCCCAACGGGAGAGCGACAGGTAGCAGAAAAACTGGCGCCGCTGATTATGGAAACATGCAAATAAAATCATCAAAGGCGGACTGAAGTCCGCAATCCATTTTTTATAGGAGTATGAATGTCCAAAGTTAGAAACGCGGTAGTGCTTATGATGATTGCAGCACTGGCAGCTTGCAGTAACAAACCGAAAACAATTGACAATGAAGTTGTTCCAGCTACGGCAATACCAACGGAAGCAAGGCCCGTTGCAACACAAGTATTGACCGAAGCCCCAACCTCCACGCCTCGCCCAACACTGGCAGCAGATGAATGGAAGAGTCTGCCAATCGTTCCAGCGGTCAGTGATACAGCTCGCGCAATCTATGAACAGGGACTCGAAATGGGGAACCATCCGCAGGCTTTTTCAAAAGTTGGCGATTGCCAGACCAGCACGGATTTTTTTCTCGTGGGCTTTGATCATGCGGATCAATATCGTTTAGGAGATGAGTATGCCGAGCTGCAACCCACGATTGATTATTATCAAGGTTCATTCTCACGTCAGAGTTTGGCTGTCAAAGACGGATTTAACGTGGCGGCTGTCCTCTCTCCGCTGCGGGCAGACCCGAAACAATGTAATGCGGGTGAGTCTCCACTGGCTTGTGAAT
>JBBSCM010000467.1:0-2278 GCA_038250295.1 Anaerolineales bacterium | reverse complement strand
CAGAATATAGGCAGGCGTCATCACCAGCGCGCGCATGGGACGATCCACGATGAAAATATCTTTGAACACGGCCGCGCCTCTTGCACCCGCTGCATACATCAGATACCAGTCATCGTTGAAATAACCAAATTGAGGGACAAATATTAAATAAAACAAGCCGGAGACCAAAACAAGTATGGCAAGCTCAACGAAAGTTTCAGACCGAAGGATCGATTTTATCTTTGGCATATTCTCAGGAATTTAAATTGATCACACGCTGGGTCATATTTGATTCGTGAACAGCCTGTACAAGCCTCTGCACGCGAATTCCATCTTCAAGCGAACAGGCAGGCTGTGCTTCGCCGCGTACAACAGCGATGAAATGTTTCATTTGCTCCATGAACATGACATTCCGTTCCCACCCCGCCGCCAGCGGATACACTTCCCAGTCTTTTTTCTCAGCCCGATAAATTCGCGTCACGCCATCGGATAGATTCCATTGCAGCGAACCCTTTGTTCCGATAATTTCAAAGTGATGCGCGGGAGGCTGCTGGTTGTAATCAAGGTGCAGGCTTCCCAGCGCGCCGCCTTCAAAGCGCAAAGCGATCTTGGCTGTATCATCCGTATCCACCTCAAGATCACTTAACCTGGCGACAAATCCCCATACTGATTCAACTTTCCCAACCAGCCACGGCAGATAATCCAGCGAGTGGCATTGAGTCAACACTACGCCGCCGCCCATATCTGCGCGTGCCGCATAGCTTTTACGATAATCCTCCCAGGGATGCCAGGCAGGCAGATATTCTCCAAAATGCACATGTGCCGAGATGATCCGCCCGATCTCACCATCCGCGATCAACTGTTTCGCACGAATCATCCCCGGATGAAAACGGAATTGAAAACCAACCAGCACCCGCGATCCACTCTTATTTACAGCGGTTTGCAAACCATCCAACCTTTCCATCGAATGTGAAACAGGCTTTTCCAATAAGATCACACATCCCGCTTCCGCGGCAGGAATGGCAACATCCAAGTGCAATGCCGTTGGGTTTGCAACGATCACTGCATCGGGTTTATGTTTTTTCAAAGCCTCCTGCAAATCGGTTTCAACAGGAAAGCCTGCCAGTTCATCATCAGGCATTGTGGCTTTGCGGGTGCGATAGAGAACAATATTCTTTTCCCCCAACGCGATCAAATTACGCATGTGACGCCGACCAATGGAGCCTAATCCGGCAATCAAGAATTTCATGGAATTCCTCCAGAGTTATCCTAAGCGCAAGGATAATGAATCGTTATTTGATATATGGTTTATTTGCAGCCAGGAAAGATTCAAGCAATTCATCCCGCATTTTTTTTGCAATTGACGGCTGGGCAGGATATAAATCACGCAGCTCTTCAATATCTGCATCCAGATCATACAACTCAAAAGTGTCTTCTGCCTCATACCCCGTATAATAAATAAGTTTTTGGTTGCCTTTCCGCATTGCAATCGTGGCTTTCTTAAGAGGAGCAAGCGCAGAATTGCGCTTTGCCTCCATCGTAAAGGTGCTTCTTTCGAAATCTTCTTCACCCCCCAAACCAGGAAGTTGTTTTCCTTCCGACCACGTTGGGATTGGTTTGCCGGCTAATGGCAGCAACGTCGGAAGAATATCCACTGCGTTTGTGGGGGTATGAATATCGCGGCGAGAATTCTGACCGGGCGCAGAGATCAACAAAGGGATATGAATGACCGGGTCATATAAAAGCGGGGTTGAATGCGCCTTCTCGCCGCGCTCGAACATTTCACCATGATCCGAGGTGATGATCACGTAGCTGTTTTCGAACACGCCTGCGGCTTCCCATGCATCCAAAAGCTTGCCGAATTCCCAGTCCAGAGAAGCGATATATTCATCATATGACCGACGGGCCGATGTGAGCTTCGACTCAGACGCGCCCTCAGAGAATCTATGCACCGGCTTGGCATTGGGCCACCAGCCGTCAATAAACTTGCTGTCAAACCTGTTGCTTGCGCGATAAGGCGCATGAGGTGGAAAGAGATGCAGGTAAGTAATGAACGGCGCGGGCAAAGAAGGTATTAAGGAAGCCAGGCCGCCAAATAAGTCTTCCAGGCTAAAGTAGAGCGGATAATTAACATTATGCGGCAAACCTCTTGGATATCCTTTTTGGGACAGCCTCGCGCTGTCTCGATAAAAAAGCGACCATTGGATTGGACTCAGAACCATGGACGCAGGTTTATCCTGCATTTTGAATACAAAATCATCCAATGCGCGCGAAGCCATATTTTTGTCATTGGGGAAAT
>JBBSCM010000466.1:0-2307 GCA_038250295.1 Anaerolineales bacterium | reverse complement strand
ATTCAAGACTGTGCATGAATGCCGCGTGGGTGACACGATCACACTCGCCTCCGCGCCTGCTGAAGAAGCCTTGCCCGGTTACCACGTACCCAAGCCAATGGTCTTCGCGGGCATCTATCCCGTTGAAGCAGATGATTACACCACCCTGCGCGAGTCACTCGATAAACTGCAATTGAACGATGCTTCATTGACATTCCAGCCTGAGACTTCACAAGCGTTGGGCTTTGGTTTTCGTGCGGGCTTTCTTGGTTTGTTCCATATGGAGATTATTCAGGAACGCATCGAGCGTGAATATGACCTGGATGTGCTCTTCACTGCGCCTTCGGTGGAATACGAAGTGTTGATGATTAAAGATGAAGTTGTAACGGTTGACTCGCCGGCAGAATTGCCCGACCCAAGTAAAATCCTGGAAGTGCGCGAACCGTGGATGAATATCGAGATCATCACGCCCACCGATTATTACGGCCCGATTATGGAACTGGTCACCAAGCGCCGCGGCATCTTCAAGAAACAGGAATACCCCGCGCCTCATCGTGTGCAGCTTGATTTTGAAATCCCGCTTGCTGAGATCATCATAGATTTCTTTGATCTATTAAAGTCCCGCACCAAAGGTTATGCCTCGCTTGATTATCAATTCCTTGAATATCGCGCCGACAAATTGCAGAAGCTGGAGATCCTCGTCAATGGTGAGCCGGTCGACGCGCTCGCGGCTATTGTCCATGAGAAGGATGCCTTTCATAAGGGGCAGCGTCTCATCACCAAACTCAAGGAATTGATCCCGCGTCAATTGTTTGATGTGGCCGTTCAAGCTTCATCGGGCGGGCGGATCATTTCACGGGCGAACGTCAAAGCCACACGCAAGGATGTGCTGGCAAAATGTTATGGCGGCGATATTTCCCGTAAAAAGAAATTGCTTGAGAAACAGAAGAAGGGCAAGAAGCGCATGAAGATGGTCGGCAGCGTGGAGATTCCGCAGGACGCGTTCATGGCTGTGCTAAAACTGGATGATGATTAATGAGCAGTGGCAGTAATGAGTAATCAGTTGGTGGTCGAGTAGGCTGGATGTTATTCCCAGACAGTTATTGAGACCGGTAATCAGTGTAGGCAGGCCTGAATCGTAAATTGGAAATCAAAACGATGTCCCAATTCCTAAAAAATTCCAAAAAATGGCTTCCCGGTACATTGGTCAGCATTGCTTTGATCGCGGCGATCTTGTATTTTGTTGATTTTGGCACAATGCTGAATGCCATCCGCGGTGCCGATTATCGTCTTCTTGCGGCGGCAGTACCTCTTTCATTCCTATGGATGTTTGTCCGTGCAAAAGTATGGCAGACTTTATTGCGAGACAAGCCCACTTACCGGGATGTATTGTTCGCTACAGGCGAGGGATATATCCTCAATAACTTTTTGCCGTTTCGCCTCGGGGAACTGGGTCGCGCGTTTTTACTGAGCAGGAAATCTGGATTACCTTTCGGCGAGATCATTCCCACCATCGTGATCGAACGCACCGTTGACCTCGCCTTTTCGGCCGCGTTTCTATTGGCTGCGTTACCATTTGTAGTTAATGCCGAAGGCGCGGCGCAGATCGGTATTGCTGTTGGCGCGCTTGTAGTCCTTGGGCTTGTACTGATGTATATCCTTGCCCGCAATAATAAATGGACTCTCGATATATTTCATAAGCTCAGCTCGCACTGGCCCGCCATACAAAAAATTGGCGGTAGTTTCCTCGAATCATTCTTCGCAGGACTGGGTGTTCTCACCGATGGCTGGTTGTTTGTACGTTTCCTGTTATGGATGACCTTCAATTGGTTGATCGATTTGAGCACGTACTTTTTGATTATTCTGGCATTTTTTCCGCGGGCGCAGGTTACTTGGGCGCTGTTTTCCCATGGCGCCGCAGCATTCAGCGGTGCGATCCCGTCCCTGCCGGGCGGAGTCGGTACCATTGAGGGCGCATATGTCGCCGCATTGACATTGTTTTCAGGTAACCAGTCCATAGCTCTGGCAGCAGCGTTGACCACACGGCTTTATAATTATATGAACAGCACAGTCATCGGCGTCGCAGGGTTTCTCAGTGAAGGACAAACACTTTCAGGCGTTTATCAACAATTAATGGCGTTCAGAAAAAAGGAAGAATCAACTGACCCGCTGAAATGAGATAAGGAGTTTTATGAAAGATGTAAAACGCTGGCTGCCCGGTGCATTTATCAGTATCGCCTTGATCGCGGCGATCTTATACTTTGTTGACTTCAGTAAAATGCTGAATGCCATCCGCGCGGCTGATTATCGCATCCTCGCGGTTGCCAT
>JBBSCM010000465.1:0-2307 GCA_038250295.1 Anaerolineales bacterium | reverse complement strand
TTTTATGAAAGATGTAAAACGCTGGCTGCCCGGTGCATTTATCAGTATCGCCTTGATCGCGGCGATCTTATACTTTGTTGACTTCAGTAAAATGCTGAATGCCATCCGCGCGGCTGATTATCGCATCCTCGCGGTTGCCATGACTTTATCTTTTGGGTGGATGTTTGTGCGCGCGAAGGTGTGGCAGACTTTATTACGCGACATACCATCCTATCGAGATGTGTTATTTTCGGCGGGTGAGGGCTATTTACTCAATAACTTTTTGCCGTTCCGCCTCGGGGAACTTGGCCGCGCATTTTTACTGAGCAGAAAATCCGGGCTGCCATTTGGCACAATCCTCCCTACAATTTTCATTGAACGGTTTACAGACCTGGCTATTGCTGCCGCGATCCTTCTCGCCTCCTTACCTTTTGTGACAGATGCCCAAGGCTCAGAGCGGATCGGCTATATTGTCGGTACGGCCATGTTGGTCGGGCTTGTAATGATGTATATCCTTGCCCGCAACAATCAATGGGCGCTTGACCTTTTCCATAAACTCAGCGCGCGCTGGCCCGCCCTGCAAAAATTTGGCGGCAGCTTCCTCGAGTCATTTTTTACCGGGTTGGGCGTTCTTACCGATGGCTGGTTGTTCATTCGCTTTTTATTTTGGATGATACTCAACTGGGCAATTGCTTTGCTCGCATACTATCTTATGATTCTGGCGTTTTTTCCACAAGCACAATGGATTTGGGCGTTCTTTGGCCTCGGCGCGGCGGCATTTGGCGGCGCAATTCCATCCGCGCCTGGCGGTGTGGGCACCTTTGAAGGCGCGATTGTTTTCGCGCTATCATTCTTTACCAATGACCAGTCCGCAGCTTTTGCGGCGGCCTTAACCATACGGCTCTACAATTATTTGAACAGCGGTGTGATTGGCGGCATTGGTTTGTTAAGTGAAGGCCAGACGCTTTCAGGAATTTATCAGCAGGTGATGAATTTTAGAAATAAAGAGCAGGCTGAAGAAAAAAAATAAATGTTCCCGCTGTATGACACCCTGCGCTCGCGCAGATTCCCGATCGTCAACTGGATGTTGATCGTCTTAAATGGGGTGGCGTTCTACTACGAATTAAAACTGGATGATGCAGAACTCTATCGCTTCATTCAGACCTGGGGGCTGATTCCGTTTCAATTGGCAGCCAACCCCGCTCAAACATGGGCCACGATCTTCACCAGTATGTTCCTGCATGGCGGCTGGTTCCATATTCTGAGCAACATGTGGGTTCTTGCCATTTTTGGAGATAACATTGAAGATCGCCTGGGCGGCGGACGTTACCTGCTCTTTTATTTGTCGAGTGGTGTCGCAGCAGCATTACTTCAATCGTATCTTTCCCTGGCAAGCAGCCGCCCGATGATCGGAGCCAGCGGAGCAATTGCTGGTGTGCTGGGCGCATATTTGATCCTATTTCCTCGCGCACGGATCGCAAGCCTTGTTCCTATCGTCTTTATATTTACACTTGTTGAAGTGCCTGCTATATTATTTCTGGGTTTTTGGTTTGTTTCGCAATTGTTCTCGGGCTGGCTCGCTTTGCACGGAGCAGATGCGGGCGGAGTGGCGTGGTGGGCGCATGTCGGCGGATTTGTTTTCGGAGTACTCACAGTGCGCCTGTTTGTTCCCCGGCGATATTAAACATAAGCCTTACACGGGTAGTTTAGATTTATTCCAGCTGTTGCACTGCTGGAACGGCAGTGCAACTGCCTCAAAACATAATAATAAAGAGGAAATTTAATGACGAAACAATATCTCGTTACAGGCGGCGCTGGCTTTATCGGTTCAAACTACGTCTACCGTTTGCTTTCGCGCGGTGAGAAGGTAACCATTTATGATAATTTTGCGCGTTCAGGTGCGCCGCGCAATCTTGAATGGCTGAAAGGGGAATTTGGGGAAAAAGCTTTCGATGTGATCGTTGGGGATGTCCGCGATGCCGACAGGATCGCTGAATCAGCTAAAGGCGCGGATGTGATCGTGCATTTGGCGGGTCAGGTTGCAGTGACCACGTCGGTTATTAATCCCAGGGATGATTTTGAATCCAATGCATTCGGTACATTCAATGTGCTGGAGGCTGCGCGTTTATCGGGCAGGAATCCGATCTTTATTTATGCATCCACCAATAAAGTATATGGCGGCATGGATGATGTTGAGTTAACCGAGGAAGCGACCCGTTGGCGGTATAAGGATCTGGTCAATGGCTGCCCTGAGACTCAGCCGTTGGATTTTCATTCTCCATACGGTTGTTCAAAAGGGACAGGCGATCAATACGTGCGCGATTACGC
>JBBSCM010000464.1:0-2364 GCA_038250295.1 Anaerolineales bacterium | reverse complement strand
TCTGGCTTGGTTCATTGATCGCTACGCAACTCCCGTTTTTGCAAACCAAATACGCAGGCGATTTTGAGGCTTTGTTCGTTGAAGTGTACCGAGTGGTGATGTGGATTTCCTGGGTGCCGAACTTGATTGTTGCAGAAATAATCCTTCAACGTCGCCGCGAAATCCAAGTTGAATTGCCCGCTGCTCAAAATAACCCCCAAACTCAAGCTGTATAAAAAGGAAAAAATAAAATGTCACAAAATGAATTGCACGTAGTTTTAGGTACGGGCGCGATTGGACGCGCGATCGCAGAAGAGCTTGTCAAACGCGGAGAATCTGTCCGCATGGTGAATCGCTCAGGCAAAATGGAAGAAGTCCCCGCCGGGGTGGAGGTGGTTGCAGCAGATCTTTATGACCAGACTAAAGTCAAAGAAATGACGCGCGGTGCGAAAGTCGTGTACCAATCGACTCAACCAAATTACTTCGAGTGGCCCGCAAAATTTCCGCCGTTACAGAAATCCATCATTGATGGCTTGACGGGCGGCGATGTCAAGTTGGTGCTGGTTGAGAATTTATATATGTACGGCGAGACGAATGGCAGGCCGATGACAGAAGATATGCCGCATAACGCACACACGCGCAAGGGAAAGGCGCGCAGTGAAATTAGCAATGCTGCGTTTGACGCACACCGCGCAGGAAAATTACGTGTGACCGCCGGGCGCGGATCGGATTTCTTTGGCGCTTGGGGATTGCCAACCGCTGTGATGGGTGAGCGCACGTTCTATCCGATGCTGCACGGCAAGGCTGCTAATTTGATAGGGAATATTGATGTGCCGCATACCCATACTTATATCCCTGACTTTGGGAAAGCGCTTGTGATCCTTGGCGAGCGCAGCGAAGCAGACGGGCAGGCTTGGCATGTGCCGAATGATAATCCGCGTGTGACTCAGCGTGAGATGGTGGCGATGATCGCTGCAGAGATGGGCATCCCGCCGAAGATGAGCGCAATGGGCAAGGCAATGATGTGGATCGGCGGTTTGTTCATTCCTGAAGCAAAAGAATCAGTTGAGATGCTGTATGAATTCGAAAAACCGTTTGTTGTTGATTCAAGTAAATTCGAAAAGACCTTTGGCATGAAAGCAACGCCGATGAAAGCAGCGGTCAAAGCGACGGTGGCCTGGTATAAAAATCATCCTGAAAAGAAATAACATGTCACGCCTGCGCTTGCACGGTACACCAATGTGACGAAGCAATCTCCAGCATAGAAGAGATTGCTTCGGGTGGAAGTGCGTCGCCCTCGCAACGACATAGACAACTTATAGGAGAACAAGATGATCAATTCTTTAATGGCAACCTTGCATCACATTTTTGCATTCACATTGACGGCTTGTTTGATTTATGAGTTCATCGCATACCGCAAGGAGCTGAGTGTTGGAGAAGCGCGTCGCATTCAGCGTGTGGATCTGGTGTACGGAATTTCAGCAGGCCTGCTCATCGTCATTGGCTTGCTGCGTGTATACTTCTTTGAAAAAGGTTCCAACTATTATTTTCATAATCATCTGTTTTGGATGAAGATGGCTTTGTTTGCCATCGTTGGGCTGCTGTCAATTTTTCCCACAGTTCGATTCTTAAAGTGGAATTCCGCGCTCAAGGCAAACCTTGCTCCTCAAATTCTGGATGCGGAATTCAAGCGCGTCCGTCTGTTTTTATGGCTTGAGCTTGCAGGCATTGTCCTTATCCTTTTTGCGGCTCCGATGATGGCGCGCGGGCTTGGGATGAGTTGATGACCGCATCCATGTAAGTTGAAAACTCTGCCCTAAACCTTTCTGATGAAAAGCGGGCTGCGTTCTCCACGCAGTGTGCAGCCTTGCCATTTATGTTTTTATTCTGTGGATGAAGAACCGCTTCGATCATGGACCCTGCGGCCTGCTCCTGAAACAACAAGCCTGTTTCTCCATCCTGAACAATTTCCTGTGCGCCGCCTTTGGCATACGCAATGACGGGGCATCCCGCCGCCTGCGCTTCAACCAGCGCGATTCCAAAATCTTCGACAGCCATATACACAAAGGCTTTGGCGCGGTTCATCAGGTCAGTCACCACTGAATCGGGTTGATACCCCAATAATTTGATGTTGGACTTTGCTATTTTTTGCAGATGCGGCATTTCATGTCCATCACCAACGATGATGAGAGCTAGTTTCAATTCATTGAACGCTTTAATGATCTCGGCTGTCATTTTGTAGGGGACAAGCCTGGCAACGAAAAGATAAAAATCGTCGCGTTCTTTTGCAGGTGAAAATCTATTCACATCCACTGGCGGATAGATCACCTGTGACTCGCGCCCCCAGGCTTGTTTGATTTTTTGTGCTGTCCAGTTTGAGATGGC
>JBBSCM010000463.1:0-2412 GCA_038250295.1 Anaerolineales bacterium | reverse complement strand
TGTTCCAACGACAAGAGTATTGCGTGATGCGTGTTTCGTAATGACGTAGAGAGGGACAGGTGATGCAACATTCAATCCTTTGCGCTGACCGATCGTGTAGTTCGCCAGTCCATTGTGCTGACCAACCTTCCTGCCGTCAGTCGTTACGATTTCGCCAGGCTTCAATATTTCAGGCAGGTTGCGCTGAAGGAAATTACGGTAATCGTCACCAGCAAGAAAACACAGGTCTTGAGAATCTTTTCGCGAAGCCGTGGACAGACCAAACGACTCAGCAATCGCGCGGATCTCAGGCTTGGGATAATTACCAACTGGAAAAAGCGCGTGCCTTAATTTATCCTGAGTCAGAACATGCAAAACGTAGGATTGATCTTTGGAATGATCCACAGCGCGAAGCAATTCCACGCGGCCATCGTCTGCAACTTGTCTTCGCACATACTGACCAGTCGCCATATATTCCGCGCCGAGCGCGAGCGCGTGGTCAAGCAAAAACGTCCAGCGGATCTGACGGTTGCAGATCAGGCATGGATTCGGTGTTTCTCCGCGAGCATATCCATCCAGAAAATATTGCACAACTGTTTCTTTGAAAACGTCTTTTGCGTCGACCACGTAAAATGGAATATCAAGTTTCGCCGCCACGCGCCGCGCCTGAGCCATCGCATCAGGCGTACAGCAGCGGTTGGATTCTTCCTTGCCAGGCTCAGACCACAGGCGCAGCATCATGCCGGTAACATCATAGCCCTGCTGTTTGAGCAGGGCCGCGGCTACCGAGGAGTCCACACCGCCAGACATGGCGACAACCACTTTTTGCTTGGTCATAATGAAGATGATTATAAACGAAAGCATTTCTCTGGGACCAACGTATGCTGAAGAGTGTGCACTAAAAGCTTGTAGATGAGTTTTTCCGTTCTGGTTTTGCCGTCCGCCAAAGACCCTCACCCTGCTGAAGAGGGAGCCCGCCTCTCACTCCATCACCGACAAAACTGATTTACAATAACCGCATGGTAAAATCGCAAGTTGCCGGGCAAGCAAAGACGCAAAACAAACCGCGACCTTGAAAGACCTTGCGACGGCAACGCAAGTTGGTTTTTTGGGAGCAGTAACAATGATAAAACTAAGTTACAGCACGTTTGGCTTAACGGATCTGGATTTTTTAGATTCAATCGAAGTTGTAGACAAAGCGGGGTATGCGGGCATCGAACTTTCATTTCATCGCGACCAGTTCAATCCGTTTAATATCACCGATGAATACCTCGCAACCATTAAAAAGAGATTTGAGACCGTTGGGGTACAACCCGCTTGTGTAGCAACCGCATCCCATTTTTTCACTCCATCCAGACCGCATGAACCGTCCCTGATGAGTCCCGACTTGGCGGGCAGAAAACGCCGCATTGACCTCGTCAGGCGGGGAATTGACGTTGCCCGCAAGCTGGGCGTTTCGCTGGTCACATTTGGAAGCGGCTTCATTCGGGACGAACACGTAACCAACCCATCCGTCAACCCGCGTGAGCTTCTTGTGGATAGCATCCATGAGTGTTTGCGGGCTGTTAGGGATGACGAAGATATTACCCTGTTGATCGAGCCGGAGCCGGGCATGTTCATCGAAACAGTGGAGCAGGGCTTGAGCCTTATCAATGAGGTCAGCTCGCCCAAGTTCCAATTACATGTGGACATCTGTCACATGTATTGCTCGGAGAAGGATTACGTCTCCGCACTGGGTCAAGCGGCTCCTTATACACGCTACATGCATATTTCCGATGCTAGAGAAGGGTATAACCTGAAAATTTTGAAGGCTTCGGAAAATATGCAATTCGACATGGATTTTGCAAGTTACCTGGTGTACTTCCCTGAATACGCAGATTATTTGTTGGTTGACAGAAATCATCCGATCTATTTTTACGATGTAAAGCCGGGCCGGAATCAGGAAAAGCGCATCGAAACCATCCTGAATTCCGCGAACATCTCACAGGCCCCAGTCTATGTGGACTATAACAAACTGTTCGCAGGTTCAACTCCCTTCGATGATGAAATTTTCACTTATCTGATTTCAGTGCCCGGGCTGAGCTACGACGTACTTGAACGAGCAAGACCGATCCTGATCTATTTGAGAAGCACGAAAAACGCGGATGGCCAATTGCTGGTTGACAAAATGGTCGCTAACACGTTAACAGGAGTTGTTCATTTTCATGAAATTCCGGGCGAGGGAACGCTCGATTTTGCCTCCAGTTTCAAGGCTTTAACGGACAATGGCTTTTCCGGATATGCGTCTGTCGAGTTGTACCACCATGTTCAGTCATGGGAAAAAGCGCTGAACGATAGTTTCAGGCATTTATCACAATTTGTGTAGGGATGGCAGAATCACCGGGAATACTGAAGTTTCCTTAAACCTAATCGGCGCAGCGGATGGTCTGTGCA
>JBBSCM010000462.1:0-2436 GCA_038250295.1 Anaerolineales bacterium | reverse complement strand
TTCGTTGAGATCAATGAAAAGATGCAAACAAACGTTGCCGGCATTTGGGCTATTGGCGATGTGACCGGCAAACTCATGCTGGCACATGTCGGTTCGGCAATGGGTATTATCTGTGCCGAACATATTGGCGGACATGAAACCGTCACGCTTGATTATGAAATGATGCCGCGCGCTACATACTGCCAGCCGCAGATCGCGTCATTTGGAATGACAGAAGCGCAGGCTAAGGAACGCGGGCATAATGTAAAGATCGGCCGCTTTCCATTTCAAGCCAACGGCAAGGCGCTGGGCATGGGCGATTACGGCGGCTTTGTAAAAATTCTTGTGGACGAAAAATACGGCGAGCTGCTCGGCGCATCCATGATCGGCCCCGAAGTGACCGAACTGCTCCCCGAGCTGACTCTCGCGCGAATGATGGAACTTACGCCGCATGAAATTGCGCGAAACGTCCACGCGCACCCAACGCTATCAGAAGTGTTGATGGAAGCGGCCCACGGCGCAGATGGAACTCCGATACATATTTAGCTGGTTTACACAATCTCAAAAAAGAGTTGACACTATAAATCAACTCTTTTTTGATTCTGCAAAACAAAGTGGTTCCGCTCTATTTCTGGAAATATCCACTTTTAGAAGTCTATTTTCAACCAATTTGTCTAGTCAACTTGAAATTTTGGCTATTGTGTGCTATTAATAATATAGAATAAATCCATGAACAAGGTTGATGTATGCATCGCGAGCGAGTTTCGGAAAATGTTTTTTGGTTTCAAAGTGAAGTTTATGCCCAGGTGACTGCCGGCGTCATCGTTGGGCCGCAATGGGCAGTGGTTATCGACACGCTGGCCCTGCCCGAAGAGACATTGGGGATGCGCGAGTTTATCGAACATGAATTGGGTGTCCAGGTGCGTTATGTGATCAATACGCACTATCATGCGGATCATACCTGGGGCAATTGTTTCTTCCCCGGTGCCACCGTGATTGGTCACGCCATATGCCGCGAACTTTTGATCGAACGGGGTATCCCCTCTCTGGAAGCAGCCCGCAAACAGAACCCGAATCTGCGACAGGTAAAGATCGTTCCTCCCCATCTGACGTTTGCTTCCGGTGAATTGACCATGCGCGTCGGGAAGAAGAATCTGGTCTTCTCCCAATCATTTGGCCACAGCGATGATGGTATTTCCGTGCTGGTGGAAGAGGACCGCGTGCTCTTTGCTGGTGATTCTTTTATGTCGCTGCCTTATATCGTGGACGGAGATATAGACGATATGCTTGCGTCGATCAAGAAAGTTGGGCGCATGGGACTGGAAAACATCATCCAGGGCCATGGCGACATCATCCTGCGCGGCGAGATCGATGCGGCTGTAAAAGAAAATACGAATTATTTGAACAACATCAAAAAGGCTGTAAAATCCGCGGGCAAACGCAAGAACGTGGACGAGTACCTCGAGGGCATCACGATCGAGGAATGCGGAAAAAGCCGCGTATATCTCGGCGGCCTCGCAGAGACTTTACATCGGCGCAACCTGCGGTCACTTTATCGTCAGATGAATGGTGAAGAATAAATTTCGAATGAACAAGTAAATCAGAAGATGTTGCAGGCTTGATGGTCGAGTCTGCAACATCTTGCATAAAGAGGGAATATTCTTAAGGTTCTCGCATTAATGGTAGGTGTTTTATTATGGCAACCTATTCAAAACCAACATTGGGACTTCCTCCGTTTCAACAAGGCGGCCTGGATTCGCTTTGCGGTTTATACAGTATTATTAATGCGGAAAGATTTATTAATCACTCATCGGATTGGGAAACACAACAGCTGTTCGATGACCTCATCCATTTTCTAGCGCGCCGAAAATTATTAAGCAAGCTGTTGATCGGGGGAATTATCCATACGGAAATGCTATTGATATTGGACAAAGTTGTGGGCAAGCAACGCATTTCAAATGTGAGAATCCCATGGCGCGGGGTGCATAACCCCGATCTGACCGCATTTTGGAAATCCATGCAATGGTTTTTAGACGGGACTCCTGGCCGCGCCATCATTTTGGGATTAAAAGGTTATCACGACCATTGGACGGTCATCGAAAGGATCACCAATCAATCCATTATGCTATATGACTCGGCGCTTATAAACCGATTACCGCGCTCATCTTGCACAACTGTTTATGCCACCTGGAAGCGCAAACACCTGCTCCTGCCCGCGCAGACATATTTCCTCTCTAATGAAATATTGGATATCAGTCAGTATGATTATTAACTTCCGTCATTGCGAGGAGGATGCCCTTCCCGACGAAGCAATCTCCAACTCGGCAAGGAGATTGCTTCGGGCCGCGAAAACATGCGGAGCAAGAGCGCCCTCGCAACGACATATGAATCTTGAGATTTTTTATTCAAATATCAGTAGGCGCTTATGAATAACAAACGGGTTAATCCAGCTGAATT
>JBBSCM010000461.1:0-2457 GCA_038250295.1 Anaerolineales bacterium | reverse complement strand
GTCTCGTGGTACCACCCAAATTCATCATCCTCAGCGAAGTCGAAGGACAATGCACTTTGCGCCGACATTCATCGGCTTCTCGAATAACGTTGAGAATACGGTTCAGACTACACGGTAGCGCGAGATTAATCTCGCTGTACGTTCACCTTCACGGCTCGAGAGGGAACTTCAACTGATTTCGGTCGAGTGCAATTTCAACAACTTCCTTGCACATCTCTGGCGGCTTCTGCCAGTCTACTTTCCTCTGTCACTGCCTTTAATTTGATTAATGTAATTATCTGCAAAAATGAAGGGATGTCAAGGCTTGAAAAATATTTGGGGCAACCGAGCAGGCCAAAGGTTAAGAGAGAAGCGTCAAGCTGGCTTCATCAACTGGTATGACCAATAGTTCCGCTCGCCATTTACGAAACTGTTGAAGATACTCGTCCCTTCCACTGCGGCGAACGTTTCCATTAGATTGTGGAAAATTTTAGGGGAAAATTTATGTGCAAGTTCACGATAGCGTTCGCTGGTAAGTTTTAGCGCGCTGAGTACATGGGACGTGATGTCTATTTTTGACTTTATTTCAAATCCTGCCTCATGGATGTCACGCTCAAGCTGAGGGGCATCGGCGGGAGGGCGGAAATCGGCATAAAGCAAATGGCCGCCGGAGCGGAGAACGCGATATACGGAGCGAAAGAAAGAATCCTGGCGGGGATAGCAATGCGAGGCTTCCACATTTATAGCCGCATCAAAATGACCATCAGGAAAGTCCAAAGCCTGCGCGTCGCCTGTACGAAAATCAATGTTCAGTGAGGCGTGCGTTTTACGGTTGAAATGAATTGCCCTGGGATTCTGATCAATGGCGGTGTATGAAGCGGGTTGATGATAGCGCTTTACAAATGATGCGCCGCCTCCATGTCCACAGCTGATTTCGAGTACATCCTTATCAGCGAGATCCCAACCGCTTGCGACATGATGATAAAGCTGAATGGCGGGGCGGTTGGATTCATCCTCGGGCTCAAGTGTGAGTGTTTCACCTTCAGGAGGCCAGTACCCGTAATTTAGAAAGGTGACGGGCTCACTGCCAATACGTCCACTGATGTATTGATACCAAATTTTCCAGAATGTTTGTTTGAAGGATGGCATGAGTACTTTCCTTTACAGGTTGGGGTGATCTGCGTAATTATCTGTGGAAGCAAAGGGATGTCAAGGTTTGGATAAAACCTGTATATGGATAATCACATAAAAGCATTAAAATTCAAGGGTTACTTTTTGATCGATATTATTAAAAACAATGAGGCTTGCATGAATCGTAAACTCGATTGGCCCGCGCTTTTACTTTTTGTCGCGCTGCTCTTCGGCGCCATCGTCCGCTTTTATCCCGTTATCACAAATGGATTTCCGCTCAACGACGGCGGCATGTTCTATACCATGATCCGCGACCTGAAAATGCATCATTTTATTCTGCCTCAAGTTACATCATATAACCATGCAGAGATTCCCTTCGCTTACCCTCCATTTGGATTTTATGCCGCCGCTTCCCTTTCAAGTCTGTTACCTGTTTCTGAACTACAGCTATTGCTCTGGCTGCCGGCATTGGTCAACACCATCTCCATTTTTGTCTTTTATAAATTTGCCGAGCAGATTCTCCCCTCCCGAATGACCGCTGCATTGGCTGTAATGATCTACGCTCTTTCGCCACGCGCATTCATCTGGCAGGTAATGGGAGGAGGCATTACACGCGCATTTGGAATATTGTTTTTGCTGTTGATGTTGTGGCAGGCTGTTATGTTATTTAAAAGTGCGTCGCACCTTACTCAACGAGGCAAGTCAAATCGAGAAGATCAAACTGATTTAACAGAAGAAACTCAACTGTCAGGTGCGACGCACCCTCATCTCGCCCTCACCATTCTTTTTGGCGCAGGCGCAGTGTTGAGTCACCCGCAGACAGCTTTGCACGCTGCACTTGGCGGCGCGTTGATCTTTGCATTTTACGGGCGATACAAACGCGGAATTATTTCGGCTATATATATTGGCCTGGGTGTAGCTTTGTTAACTGCGCCTTGGTGGGGAATCGTTTTATCACGGCATGGTTTGCAGCCGTTCATTTCCGCGGGACAAACCAGCCAGCGGACTCTCGAATCTTACCTGGCGATTCTTAAATTCGACGGGCTTGGAGATTATTTATTTGTTCCCACTTTAATCCTTGCGATCATCGGCATTTGGGTGATGGTGAAGCAAAACAAATTTTTCCTGATCACTTGGATTGTCATTGCCTATCTCGTTGACCCGCGCGGCGGAGAAGGCATCGCGCTGTTGTCATTGTCCATGCTGGCTGGAGTGGGTCTGCTCAGAGTATTTCAGCAGATCAGCCGTTCGGACAGTGAACAGGCTGAAGCTTTGTTCATGAAGCGCGGAGTTCAATTTCTGTTGTTTGGCTTCATTTTTTATTCTGTCATGGCCGCCAGTATCTTT
>JBBSCM010000460.1:0-2478 GCA_038250295.1 Anaerolineales bacterium | reverse complement strand
TTTACTTGAAGTCCGTGACTTGTGGCCCGAGTTCGGTGTGAGCATGGGCGTGCTGAAAAACCCGATTGTGATTGCGTTGGCGCGCTGGCTGGAAAATTTTTTATATGCTCGGGCTACTCATATCATCGTCAACTCGCCTGCATATAAGGAATATATGCTCGGGAAAGGCGTGCCTGAGAATAAGGTCACATACATCCCTTATGGCACAGATATTGACATGTTCAATCCGAACATGGATGGCTCATCCTTCCGCAAAAAATTGGGATTGGAAGATAAGTTCGTTGTGCTTTATGCGGGCGCATTGGGACAAGCCAACGATATTGACACCATCCTGCGCGCGGCGGCCAGGTTAAATCAAGAGAATTACATTCGCATTGTGCTTTTTGGTGATGGCAAGGAACGTGCACGTCTCGAATTAGAATCAAAACGAATGAAATTGACCAACCTGATCTTCGCGGGCGTTTGCCCCAAAAAAGAAATGCCGCTTGTGATTTCGTCCGCGGATGTTTGCCTTGCGATTCTTCAGGATGTTCCCATGTTTCGCACAACATACCCAAATAAGGTTTTTGATTATATGGCCTCTGCCCGTGGGACCGTGCTTGTGATCGACGGTGTTATCCGTGATGTGATCGAATCTTCAGATGGGGGAGTATTTGTCCAACCTGGGGATGATGAACGGCTTGCAAAAACAATTCTCGAACTTTCAAAAGACTCGCAGCGCGTAAAACAAATGGGATTAAACGCGCGCGCTTATTTGGTCAAGCATTTGGATCGGCGCGATAAATTGAATGAAACATTGAAGCTGCTTGAAAATCTGGTGAAGCCATGAAAGTCTTCGTCACAGGCGCAACTGGATTCACTGGTTCACACGTTGTCCCATTGTTATTGGCCAGCGGATACAAAGTCCGCTGTCTCTATCGCTCCACAAGCGACCGTTCACTGCTTTCCTCATCCTTCGTCTCCGCTCAGGACGGGTCTGGGATCGAGTGGGTCTTGGGAGATGTTTCTGACTCGCAGTCATTATCATCTGCCATGCAGGGCGTGGATGCGCTCGTCAATATTGCATCCCTCGGCTTCGGCCACGCAGACTCGATCATCAGCGCCGCAATCACTGCCGGGATTGAGCGCGCGATATTTATCAGCACAACAGCTGTTTTTACGCAGCTCAATGCAAATAGCAAGAAAGTCCGTGTTGATGCGGAGCTTGCCATTGAGACCAGCCGATTAAAATATACGATCCTGCGCCCGACGATGATCTATGGCAGCCCACGTGACCGTAATATGTGGCGATTAATCCGCTTTATGAAATATTCCCCAATGGTTCCAGTCTTTGGCGATGGAAATTATTTACAGCAGCCCATCTATGTAGATGATGTGGCACAGGCTGTCGTAAGTTGTTTGGATTCTGAAAACACAATTCGAAAAAGTTATAACATCGCGGGCAGATATTCACTGACATACAATCAACTCATTGATACGATTGCGAAACAATTGAACAAGCGCGTATTGAAAATTTATCTGCCATCCAAACCTGTTGTAAATATGCTAAGTTTTTTTGAGCGGCTTCATATTCGATTGCCCATCAAAGCCGAACAGGTCTTGCGCTTGAACGAGAACAAGGATTTTAGTTATACGGAGGCGCAAAGGGACTTTGGCTTTAGTCCACTGGCATTTGAAGAGGGGATAAGCTTGGAGTTGCAGCAGATGGTTCAGAACATGGGAGTATAATTAAATATGCCTACAGTCAAATTAATTGGACGCCACCGCTTTTATTTTTTCAGCAAGGAAAATAATGAGCCGCCCCATATTCACGTGGAAAGCGCCGAAAATGCCGCCAAGTTTTGGCTTTCGCCAATTGAGTTGGTGTGGGCAGTTGGATATAATTCAAAGGAACTTCGTCAGGGTCGTGAGTTGGTGGAAGAAAACGTGGAATTCTTCCTGGAGAAATGGTATGAACAGCCCAAAAACACTTAGCCCAACATCAGTTCTTGCATTGGATGTCCGTTTCACAGAGGATGCCATGCTTGTCAGCCTTTCCGATGGACGCGAGGTATCTGTTCCATTGGAATGGTTCCCACGATTGCGAAACGCAACCCCCGAGCAGCGCAACAAATGGCGTTTCATTGCGCATGGAATTGGCATTCACTGGGAGGAAATTGACGAAGATATTGCAGTGACAACATTGCTACGTGTGTGATCCAAAGAACTCGGAGATTTTGCGAAGCAGATCTCCGAGTTCTTGTAATACGAGCAGGCTTGGCGTCTGAACGAAAATAAAGATTTTAGCTATGCCGAAGCAAAGAAGGATTTCGGGTTCAGTCCCATGTCGTTTGAAGAGGGGGATAAGCCTGGAGTGCAAAACTTGATTTTGTGAAAGGCGAGTATCGTATAATCTCGTAGGAGATTTGCCATGAAAGCTCTTAATTGTCCCAACTGCGGAGCGGCCCTGTCGGAACGTGCCATTAAAGCGGACTTCAC
>JBBSCM010000459.1:0-2522 GCA_038250295.1 Anaerolineales bacterium | reverse complement strand
GCAATTTATCCGCTGGGCGTTGACGCAGGACCGCGTGGTGGAGTGCCCCGGCTTCCCCGGGGATTCAGAAGGCTTCAATGCCATTGAGCCTCTTGTCGAAAAATACACCCGCCGCGTGGAAATCGGTAATGCGCTTGTGCAGGCCGTGCATCTCAAGAGTATGATCAAAGTTGTTGTAGATCAATTAAAGACAAATCCCTTTGTGTTCTTATGTAACCGGCCGGATTGCGAAAGGTGTGAAGCGGTGAGGTTTTCGTAAAATTTCACGTCATTGCGAGGAGGATGTTCTTCCCGACGAAGCAATCTCCAACACGGTATGGAGATTGCTTCGTCGCTCCGCTCCTCGCAACGACATATGTTTTTACTGTCTCATTATCAACTCGAGCGGGGTTATATAGGTGGAACAGGCCCAATCGACAATGACCAAAACCGGTTGTAAAAGAGTATGATTCAGTTAATGAAGAAGCGCAGATCCGATTTGCTGGAAACAGCCGGGGCTGAGTCAGACTCGCAGGAGTTCGAATCCCTTTTCAAGGAATATTGGGCGTATGTCTATCGCATCCTGCAGCGACTTGTGGGTGACCCTGCCGAAGCTGAAGATCTGGCCCTGGAGACATTTCTGCGCCTGTATGAGCGGCGGCCTTATAAAGAGAATGGATTCCAAATGGGCGGATGGCTGTATCGAGTGGCGACCAACCTCGGGCTGCGTTCGATCCGCAGTTATAAACGGCGCGAACGCTACGAGATCGAGGCAGGAAGATTTGCCCTTGACGAAGCTCCTGAAACGCGCCCTGTCGAACTGCATATACAGGCAGAGGCACAAGACCTTGCGCGTCAGGCGTTGGCGAAGATGAACGAGCGGCAGTCGCAGTTGTTGATGTTGAGATATTCGGGCCTGTCCTACAAGGAGATCGCCGGCATCCTTGGGCTTTCCCCCACATCCATTGGACCGTTGTTGGTGAGAGCCGAACGCGAATTCGAAGAGTATTATCGGGCGCTTGCCCAGGAGGAAGCATGAAGAAACATCTGACCGAAGGGGAGCTGCGCGCATCCCTCGATGGAGAATTGGATGATAATCTTCTTCGTCATTTGAAAGCCTGTGCCGAATGCCGGGCGCAGTTGAATCAATTGAAGCAGACGCATCTTCGTCTCGCGAATCGACTGGCGTTTTTGACTCCGGGAACAGAACCCGTGCCATCTGTCCGATTTGCCTGGAACCGTTTTACCTCACAATATTTGAAACAAAAGGAGACATCCATGTTAAAAAAGTGGTTTTCATTTCCCGTTCTACGCGCCGGCGCGATTACCGTTCTGGCGATTACCTTATTGATGGCATTCCCCACGACACGCGCCTTTGCAGGCCAGCTATTGAACCTGTTCCGTGTTCAACAGGTGGAAGTGCTGTCGATTGACTCGACCGGTTTGGAAAACATGACCGGCAACGAAGCCCTGGGCAGTCAGTTGAGCGCGCTGATCTCAGATTCAACGGTCGTGACCGATGAACCCGGTGAACCTGTCCTTGCTGCCAATGCAAGTGATGCCAGCACAAGCGCGGGATTTAACGTCCGCCTGCCTGCAGACTCAGCGCCCTCGAAAATCTATGTAACCGATTCATCTGCCTTTGCGTTGACTGTTGACCGGGACAAAGCTCAGGCATTGATCGAAGCCGCCGGCCGCAGTGACCTGGTCCTGCCGCAGGCAATTGACGGCGCAGAAATTGAAGTCAGCATTCCATCCGCTGTCAGCGCTGCGTTTGGGACCTGCCCCGAACCTAAAATGGATGCGCCTGAGGTGGAAGGCCCACGTGAAAGTTATCCTGACTGCATCATCTTTACTCAGATGCGGAGTCCTTTGGTCAATGCTCCCGATGGCGTGGACGTAGCCCAGCTTGCACAGATCGGCCTGGAATTCACCGGCATGACTCAAGAGGAAGCGGCAGCCTTCACCAGCACCATAGATTGGACCTCCACCCTCGTGATTCCCATCCCGCGCAACGCGGCAACCTATTCCGATGTATCTGTGGACGGTGTGACCGGCAAACTCATCCTGCGTGAATCCAATCACTCACCGGAATATGCGCTCTTGTGGGTCAAGGATGGAATCGTATATGCCATCAGCGGCACAGGCAATGATACGTCCGCTGCATTTGATATTGCGGACGCTCTGCCGTAAATTAATTTTTCTCACACGTGTAGTCCAAAGTCAAGAGACTTTGGACTACATACTTTCGCTATTGAATAAAATAATGTCAGTTTGGGGTAAACCACAACAATCTTTTAGGACGCTGATTACGCAGACAAACGCAGATTTTTTCTTTTTTCAGCGTAATCAGCGTTCATCCGCGTCCCAAATCCTTATCCCGGATTCAGGTTAAAATAAATTCATGAGCATCCCAGCGATCAAGACCGAAAACCTAAGAAAAGAATTTGGCAAGCAAGCCGCAGTGAAAGGCCTCACCCTGCAAGTAGAGCAGGGTGAGGTGTTTGGTTTTTTAGGGCCAAACGGCGCAGGCAAAACTACAT
>JBBSCM010000458.1:0-2545 GCA_038250295.1 Anaerolineales bacterium | reverse complement strand
TCACCTTACGCAATGTCGTTGCGAGGAGGGCATTTGCACTTTCCGACGAAGCAATCTCCTCGTCGAGTGGGAGATTGCTTCGGGCGAAGAGAAAGAGCGCCCTCGCAACGACATGATTACCTTGATTCTGCGTAAGGTGAGTTAACTGGAGAGAAATAATGATACAAAACTTATCTCAGAAGTTTTATGGCTGGGCCAAAGGCTGGCTGGTGATCGTCCTGTTATTTTTGGATGTCTTCTTCTCTGGCTTTCTGCTGCCGCTCATCCAGGGCATGATGCAGGATGGACAGGGCGGCGTACAGCCGCTGGACTTAATGATGTTCGCAACGCCAGAAAAGATCTTCGGCATGATCGAAAGATACGGCGAATACGGCCGCCCGTTCTACCGCAACGTGGAACTCACCGTGGATATTGTGTACCCTATTGTTTATCTTTTCTTCTTTGGGCTTCTGATCTCATGGTTATTCCAGCGCGGCTTTGCATCCAACAGTCCCATGCGAAAGTACAACATCATGCCGCTCGGCGCATGGTTCTTTGACTTGCTTGAAAATATCTGTATTGTGATTCTGGTTTCGATATTTCCATCCCAGCCCACAGCTTTAGCATGGCTCTTAATCCTTTTGACCACAGTCAAATGGTTGTTCGCAGGCGCAAGTATTTTATTGATCCTGGTTGGTTTGGTTATGGCAATTAGAAATGGGTTCAAAAAACAGGAGTAAGCAGAGGTCCACCCCGCAGTACAACTGCTAGGCGAACTGGAGCAGGAATAAATAAAAGTTTATCCCGCAGTCCCCAAAGGGGATATTATTCAACTGCGGGATAACATAACTATATTTTCATCCACCACACGCCCGTACATTCAGGCAGGATGACCCAATGATTCTGCCGCACCTTATCGCCCAATTCATCGCCAAAGAAAAAGCGTGAGAGGTATTCGGCTTCATCGAGCGAGTCGAATTTGTAATCGGTGCGGATCCATTTATTTTGGAATCCTATTTCTTCCAGCCAGGGATAATAATCCTTGAGATGTTCCAGCTTAATGGGTGACTCGACCCCCGTGCCCAGCGATTCAAACAAGACGATATGGCTGTTCGGTCTTAAGACGCGTTTCATTTCGCCCAGCCATTTTTCCAATTCAGCCCGCCACGAGTCGGGATTCCACACTGCGAGGTAAGCCACGCTCCAGCCTGAGAGGACCAGGTCCGCAGAAGCATCGTCCACTGGCAGTTGACGATGGTCAGCCACGTCCACCTGCCAGTTGGTTAGCCCACTCGCCGTCAGCTTTTCACGGCACACTCGCAGCATCTCTTCTGAAATATCAAAGGCGCGGATCTGAGAAACATACGGAGCCAGGAGACAGGCCAATCGGCCCGTACCAGCTCCGAGGTCCAGAACGACGCGATGCTCCAGTGGCGTGATCTCACGTAAGGCGCGCAGAATATTTCCCTGATGATCCTCACGAGCAATGAGCGCTTCATATTTATCGCCTTCGGTTTTATAGATCTCTTCCTGTGTAGGCATGGATTATCGCTTGTTCATAAATAATTATTATTTTCAGCACAAATTGTTGGTAAATATTAAACTTTGGTTGAGTAAATTATGCGAACCTGTGTAATTATAAAGGTTCCCGCTATAATTGACGAATGACAACACTCTCCCCCTCCGCACAAAAAATACAAGACCTGCTTTTCTCACTCGGTTACAAATATACAGTGATAGAGCACGCCGAGTCAACACGCACGGCGCAGGAAGCAGCAGACCGCGCTGGATGCGAGCTTGGGCAAATCGTCAAATCGCTTATCTTTCAGGGCAAGACCAGCGGCAAACCTATTTTGGTGCTGACCAGCGGCGCAAATCGCGTGGACGAAAAACGCATCAGCGAGTATGCGGGCGAATCCATCAAACGCGCAGATGTGGATTTCGTGCGATCCGTTACAGGCTTTGCCATAGGCGGTGTGCCTCCGATTGGTCATAACAAGACAATGGAAACTTATCTCGATGAAGACCTTCAACAATATCCAGTCATCTGGGCCGCGGCAGGCACGCCAAATGCCATCTTTGAATTAACTCCGTCTGACCTGCAAAAAATGACAAACGGAGTAACAATAAAGGTGAAAGCATGATCGAAGGTCTCAAAAATTTTCTGCGCCTTTCAGAAAAATTGATCAGCAGCGGCATGCCAACTGCGGAGCTAGCAATGCAGCCCACAAACATGCGGTGACCGCCCTCTCCAGCGGCGAAAGCTACACCTACGATGCCAATGGCAATATGACTCAACGCATAGAAGGCGGACTCACCTATACCCAAACCTTCGACGCCGAAAACCGCCTGATCTCAGTGACTGTGAACAGCCAGACGACATCATTCCAGTATAATGGCGATGGAACCCTTGTGAAGAAGACCAACCCAAGCGGAACAAAGACCATCTATGCTGCGGGCGGAGTCTATGAAGTGGACAAAACCTCTGGCGGCTCGATCACGCGTAAGATAACGTATTATCCTGCCGCAGGTGCAATGAGAATTGACGACACCGTTACCAGTACCG
>JBBSCM010000457.1:0-2566 GCA_038250295.1 Anaerolineales bacterium | reverse complement strand
GTTAGAAAAACGCGGAAGCCCATCTCCACGCTTGCAGGCTGGACTTCGAGCAGGGTATCGTAGCCAAAGGCTGGCATGACCAAACCAAAAACGGAGGAGACCAGCAAGCCGCTCAAAGTGATGATGAAACCGCTCATACCAAAATACATGCCCGCGCGCTGATGACCCGTCTTCACTTCGTCTTCGTCGATCACGTCTGAAAGAATGATATCGCCGATCAGCACCAGTCCGCCCAGCCCAATGCCGACGATGATTGCGGCGGCGTACGTGAAATAAACGTTGGGCGCAAATCCCATCGGCACAATGCCGAGGATCATGAAGAGATTTGCAAGCATAAGCGTTTTGCGATTGCCGATCTTGTTCGCCACCCAGTTTCGCCAGGGATACAGCGAGAACATGGCGATCAGGAATGCAATGCCGAGAATGACGGTAGCGAGACCTTCATCCACTTTCAGGCTGTATTTCAAATAAAAGAGCATACCTGTTTGCAGGACGCCCGTCCCGAAGAAACGCATGGTCTGCGAACCCGTCACCATGAGATAACTTTTATTGAAGAATGTTGCTTTCAACGAATCGATGAACGGGAAGCTGGTATCGGTCTTTAAGTCTTTGCGTTCAAACAGGAATGGATACCCAACATATATCGCAATGACCGAGATGACTGCCAGCACGGTTGCCATGCCGCTCCATCCAAGAATACTGGCAAGCAGGGGAGGCAGCGCCGCGCCCAAGACCAAAGCGATGGTCTGGAAAATATTCATCTTCGCGGCAGCGTCGGTCCGCTCTTCGTGAGCGCCGAACATTTCGGGCAGTAATCCATAGTAGCCTGTGGCAAGCGCGGTGTACAACCCTTCCCAAATGATGATCGCGATTCCAAAATACGTGAGCAAGGCAATGGGATTATCCTTTCCATCGAAAGGCACACTGAAGATCAACGCAAATGAAACCGCATAGGGCAAGCCGCCAAATAAAATGTAGGGCAGGCGTCTGCCCCAACGTGAGCGGGTGCGGTCTGAGAAATAACCCAGCACGGGATTGTTGACCGCGTTGTACAGCGTGTAAAAAAACCAAAAGGTCGCGTACCAGGTGGCGGGCAGGTTTTTCACATCCACAATATAAAACGCGATGATGCCTGAGATGGCTTCGGCGGGTGTCGCCACACCGAGGCTGGTCAACGCGAACATGACGCGTGTTTTCGTGCTGGTCTTGAATTCAGAGATTGTCATTTCAGTTCCTCATGGCTTCACGGATTTGGCGGTACCCGATCATCTTAATATCTTCGCCTTCAATAAACTTCTTCAATTCATCGCTCATGAACGCATTGTAATTCGCAACGCGCGCTTCCCAATCAGGCGCAATCGCACGCAGTTCAGGTGTATCAATCGAGGGATGCAAAATGAAATGTGTAATTCCCGCAGGCAGCCCGCTCAACAAATTCTTTGCAACACCTATATGGTCATTGCCATGTTCAAGCGGCATGGAAACGATTCCTTCGAGCATGGGAACACCCATCGCTTCAAGCTGCTGCATGATCGGCGCATACATCGCCTGCTCATCACTGCCGATGCCCATCATGTTGACGCCCTTTGCGTTCAGGCGCGGCAGCATGTTCGGAAGTCGCCTGCTCCCGGCGGCTTGAATATACGATTGAATGAACAGCGGATTCATGATCGTGCCCATGTGCGAATCCACATGCGTGACATCGATGCCTGCCATCAGCGCTTTTTCGATCTGCGCGTTGACTTCCACATCGACTTCTTCAGGCTTGGCGTTATCGTACACAGCCTGATGCCATTGATGGAAGTAGCCCGCTTCATCTCTTAAGCCTGAACCTGCTCCTGCTTCGGAGACAGGTCCCCACCGATAGTTATCCCACTCCGCGTTGAGCGTCGCATGGACTCCCATGTCCATATCGGGATTTTCACGACACATCTGCGCCACCGCAGGAAACCACGGACATGGCACCATGACGGCACCCGATGTGATCGTGCCAAAGGCCCACAAATCCTTGAACGCCTGCACCGACGCGTGACACATGCCGATATCATCGGTGTGGATGATGACGAGGCGGTCAGTAGCTGAGTAACCAAGTTTCTTCGCAATTGGATTCATTTTATCCTCTCACTTTTCTTTGTTTGGCAATGATTTCATCTTCCCATTTCAATTCATCCGAGTTGGGAATTCGTCCTTCGCGTTCCATCACTTCAAAGACCTGGGTCATGCCCTGTTCCAATGAAATCTGCGGATGGAACTCAGGCACATCCCGGAACAATCGCTCGGAGGAGTAATAAGCGTTATAGGCAAATTCATCTTCGAGAATGCCCATTTCTGGAACGTTGAGTTTTTTCAAATCCTCGAAGGGCACACCGATCAATTCCACATCCCTGTCAAGAACCTTGTTGGCAAGTTTGTGATAATCCAGCCAGGTGATGTATCCGCGATTAACGGCGTTATACGTTTGCCCAATGGTATGTTCCTTGCCGATCACACCGACAAATGCTTTGGCGATGTCATCCACATGCAAGTGCTGATGCAGAGCGAATCCGTCACCGCAGATGATGATTGG
>JBBSCM010000456.1:0-2573 GCA_038250295.1 Anaerolineales bacterium | reverse complement strand
TGGCCTTTTTACACTTGCGGCATCACAATACATACTGCCAACCAGCATTATTCCCGTGCTCGAAATTGTATCGGGTTTGATGATTATCGGTTTGGGACTATATTTATTCTGGCAAAGATTTCAGCAATGGCGCGGCCCAGCCGCTGAGACCAAGAAAACCATAAAAAATATCTCTACAACAAAAGCCAAATCGCCATTGAGAGTTCAAGATAAGGCTCACCATCATTTGCATGACGCAAATCATCATGAACATGGACACGATCACTCGCATGAAATTCCTGAAACCATCACATGGCGTTCGCTTGTCACCCTCGGCATCAGCGGCGGACTCGTCCCCTGCCCGGATGCGATTGCCATTTTATTGGTTGCAATCGCGATCAACCGTATTCTGCTGGGACTGACGTTAATTATTTCATTCAGCCTTGGCCTTGCGGTCGTGCTGATCGTCATCGGCTTGTTAATGGTGAATAGCAGTCGTTTATTCACCCGCATGGATTCGTTCAACAAGTTCGCGCCTGTTATGCCTGTTGTCAGCGCAGGGATTGTTCTGCTATTAGGATTTGGGTTAACGTATGGAGCTGTTACAAAGCTTACAGGGAGTAAATCTCCATCGATAGCGGCAACAGGTCAGGGGTCCATAAATGAAGCGCAGATCATTTATCTCAATACTGATGAAACCGATCATAAGCAATTGTTAATGGTGGATACAAAGGGCAGTGAACCGCGTCAATTAACAAATGCCGCCAGAGGTGTGGTTGATTTCGCAATATCGCCAGACCAAAAACAAGTCGCTTATTTCGAGCAAACCGAAGAGATTCAATATAATTTATGGATAATGAAAACAGACGGCACAGAAAATCGTCTTGCGGCTTCATGCGAGGAAGCAGAGTGTGGTCGGCCGGTTTGGTCACCAGATGGTAAACGTGTCATTTATGAACATATGGCTGTCAGCGCAGACGGATCGACGACAGGCATGTCATCCTTGTGGTGGTTTGACATTGCAACCGGAGAAGCTCAATCAGTATTTCAAGAAGACCGCCTGCCGGGCACAAATCCGCGCTGGTCGCCAAATGGAGAATGGTTAAGCTATGCCGCATCGGATGGCATTCGGCTGTATCATCTTGCAAGCGGTGAAAATCGTATAATAAAGAACACTCTCAAAGTGGCAGCGCAATGGTCACCGGACAGTAAATCGATATTGCTAAGAGATATTATTATCAAGCACGATCAATTCATAACACAACTATTTCTTTATGATCTTGCTGCTGAAACGATCACGAATCTAAATCCAAACGAAAGCATGGAAAACATCCTTGCAGCATGGTCGCCGGACGGCGAATTCATCTCAGTAGTGCGGCGTGACCTTGCCAATCCGCGCGGTGATCAGATTTGGATCATGCGCGCCGATGGCAGTGATGCGCACGCCATTACAGATGCGCCCGCAGTATTGCATGGTAATTTGAATTGGTCGCCTGATGGGAAATATCTGCTTTATGATCTTTACCTGTTGGATACATTTCCGATTGAATCGCGATTGGAGATGCTCAACATAAAAACAGGGCAGATCATCAATCCGGGTGCAGAAGGATATAACCCAAAGTGGGTTTGGAATAAATAGACCTCTTGACGTATCGCTTTTCCTCTCTTATACTTATTGATAATGATTTTCATTAACAAAGAGAGCGCTTATGTCCGCTGATATATGGCTCGCCCAATTGCATGAGAATGGCTATCGCATTACCAGGGCGCGCGGCGCAGTGGTGGGGATCGTCGAAAGATCGCTTCGCGCCCTAACACCTGTCGAAGTCTATGATATGGCCCGCAAAAAATATCGCGCGTTGGGACTTGTCACTGTCTATCGCACACTGGAGAAACTCGAAGAACTGCATCTTATTCAGCGCGTACATCAGCCGATGGGATGCCAGGCGTTCATCTCCGCCGGGCACGGTCACCAGCATTTGTTGCTCTGCCAAAACTGCGGACAGGTAGCCTTCTTTGAGGGGGATGATCTGGACATTCTCACAAAATCCATCGCAAAAAAGACGGGTTACCAGATCAGTGAACACTGGCTGCAACTCTTCGGCCTGTGCGCGAACTGCCGCACAAATTAAAACGCTTGCCTGGAAAATCAATCCATCCCTCATCAAACGGTGGGGGATAAAAAATAGGAGTTCTAAATGAAAAAGATTATCAATTCCATTATCGTGATTTTGACCCTCTCGGCTCTTTTCTTAACGGGTTGTGGGTCTGCATCTCAAAGCAGTGACAACACTTTGAGAGTTCTCGCCTCTACCTCTTTCCTGGCAGACATTGCCCAAAATGTGGCGGGTGACCGCCTTGAAGTGACATCGCTCCTGCCCTTCGGCGCGGACCCGCACTCCTATCAAGCCGCGCCTGTTGATGTGGCTAAGATCGCCGAAAGTAATTTGCTTATCTTGAATGGTTTGGAATATGAACAATTCATCGAACCTTTATTGGAGAATAGCGGAGGGGAGGCGTTGGTCATCGAGGCCTCAGCAGGTCTAAGTCCAGGAGAAGATGCGGGAAGTGAACATGGAGTTGACCCGCATATG
>JBBSCM010000455.1:0-2587 GCA_038250295.1 Anaerolineales bacterium | reverse complement strand
TCGAATCCCTCTGGGTCCACCATAACTGCGCTATAATAAACATAATTGATATAGAAAGTCATGGCAGGAGTAGTAGGTCATCCCGTCAGCGAGTTGGGAGAGTGAGGTGAAAGCCCAGCATAGTGTTCATCGGGAGCACAAAGACACGCCTTGAGCGTAGTCGAAAGGCCGAACTCGCCTGTTCCTCCTCAACGTATTGAGAGAGAGACTGTGATGGTGAAAGTGGATTAATCCGCAGTAGTCATCACCGGGCTAGCCCGTTATAGCAGCCAAAGTGGCGTCGCATGTTGGACGTAATCTGGGTGGTACCGCGGAGCGCTATGCGTCCTTCGTCCCTGTGTGGATGAAGGATTTTTTGTTTAATTTGGAGTCCATCAGCTTGCGGATGGTGTGGAGCAAGCTCCACACCTCCAAAATGTGAAAAGGAGGCTCGTATGAACATTCGAATTAAAACCATCTTCTGGAAACAAGGGCCTTTGCTTCCACGCCTCCTTTGTGTTTACAAATTTCACTAACTTGGTGATTGCTTCACTTGCTGAAGAACTCTCGTTTGCAATGACATAAATTATAAGGGTGTGTTTCATTTCAGTTGAAACCGTCCCGAAGGTTGGCACAAACGACCAAATTTTCTCGACAAAACCTTCGGGACGTTCTTTTTGTCAACTCATTTGAAACACACCCAAATTATAAAGAGGTAAGAATGGCAACTACGAAAAAGAAAGTAACTAAAAAGAAAGCTGCTCCCAAAAAATCAACCATCGAAGCGGCCAGGAAGATTGTGAAAGCCATCGAATCCATGACTACATCTTCCCCGAAGGGAAAAATGGTCGCGACGAAGACGGTCATTAAGGCCGCGCCTGTGAAGAGTAAGACCAGGAAGATTGTCGCAAAGAAGGCAACTGTAAAGAAACCTACTGTGAAGAAAACCGTGAAGGTTGCCAAATCGTCCCCTAAAGGAAAGAAACCTGTTGCTGCATCTTCTTCCAAGGTGAAGAAAGCCACACCAAAAACCAAGGCGATTCAAGTGGTTTCTGCAAAAGCGAAAGCTGTGATGATTGCGCCCATAACTGTGAAAGCGATTGTGCCCGCAAAAGAAAAGCAAAAAGCCATCATGGCTGTGAAACAGACTTCAGTAACAGAAGAGAAGCCGCGGCATGATAAATCCTATAATCCAAACGTCATCGAAAAGAAATGGCAGGATAAATGGGAAGCCGACAAGCTCTACCGCTCGGTGATCGATAACAGCAAGCCGAAACACTACGCGTTGACCATGCTGCCCTATCCCAGCGGTGACTTGCATATCGGTCACTGGTTTTCGATGATTCCCCCGGATACGCGCGCGCGTTACATGCGGATGAAGGGCTACAACGTATTGTTCCCGATGGGTTTTGATGCGTTTGGTCTGCCTGCGGAGAATGCGGCCATCAAAGACGGTGTGCATCCCATGAAGCGCACATTCCAAAATATCGACCGTATGCGCACGCAAATGAAGACCATGGGCACGATGTTCGATTGGGAGCGCGAGGTTGTATCTGCGTCACCTGAATACTACAAGTGGACGGAATGGTTCTTCATTCAATTGTACAAGGCTGGATTGGCTTATCGCAAGATGTCTGCTGTGGACTGGTGCCCGAACTGCAATACCACGTTGGCACGCGAGCAGGTCTGGGGGGATGACCGTCACTGCGAACGCTGCGGCACACCTGTCATCAAAAAGGATCTGGATCAATGGTTCTTCAGGGCAACCAAATATGCCGATGAACTGTTGAACTTTGAAGGCATCGACTGGCCTGAACGTGTGAAAACTTTGCAGACGAATTGGATTGATCGTTCAGAAGGCGCGTCTGTTGTCTTCAAGGCAGAAATTGGCAACCATGATATCGAGATATTTACCACCCGTCCCGACACATTGTGGGGCGCGACGTTCATGGTGTTCTCGCCAGAACATCCATTGGTGAATGAGATTACCACGGCAGAAAATAAAAGTGCTGTTGAAGAATACAAGGCACAGGCTGCGCGTCAAACGGAGATACAACGCGGCGCAGTAGATAAGGAAAAGACGGGCGTCTTCACCGGCGCGTATGCCATCAACCCAGTCAACCAGGCGCGTGTGCCGATCTGGATCGCGGATTATGTGATGATGTCCTATGGCACGGGCGCGATCATGGCTGTGCCCGCGCATGATGAACGCGATTTTGCTTTTGCCAAAAAGTATGAACTGCCTATCGTTTTTGTGATCCAGCCCGAAGGTCAGAGTGAAGCGAGTGGAGTTGAGATGGAGGCCGCTTATGTAGGACCCGGTGTAATGGTCAACTCAGGCCTGTTGAACGGGACGAAGGTCAACACAGAAAAAGGAAGAAAGAATCCTGGGATCGCGCAGGTATTGGATTGGATCGCGGAACAGGGTATTGGCAAGGAGTCTGTTAATTATCGGTATCGTGATTGGTTGATCTCGCGCCAGCGTTATTGGGGCTCGCCGATTCCGATGATCCATTGCGATGTGCATGGTTGGAACCCTGTACCCGAAAACCAGCTGCCAGTGATGCTGCCTGAAGATGTTGAATGGAAGCCGACAGGTGAGAGTCCG
>JBBSCM010000454.1:0-2604 GCA_038250295.1 Anaerolineales bacterium | reverse complement strand
TGATATTGGTGCTTATGAATATGGATCTGCTTCCGCCGCGCTTATGATCGCCACGCCGGGCACGCCTGAAATTATCCCGTTGTTAATAGACACGCCCACGCTTACACCTGAATCAATTGCATTCATTCTCGTGATCCAAGTGCCTGCCAACTGCCGTCAGGGACCCAGCGTAGTGTATCCAGTTGTGAATTCTGCTTTGAAAGGTGAGCAGGTCGAGGTGGTTGGAAAGAGCGCAGATGGTACTTGGTGGTACAGCAAAGTAGACAATGATCAATGCTTTATCTCAAATGTTGCTGGAACGCCATCGGGTGATTTGAATCTGCTGACGATCATTCCAGCACCGCCCACGCCAATACCAACCAAAACGGAAGTGCCTCAGCAACAAGAGCAGCCTACTGCGATCCCCGAAATCGATTTCGATCAGGATGGCTATGGCGTCAGTGTGGATTGCAATGATAAGGATTCCAAGATCAATCCTGCTGCCGTTGAAACAGCGGATGACAAGGTGGACAGCAATTGCAATGGGGATGACGATCAGTAAATACTGCCGAACTAAAAAGCCAGTCCATATGGATTGGCTTTTTCTTCCATGAGAAGGCAGCGGTCGATCTTCCCTACTTTTCCCTACGATTGCATGAGTACATGGACAAGCTTCATTTCGCTTTGTCAATGCGACCATGAAATGTGCAAACAAGGCTGCGTAACGGTCTATCGTCTTTTTCATCAGGTATAATCTTCCACTCAATTCCTAATCCCCAATTTCTAATTAAAAATTACCTTCCTCACATGACACAAAAACATTCTTCTTTCCAAGAAATCATCCTCAAACTCCAGGACTTCTGGGCCTCGCACGGATGCCTGATCACACAGCCCTATTACACCCAGGTGGGCGCGGGGACGATGAACCCTGCCACCTTCCTGCGCGTGCTCGGACCCGAGCCGTGGAACGTGGCGTACGTCGAGCCGTCTGTCCGCCCCGTGTTATACTCCGTTTGACATTGAAAGAAAGCCTATCCCATGACCCAATTTTCTCTTGACCTGCAAACCGTCATCAACCGTCTGGATGCGCTGGAGATGGAATTCAAGCGCTTGCGCCAGTCTTTATCGCCTGCAGAGGACACGGTCGCTGCTTTCGATCATCCCTATGTTGAAAGCGTTGTTTCCATATTGGGCGGCGAGCCTGTCGTCAAAGACACGCGCACCCCTGTCCGCGCGATTGTGGAGCGTTGGAAATTTGGAGAAAGCGTAGACGAGATCGCCCGCAATCTGCCGCACCTGAGACTCGCCCATATTTTCGACGCGCTTGGATACTATGACGATCACCGCGAAGAAATAGAGAAATTCATCGAATTCAATCGAGTCCCTGCGCATGACTGAAAAAGGGGACGGGGAAATTTCGACACTATATATCACCTGTACTTTGACGAAGATGTTTCGGTTGGCATTGTGGAAAACTTGCGAACGCGCGGGTTTGATGTTTTATCAGCTCGTGACGCTGGCGCGTTGGGAAATGCCGATGACGAACAAATGTTGTATGCCGTTTCACAGCGGCGGGCAGTGGTCACCCATAACCGCGTGGATTTTGAAAAACAGCACGCAAAATTTCTCGAAAGCGGAATGAACCACTATGGCATCATCGCCGCCAAACGCCGCAGAGACACCGAAGTTGTAAGCAAACTGCTTGAATTGCTGGATTCTGTCACCACTGAAGAAATGAAAAATCAACTGCGCTATATCTGATTTGCACGGCAATTTTCGTTTTACCTTACCAAAACGGGATGGATATGCCTGAAACCAAACGCCCTCTCAAAGTCTTTCTCTGCCATATCATCCCCTTGTGGGACGCCCACGCCCGTGCGCGGACTTTACGCTGATTGGGGTTTATAATATTGATATGAAGCAGGATTTAGTTCTCCAAACCCTAAAACAAAAAAACACTGAATTAACAAATAAATTCGGAGTGAAGTCCTTGTTGCTATTTGGTTCTGGTGGCGCGGAATGAAGCCACAGCCACCAGTGACGTGGATTTGCTCGTGGAGTTCAACCGTCCCGTTGGGTATTTCGGCTTGTTTGCTTTGCAGGATTATCTTGAAAAACTACTCGGCTGTCCCGTTGACCTTGGGACTCCCGATAGCTTGAAGCCGTATATAAAAGAACGTGTGATGGGGGAGTTGATCCGTGTCACCTAGAGACTGGCGTGACCGTATTCGAGATATTCTGGACGCGTGGCTCGATAAAGAGAAACTACATGGTGAGCGAAGCCGAACCATCCTCCCAGGGCAGGGTTTCGACACAGCTTCGCTAGTCAACCTACCAGATTGGGAATTGGAAATCCGCAAGGCAGTGTGAGGGATGTATAATTGAAATATGAAAACCCAACGCATCTATATTGATACATCTGTTATTGGCGGCTGTTTTGACCTTGACTTTACCGAATGGTCAAACGGATTGATGGCAGACTTTCGCAATGGAATCTTTCAGCCTTTGTTATCTGAAGTCATTGCCGCTGAAATCGGAGACGCGCCTGAGAATGTGCAATCTGTTTATGCAGAGTTGGTGACATTCAATGCAGAGATTTTGGCTGTTGAAGAGAATTCATTAGAG
>JBBSCM010000453.1:0-2607 GCA_038250295.1 Anaerolineales bacterium | reverse complement strand
TGCAGTTGGAGATGATTATGTCTCCAAATCGTTCATGGAGCGTGTTTCCAACGCACCTTATCTGATAGCACAAGCTTGTTACGAATCCAAGTTGACTGAAAAGGCTGATGTGGTCCTGCCGGTCACGATTTGGGCCGAACAAGAGGGTCATTACATCAACCTGGATGGACGAACACAAACAGCGCAAAAAGCGATAAACGCGCCTGAAAACGTACGCGATAACCTGGCTGTATTAAACGAAATTGCCACACGCACAAATATGACGATGGCAGCCGATTGGCAAAAAGCCATTCTGGCGCGCAAGTCAAGCGTTTCATTAAATTAATGGTCAAAGAGAGTATCACATGAACAAACCTAAAATTGCTACTGACTGGATGTGCGGTTGTGCGGGCTGTCATATGTCTCTGCTGGATATGGACGAGCGCATTTTGAAAATTGTTGAGCTTGCTGACCTGCGCTCGACCCCGATCACGGATCTGAAAGAACCCGATGAAAGCGGCGTGGATGTTGGAGTGTTGGAAGGCGGCATCAACAACACTGCCAATGAAGAAGTGGCCCACAAAATGCGTGACCGAGCCAAAATCCTGGTCGCTCTGGGTGATTGTGCGGTATTTGGCGGCGTACCGGCCATGCGAAATTTCTGCGGAGTCGAAGCTGCATTACGGCGCGCCTACGTGGAAGCCGAGAGTAATGAACCGGGCAGTCAAATCCCCAACGATCCCGAGCTGGCAACCATGACCAAAACACGCGCCATTCATGAAGTTGTTCCCGTGGATTTCAACGTCCCCGGCTGCCCTCCCGATGCGGATGTCATCTTCCATGTTCTTTCTGAACTTGCACAGGGACGAAAGCCAGAATTAAAAGACGAACTTTTACACTGGCATTAGGAGAATTTATAAACCAATGACTACACAAAAAATTACGATCGAGCCTGTTACCCGTATCGAAGGACACGCGAAAGTCACAATTCATATGAAGGAAGACAACACAGTCGACCATGCTTATATGCATGTCAACGAGTTTCGTGGTTTCGAAAAATTCTGCGAGGGACGTTTGTATTTCGAAATGCCACAGATCACAGCCCGCATTTGCGGCATTTGCCCAGTCAGCCATCATCTTGCTGCGGCAAAAGCAGGCGACGCGTTGATGGGACAAACCCCGCCCCGCCCCGCCAACCTTCTGCGTGAACTGATGCACATGGGACAAGTGATACAAAGCCACGGAATGCATTTCTTCGAGTTGGCAGGTCCTGATCTATTACTTGGCTTCGATGCCTCGCCTGAAATCCGAAGTGTCGTCGGCCTGATCGGCGCAAACCCTGAGTTAACTGTCAAAGCCGTTCAACTGCGCAAGTTTGGGCAGGAGATCATCAAAACTCTGGGCGGACGAAAACTCCATCCCATTTTTGCCATTCCCGGCGGTGTAAACAAAGCCTTAACTATTGACGAACGCGATAGCATTTTAAAAGGTGCAGATGCGGCGATTGAAACTTTGCAACTCGGCCTGAAGATCATGAAAGAATGGGCTGAAAAAAATATCGAGGATGTCAATAAATTTGCCGTCTTCCCAACTGGTTATTTTGGATTGGTCACGCCAGAAAACGGCTTGGAACTTTATGATGGCGACATCCGCCTGATCAGCCGCGAAGGCGTGGAAATGGAACGCTTCCAGGGAGCAGATTATCTGGATTATATTTCGGAACACGTCGAACCCTGGTCCTATCTCAAATTCCCATATTACAAGAAGCTGGGATACCCTGATGGCGTTTATCGCGTCGGTCCGCTCGGACGACTGAACATCGTCAACAAGATTGATACGCCACTGGCAAATGCAGAGCTTAAAGTCTTCAAGGCTTTGAACAATGGCAAACCCGTGGAAAACACGCTCTATTATCATTATGCGCGCCTGATTGAAGCCTTGTTCGCAGTAGAACGCGCCGTTGTGTTATGCAATGAAGCAGATATTCTCAGCACAGACATTCTCAACACCCGCAAAGATTTCAAAGGGCACGGCGTGGGAGTTCTTGAGGCCCCGCGCGGCACGCTCATCCATGATTACACCGCGGATGAAAACGGCAAACTGCTCAAAGTGAATCTGATCGTCTCCACAGGCCACAACAACTGGGCAATGAGCAATGCCGTTGACAGTGTGGCAAAAACCTACGTCAAAGGACCAGACATTCACGAAGGCATGTTGAACCGCGTCGAGGCTGCCATCCGCGCGTACGATCCGTGTTTATCCTGCTCCACCCATGCGGTTGGACAAATGCCCATCCAGGTGGACATCATCGCCGCGGATGGTATGCTGGTCAAGACTTTGAAACGAGACTAGAATATTTAGACACACATTCAAAGCTGTAATCACTTTAGCAATGCAGTCGTTCATTGTTTTCCATCATTAATAAAAAGGAGCACAACCATGACGACAGTTCGAAAACTGGTTTATGAGAAAGTCGAAACAAAAATTCATACCATTCCAGCCGATGCGACGGTTTTAGATGCCCTGCAAGTTATGGCCGAGGCCAATACAGGTGCGGTCCTCGTAACAGAAAATGAAAAGATCACGGGCATTTTCACCGAACGCGATTATGCCCGTCAGGTCGAAGTC
>JBBSCM010000452.1:0-2615 GCA_038250295.1 Anaerolineales bacterium | reverse complement strand
CGAGATTAATTCAAGGTGGTGCAGACGCGATCAGCATTTCAAGTCCGCGCGGGGCATTGATGAATAGTGATAATGAATTGATCACTGGCAGGCTGTACGGCCAATCATTATTTCCGCGCTCATTGGATATTGTCCACTCGGCAGCGATGCTGCAGATTCCCATTATCGGCGCCGGCGGTGTGTGGACAGAACAAGACGCGGCGGATATGTTGTCAGCGGGGGCAATGGCTGTCGAAACAGACGCCAGCTTATGGGTCCCGAAAGAAGCGAAAATGTAAGGGCGACCCGTCCTGCGAGAGCAAGGTATCTCGTTAATCATTGAGGGGTCGCCCCTAACCCATCTTCATCCAATAAAAAAAGAGTCCTACTTTTCAGCAGGACTCTTTTTGGTCGGTTATGAATTACAGAACTACGACATCAGCGGCTTGTAAACCTTTGGGGCCTTTTTCGATGGTGAATTCCACCTTTTGGCCTTCCTGCAGGTTCTTGAAGCCTTCGCCTTTGATGGCGGAGAAGTGGACGAAGACATCGGGGCCGCCTTCGCGTTCAATGAAACCAAAACCCTTTGTGCCATTGAACCATTTAACCGTACCGATTACACGATCAGACATTTTTTGCCTCCTAAGCAAAATAAAAAAATAAGGTGACGCAGTATGTCTTTCATCGGGCGGTTAAACAAAACAACTCAAAGGTTGTGCTTTGAGCCGTCGTCTTCATACTTCCACAACGAAAAGCCACTTGCATCCTACAAGCGCAACTTTATCATGAAATTCTCATCTTGACAATTATTTCACTGGCTCCAAAATTACCACAGGAATCTGGCGGTGCGCCGCGCGGATTTTGTAAAGTTCGTAGCCTTTGTAGAAGGAAACCGCCAGCCGCCAGTATTTCTCGCGCTCTTCGCCTTCCGCCTGGCGGGCAGTGTATTTGGCAGGATTCCCGTTGATTTTTACCGTACATTGCGGATGCGCTTTGAGGTTGTAATACCAGCCGGGGTTATGTTCCTGTCCAAAATTGGAGGCGATCAGCGCGATCTTTTCCCCATCAAACAAGCCGACCAGAGGCATGGTGCGCGGCTCGCCTGTCTTTGCTCCAATGGTTGTAATTTGGATGATCGGCAAACCGACGATTTCAGTGACCGTGTGCCTGCCTCTCGAAAGTTTTAGGACAACGGCATCCAGCTTGTGCAGATTGCTCGCAAGAAAAGCAGAGACAGGCCGCAGCATTAAGAAGCGATGAATCAATTTTTGAAATACGTTGGGTTTGATGTTCATTTTTCCAGCCAGATTGTGACAGGGCCATCGTTATGGATCTCCACTTTCATATGCGCGCCAAATTTACCAGTTTGAGTCGGCACACCATGACCACGCAATAATTCAATGAAACGATCTACAAGCGGCGACGCGACCTCCGGCAAAGCCGCATCGATAAAAGATGGGCGGCGGCCCTTGCGCGTATCTGCATATAAAGTGAATTGCGAAACGACAATCGCTTCGCCTTTTACATCCAGAATCGAAAGATTAGTCTTGCCTTGTTCATCTTCAAAGATGCGCAGGTTGGCGGTCTTTTCAGCGAGGAAGGCGGCTTGATCCTCCCCATCATTATGACCAATGCCCAATAAAATCAACAGACCATTTCCGATTTCAGAAATGATCTGTCCATCTACACTTACACTTGCGTGGGAGGCGCGCTGGATGAGGATACGCATGGGGGTGTGCTGCCTGCTGCGTGTTGCGTAGTTTACGGAACACGCATCAGGCAGCATTTATTACGGCAACTGCATCGCCTCGCGTACTTCGACCATTGTTTGTTCGGCGATGGCGCGCGCGCGGCTTGCGCCGTCGTGTAATATATCTTGAATCTTATTCGGGTCGGAAGCCAGTTCTGCGCGTTTGGCGCGGAAAGGTTCAAGATGTTTGTTGAGGTTATTGGCAAAACGAAGTTTGCAATCCACACAGCCGATGCCAGCCTTGCGGCATTCAACATTGATCATGTCCACCTCTTCCTGAGGGGAGAAGAGTTTATGCATGGTGAACACATTGCAAATATCGGGGTTGCCCGGGTCGGTACGTTTCTGTCGCGCAGGGTCGGTAACCATTTCCTTCACGCGCTTAACCGTCTCTTCGGGTGTGGTGGCAAGTTCGATGTGATTATTCAAACTCTTGCCCATCTTGTCCTTGCCGTCAATACCAAGCACTTTCAATACTTCCGTATGTTTGACTTGCGGCTCGACCAGAACCTTGGTCTTATATCGATAATTGAACGAGCGCACGATCTCGCGCGCAAATTCGATGTGCGGAGCCTGGTCAATGCCGACCGGGACAACATCCGTCTTATAGAGTACGATGTCCGCTGTCATCAAAACAGGATAGCCCACCAGACCATAATTAATATTTTCAGGCTGCTGGCGGATTTTTTCCTTGAAGGTCGGCAGGTCGGTCAGCTTGCCCAACTGCGTCACCATCGAAAGGTAGGTATGCAACTCCATCACCTGCGGAACGTGCGACTGCACGAACAGGATCGAGTCTTCAGGGCGAATTCCCGCCGCCAACCAATCCAGGGCCATATCCAGGGTGTTTTGTTTTAGTTCCTGTGTGGTTTCGACCGTCGTCAGG
>JBBSCM010000451.1:0-2631 GCA_038250295.1 Anaerolineales bacterium | reverse complement strand
GGGAGGCTGCGCAGCTCTGTCAGATCACGAGGCAGCTCCCCGTTAAATTTTGATGCGACTATTTTTGCGGCCTTATGCAAATTGCGGGCGCGGCTGTAATAGCCAAGTCCCTCCCAGGCGTTCAAGACATCCTGCTCGGAAGCATTCGCCAATGCGTTCACATCGGGAAATAATTTCATCCATCTTTCAAAATAAGGAATGACCGTCTCCACGCGAGTTTGCTGGAGCATGATCTCCGAAACCCATACGGCATACGAATCGGGATGGTCACGCCAGGGCATATTCGTCCGCCCGTGCCGGTGATACCAGTTGAGTAGCAGACGGGAGAGTTTAGTCATGCACGCAGGGTTGGGAGAGCGGCGCGCTTTGGAAAGATTTATTCCCAAAATCAATCACGCGGACGTTGAGAACATTATCGCCTTGGCATGCAAGCACAATCGCATCTGCGCCTTGAGGAAAATCCAGCAGATCCCTTGTGGGGAAAATCAATTGATAGTGATTGTCGTTGATCAAAACAAAGCCGATGCGCGCATAATCCTTGACCGCATAAGCGGGCCACGGATTTGCAGAAGACAGCCCTTCATTTCGGCGATACATACGCGGATATAACATACGCCCTTCCAGTAAGACTGCGTCGGGTTGTGAGAGGAAGGATTGAATCTCTTTAATATCATATCCATTTGATTCAAGCTTTACGATTAGTTGTTCCTGTGAAGAGATATAACGAGGGTCGGCGAATCCCTTTGCAAGCCAGGGGAGTGCGCCGACAAAAATGAATGCGAGGAGGATGAGAGCAATTTTTATTATGTCGTTGCGAGGGCGCTCTCTTTTTTCGCCCGAAGCAATCTCCTCATTGTTGGAAATTGCTTCGTCGGAACACCTGCCCTGGCGGGCGGTGCCAGGGAGTACAAGGGCCCTCCTCCAGCTCGCTGCGCTCGGGGACTGTGTCGCAACGACATTATCATTTTGTTTATCGGACAGCAAGCTGTCCGACTCCAGAGGTTTTGCGCCAAATAGAATAGCGAGGCCGCCCAAGATTTCTATTGCGCCTATCGCGAAGTAAAAATAAATGACCCAGTCCACGGGCATGTTGTAGCGCCAACTGGAGAAACGGGCAATGCCGTTCGCAAGTGCGTAACCTAAATTCATGGTTAATGGGACGAGCGCAATCCATTGCAAACGCCGCCACGCTGCGCCAAAGCCGACGGCGAGAACTGCAAGATAAACAATAATCAGGATGATGTTGTACCATTCGAGCGAACCGTCCCAGCTGACCCAATATAAATTGACTGGTTCGGATAGGCCATTAAATTCCTTTATCAATGGAAGCGCAAGCAAGCCGCCAATTTCTGTATTCAGGAAATGACTGGTAATAAAGCGGGCCACGTAAGCGGGGTTTTCAAGTGAAAATGAAATGATGCGCTCACCGACACTATCTTTTGCGGGGTCAAACTGGCTTATATCCAAATTCTCTGTAAATGAATACTGACTATAGATGACCGCCACCTGGCTGGGATCATCAAATGTGAATTTACCTGTGATGGTGTAGTTATGCGTCAACCACGGTAAAACAGTGAGGGTCATCATGAAGCCAAAAGCAATCCCTGCAAGTATCCACTCTTTGGTTTTGCGCTGATAGGCAAACCACGCCAGGATAAATAAGCCCGGCAATGTGAGCAGTGATTGTGTCCGAAACAATAACAGCAGCCCAAATGCCCCGCCTGCTATAAGCGTCGATTTTAAGTCACGCCGTTGCAGCCACCAGATTGTCACAAGGCAGATCAACGCGATTCCCATGGCTGTGGAAAAATCGGTGGTGAATATCTTCGAGTTTGCGACACGGGTGTTGGAAGAAATCCATAACCCAACCAGTTCACGGAAGATGGCGAATAATGCAACGGTCACGCCTGCAGCGGGGGAATGCAGTTTCTTCGCGAGGAAATAAAGTGTGACGGGAAAAAGCGCGAGCACAAGAGTCTGCGCGGCGATAATAGCCGGGTAATTTTGGCCGAAGAAGAAATGCAGGATCGCAAGAAAGGTCACGTACAATGGGCGCGGAGGGATGCCACCGAAGTAACCCGTGCCGATGAGGAGGCTTTGAGAGCTGTAATCATAAAAGCCCGCATCGGAATATGGGAACGGCATATTTGCAGGCGGGCTGATAGGTGAATAAAAACTGTTTTGGAGAATGCTGACAGGGACGCTGAGCCAGAGGATGGAGGCGGTGAGATAAAGCGCAAGAGGGAGGAAGAGTTGAGTTATGAGTTGTGTGTTGCGTGGTTGGTGGTCGAGTAGCGTTCTTCGCGTATCGAGACCCGTGTTGCGTGGTTGGTGGTCGAGTAGCGTTCTTCGCGTATCGAGACCCGTGTTGCGTGTTGCGTAATAGATGAGAACACAGAATCCCATAAAAATGGATGGAATAAATTGCCAGCCGAGAATGGCCGGACCGGGTTCGCCCCAATAGGCTGTATCTGGTGTGATGCCGAGCTTGGTGAGTGAGACAAAGATGAAGATAAAAAGCAGAAGAGCGAACGCAATCAGCGCCGAGATATGAACAGATTTACGATTGAGTAATTCCTGTTTATGAAATCCATTTTTTATAAGCAGGAGAAAAACTGTAGATTGAATTCC
>JBBSCM010000450.1:0-2637 GCA_038250295.1 Anaerolineales bacterium | reverse complement strand
ATAATCGCCCAGCACTTCAAAGGAATGTTCGCCGACGAACACGCCGCCCGCATTGTTCACTTTTTCCACCCAGCGCCACGGCTCACTCACAGATAAAGCAAGATGTTCGGGAGCGTAATCATTTGCCAATTGCACGGCTTCTTCCAGATCGCGAGTCAACACTGCACCGCCGCGATTTTCAAGGGAGGCAGTGATGATCTCTGCACGGCTGCGGTCTTCCAATTGCTTGCCGATTTCAATTTGTACTTTTTCAATTAAAGATTGCGAGGGAGTTAATAAAATAGCAGACGCTAATAAATCATGTTCGGCTTGAGCAAGCAAATCTGCGGCGACCCACGCAGGGTTCGCAAACTCATCTGCGATGACCACAGTTTCTGTGGGGCCAGCCAACCCGTCAATGCCGACCACGCCATAGACTTGTCGTTTGGCGAGGGTGACGAAGAGATTGCCTGGGCCGAAAATTTTGTCTACGGTCTGAATGGTTTCAGTTCCATATGCCAATGCGGCAATTGCCTGTGCGCCGCCTAGCAGATAGACTTGGTCCACGCCTGCGATGGCACAGGCCGCTAATATTATTGGGTCAACGGGTGGATTTATAGTGGCAAGAGAACGATTGGGCGGCGTGACAACGACGATCTCTTTCACGCCCGCCACGCGCGCGGGGATGGCGCTCATCAAAACTGTAGATGGCAATGGAGCTGTCCCGCCTGGGACATATAATCCCACGCGTTGAATAGGACGGATGATCTGTCCGAGTGTGCCGCCGAGTTCATTGGTGAACCATGAAGTTAAGGGTTGCTTACGATGAAAAGTTTCAATGCGTGTGGCTGCTTTTTCGAGAGCATCTCGCTGTGCGGGTGAAAGCGAATCTAATGCAGCCTGGATCAACTCACTCGAAACGGGAGCAGGTTGAAGGCGCCGCCCTGAGCGATCAGTCGAAGGGTCGATTGAATCGAGGGTTTGAGTCCACTTTTGAAGCGCTGAGTCCCCGTTCATCCGCACGTCTTTCAAAATTTTTGTAACAGCCTGTTCGGGAGTCAACGATTCGCCGAAGAGCTTTGCGATTTCATCCAGCACGCGTTGACTGACGGGAAATTCGTCTGGCGGTGTGCGCTTGAGGATGGTTTGTGCTGCGGTTTGCGGGTCATATTGTTTCATGATGTTCCTTTCGAGGTGCCACGCACTTCCTTCAACATGGCCGTGTAACGCGGCGGCTCTTCTTCAAAAATATAAGTGACGGGCGAAACGATGATGCCGCTTCCGCCGATGCTTCGTAATTCGGTGATGGCTTGCGGAAGATGATCGCGCCGAACAACAATGCTGACCGAGTGCCAGCCTTGATTTGATTCGCGCGTGACGATGGGGCTGATGGTGGGACCCTGCAAACCGCCGACCGATGTTTGCGTGAAAAGTTTGGATGCAATCGCTTCGGGACTCACCCCGCGCATGTTTGCAATGACGAGGAGATTTTCCTTTGCCCGAAGATGCGCCTCGATGTATTCGAGCAAACGGCGCGCCGTTTCAAGCGCATTGGGATTCGTTTCAAGCGATTTGCGATTCGCAATGAGCGCGGCTTGTGATGGTTGAATAAGTCCATCGGGCAATGCGCGCAGGCGGTTATCCTGAAGTGTTTGACCTGATGAAACGAGATCGGAAATGATGTCGGCATAACCAATGGTGGGCGCGGTTTCCAGTGTGCCTTCCGCAAAGATCAATGCATGCTTGATGTTTTGTTGACTCAAAAATTGTTCGGTGAGCACGGGAAATTTGGTTGCCACACGCAGGGGATGATCGAGCGTGATTGAATATTTTTTGAGCGATGGGATATCCATAACGTCTGTCCACGCTTCGGGCACAGCCAACTGCAGGGAGCAATGACCGAATCCGAGCGCGTCATGTAGAACGATGATATCGCCGTTCACGCCGCGCTTTTCTTCGAGCACATCAATGCCCGTGATGCCGAAGTCCACGCTGCCCTGGCGGACACTGACCACGATATCCCCGGGTCGTTGGAAGATTACGTTCAAGTCAGACAGGGCGGGCATCTTTGCCTGATATTGGCGCGGGTTAAGTTTCTGCACTGTCAGCCCGCACTCAGCAAGAAACTCCATTGAGTCATCTTGCAGGCGTCCTTTGGATGGAAGCGAAAGTCGAATGTTCGTTTGTGAAGTCATGATTATTCCTTGAGTTGAGATAAACAAAAAGCCCCGACCATGGTCGGGGCTTGATGAGGCTAGATGCAAAGATCCTGCTAATTTACAGGTACGCGCACACAGACCTCCCGACCATGCGGGGGTTGAATGTGATGATGGTGATGCTTGTGCGCGGACAGGTTGTGCATGTTGGAAGGTATTCTATGACGGTGAGAGGATTGAGTCAAGGGAAAAGGGAGGGTTGTTGTCTTTTTATTGGAGGGCGGTCATCTGATTTACTGATGACCGCCGATGCGATGGGGCGCGCCAGTTTTAGGACACGATGACATAGTGCTGTGCATAGGCGCGCGCTGATAAATTGAGCTGCGTCATTGCCGCACGCATCAAGCTCTGACCATCATCTCTGGGGATTTCAATGTGGATGTCGATTAAAAATGCAAAAAATTAGCGAAATTGGATTTTCCAGAACAAATAGTATAATTTT
>JBBSCM010000449.1:0-2638 GCA_038250295.1 Anaerolineales bacterium | reverse complement strand
GCGAACAACGGGAAAAGCGGCCCGCCGATCTTTTCAGACATTGTAAAGAGGGTTCCGTCTCCTGCGCTTTTATCAAGCGTATACACGCGGCTTGCCTGCCCGGGCGAGATAAATCTCGCGGTACTGCGTAGGGGTAGCTAATTATTTTTTTGAATGTTGAATAGTTTCAGCTTCTTTTTTCAAATCGACCGCAAAATGTTCGAACGATTCATCAAAGGAAGGAATGTATCCTGCGAACAACGGGAAAAGCGGTCCCCGATCTTTTCTGACATTGTAAAGAGCACACCGCCCGCGCCTTTTTCAATAGTGTAAACGCGGTTTCCCATGCCGTCACCCCAGACGAGTCGTTTTTCCGGCACAACTTCCTTCACCTTTAATTTGAAGGTTCGCTTTTCATCCAGCGTGGACTTAAGTTCAATGGCCCCGCCTTCTTTGACTTCGCCGACTATGGATGTGACGGTGGAATTCCAGCGTGGGACGTCCGATAGGTGGGTCAGCAAAGCCCACACGATGGATGGGTCCGCTTCGATATTCACGCTGACAGTTGTCTCCCGGCTGAACATGGTTTTACTCGTAAAGGCTTTTCCCGCCTGTGACTTTGGACTTGTCTGTTGGTTCATTTTGAATCTCCTTTTCTTATTTAGACGATTGGGAGCTAAAAAACGATAGGTAGTAGGGGCGACCCGCCCAGCGAAAGTAAATAACTTACGTTCTCCATGATGGGTCGCCCTTACTCGGTTTCATTCAGGTATTTTTCCATAACCTGTCGATTGTGTTCCAAATGGTGGAGCTGCAGTTCCGCTGCCCCCGACTCAAACGGGTCAAGTCCCTGCAGGATTTTCATCCTTAAGTCGAACAGTTCCTCTTTGTTTTTATTTTCGGCATCCCTGGCCATTTCGATCTTGGCAAGTTCTTCCTGCGCCTTTTGTTTGGGATTAAATATCCCGTTCAGTTCCGTACACTGGTGACAGATCCCCTGCTTGTTGATCAAGGAACAACGGTGGTCGAATATTTCGATCATCTTACCGCGGCTCACATGCAAATAATATTTCACCATCGCATCGGTCTGGTTAAGGATCTGTGCTATTTCCCTGACTTTGAAACCATACACTTCCTTTAGAAGCAGCGCTAGGTGTTCCTCAAGAGGCAGTGATTTGGATACACATGTAAAACAGAAAGTGATGTGTTCCTTGATTTCAAAATTACCCTGTGGGGATGTCTCTCTGATGTGAATGGCTTCCTGAAGGAACTGTTTGTTACCCAGCACTTCCTCTCTGCAAATATCCGTGACAGTCTCAGGCCATCTCTTCTTTGACCGCAACAAATCTTTTGCAAGGTTGGATGCAATGCTAAATACCCATGTTTTCAGGGATGACTCACCTCGAAAGGTATTTATCTTCGAGCGGGCCTTAATGTAGGTCTCCTGGACGATGTCCTCAGCATCCTGCACACTGGCAGTCATTCGCAGGATAAAAGATTTCAATTCTCCCTGAAATGTTTCGAATTGGTTTGTCAGGTCATCCGTTGTCATTAGTTTTCAAGCTCAAGCCATTAATAAAAAGAGCCATACTTTCCACAGATCACTTCTCACTGATTACCGTCACTTTCCCCATACAACTTGCGATGCACCACACTCAACGCGCGGACTTGCTCCGCCGCATGATACGAAGACCTGACCAGCGGATTCGACTCCACCCATTGGAATCCGATCTCTTTGCCGTAGTCGCGCAGTTCGGCGAATTCTTCCATCGTGTAATATCTGTCCATTGCCATATGCTTCTTACTCGGTTGCAGGTATTGACCGATGGTCAAAATATCCACGCCCCAACTGCGTTGGTCGCGCATCACAGCTTTGACCTCGTCCATGGTTTCGCCCAAGCCAAGCATAATGCCTGATTTGGTCAGCACATCCGGGTCAAGTTTCTTTGCGTTGGATAATGTCGCAGCGGCCCATTCGTAATTATCCTGCGGCTGGACTGTCTTGAACAAGCGCGGTACGGTTTCAACATTATGATTCAAAATTTCAGGACGCGCATCCATCACTATCTTCAAGGCTTCAAGCGAGCCTTTGAAATCGGGAATCAACACTTCAATGGAACACCCTGGCAGCAATTCTCTAATTCTCCTAATCACCATGGCAAAGATTGGCGCGCCGCCATCTCGTCTTTCATCGCGATTTACCGATGTGATGACCGCGTGCTTCAACTCCATGGATTTTACAGCTTGCGCCACGCGTTCCGCTTCGCCCCAGTCCATGAGCGTAGGCTTGCCGTGTTTGATATCGCAGAACGCACACGTGCGCGTGCACACGTCACCAAGCATCAGGAATGTGGCGGTGCCGCTGCCCCAGCACTCGCCGAGGTTCGGGCACATCGCTTCTTCACATACAGTGTGCAATGATTTCGAACGCATCAATAGCTGGATGCGTTCATAATTTTCGCCCATCGGCGCGCGCACCTTGATCCAATCCGGGCGGCGCAATGGGTGTGATTCTGTTTCAGGTTTGACTCTGTCTCTCGTAGGGGTAGCAGGCATAAGGTCCTCGTGATGCGTATTCAGTACCGCGACATTCATGTCGCCATGCTATGGGCGAAATGAATGTCGCGGTACAAAAATCTATTTTTTCTTAACGATCAAT
>JBBSCM010000448.1:0-2639 GCA_038250295.1 Anaerolineales bacterium | reverse complement strand
TTTCAAGGTGATTTTCTTGTGTAGATATAAAGCCTGATGTCATCGAATACTTTAGTGGACGTGAGTATAAAATTGTTATTCAGATATTCCAATTGTGGGTGGGTTTTATACCCCTGTGACGTAAACTCATCAATGGATTGTTGATAGATGATAAACCAGATTCGGTTTTTGTCTCTTGTTGCTGTTTGTAAATCATCATACGCTTGTATTTGTAATATTTCCTGTGTCGCAGGGGCGAGAGTATCGGTGGCGCCTCCCTGTGGGTCTGCTATAAATCCTTGAGGAGTTTTGGGGTCAAAATAAAAGGCCGGTAGATAGGATAGTTTATTCGAATGAACGATAACATCTCCCTGCTGAAGTTCGGCATGGATTGTCTCGTTCAATTCGGAAAAAGGTCCGTATGGAAAACCTTTATAGGTGATATGTTGAAAAATCCCCGCCATGGCCGCAATAATTATCAGTCCAAAGCCGAATATTTGAACTGGTTTCGGGATTTCTGTTTCAGTAAAGGCCCATGCGAGCCAAATGCAAAATATGGCGTGGGAAGGCAGGAGCGCGCGCTCAATATAAATGGGAACAAATTGAGAGACAAGCCAGAGCAAAAGAGCGGGCATAAAGGCAAGATAAGCCAGCCATACTCCTCGGTTTACGGTCTGCAATTTCTTTTTTCTCGCGAGAGTTGTTTGAAATATGGCCAGTGTTATTGTAATCATGGAGACCATCAGACCCGGCAACAGCAGTTTGGCAGGCAGAGGCAAATGGGGCAGATAGAATAAAACCAGGGTAAATATTTTTTCAATGCCGGGGCGCTCCACCCAATAGGAAGCGTTAACCTTTGAGAGTTGGGCGGGCAGGTGAATCAACCAGGGTAGGTAAAGGATGATGGCGCCGAACCCGGCCACGGTTAAGCTGCGAAGCGTTTTCAAATCCCATTGAAAGATAGGGGTTATGGCAAGAGGGATTAAATAAAACGCCGCGAGATTGTGCGTATATTGGGCAAGCACGCTTGATGTGGCAAATACGATCCACCACTTCCAGTTTCCAATTCGCCCGCACAGGAAAGAATAAGTTGCAAGCAGCAGCCAAAACGAAAGCAAGCTGTACATGCGAATCTCCTGCGCAAAGTGCACCTGAAAGGGCAGGATCGAAAATAGCAAAGCCGCAGTTACAGCGGTTTTTTCGTTGAATAAATCTTTTGCGATCTGATAAACAAGCCCAAGAGACAGCAGGTTGACCAAAACGGAAAACAATCGTGCCGCCAGGATGGACCGTCCAAAAATATTTATCCATGCCCATAGGATGGTGTAATACCCAAGCGGATGAATATCTGCCGAACCAGCTGCGGTCTGACTGAGCGTGCCGTATAACATGGCGCTCAAACCTTTTTCAGAAAACAAAATGGAAAACGCCTCGTCGTACCAAATGGGACGCGAAACGATGCCAGCCAGCCTGATCGCAAATGCGAAGATGAATATTAATATGATTTTTGTTCTGGGATTTTTTAGATACGCCGGCATAACAAAATTTTACCTTATCCGTGACTCTTTAAAGGATAAAACAAACGCCACAGCATGTGGCGTTTGTAGTAGTGTTCTCTGTTTGTTTAGGCACAAACAAAAATTACATAAGATTTGCTATTTCAGGCTTTTTTGTATGCCATTCTGTGGCCTGCTGAAAAGCATATCCGGCGCGAAGAACACCCGCTTCATTCCATGCGCGTGAAATGATCTGCAGACCAATTGGCAAAACTTCTTTTGTAAATCCGCAGGGCACTGACAGCGCGGGCACGCCAGCCAGGTTGAAGGGGGCGGTGAAGCGAGTCAACTGGCGGGCGCGTTCAACGGCATTTTCTCCATCGAGCAATGGCGCGGTGATGGGCGTAGTGGGTAACAGAAGCACATCATATTCATCAAATAACAATTCGAGACGGCGTTTTGTTTCAGTTTGTGTGCGTCTCGCCAGGATGTATTCAGTGGAAGTAAACGCCGCGCCCGTTTCCAATCTTTGGCGGACGTCCGCGCCGAACCAATCGGGATGTTCCTGCAAATGTTCACGGTGGAAGGCTGCGCCGTCGGCTTGTGTCATCAAAGCGTTGGCAAGCGCGGCTTCCTTGAGAAAATCCGTGTTCACTTCGACAATACTCGCGCCTTGTTCTTTTAATACCAGCGCGGCGGTGTGAACCGCTTCCAAAACTTCCCGATCGGCTGCTTCAATAAAACTTCCAACTGCGAGTGCGATCTTGCGGTCCTGCATTCCGTCTTTTAGGTGACTGTAATAATCGCCCGGCAAAGTCTTTATGGAGGTGGGATCAAGTTCATCGTATCCGCCCATGACCTGTAACATGAGCGCCGCATCCTCGACCTTGCGTGTGATCGGGCCTGCGTGATCGAGATTCCAGGAGAGAGGCAGAATGCCGCGCAGACTCACGCGCCCAAAGGTGGCCTTTAACCCAACGACTCCGCATAAGGAGGCGGGGATGCGAATCGATCCGCCCGTGTCAGTGCCAAGTGCGGCCATGGCCATGCCAGTTGCAACCGCAACCGCGCTCCCGCCGGAAGAGCCGCCGGGTATGCGGGTAACGTCCCATGGATTTTTACATGCGCCATAATGCGGGTTGTTATTGGTTACTCCGAGCGCGA
>JBBSCM010000447.1:0-2644 GCA_038250295.1 Anaerolineales bacterium | reverse complement strand
ACTCCATCGGAAAATGATGTTTTGTGCGCTCAGCGGATCACCACGCTTTGCTTTTGATTTCTTTCCTGCTGTAGGCATGGAAGGCAACATTCAATTTGCGTTCCCTTCCCATGGTCTGACCTGATCACCAGACTGCCTCCTACACTTTCAGCGCGTTCGCGCATTGTTTGCAAACCAAAATTGCGCTTCGAGCCTGCCATCTGGAAGCCGACCCCATCGTCGATGACTTGCATGTGGATGTAATCTCCATCTGTATGGGTTTCCTTTCCAATGGTTACATCCACCTGCCCTGCTTTTGCATGTTTCCTTACGTTCGTCAATGCCTCTTGCAAGATACAGACCAGCTGGACTTCTGCAACTGATGAAAGATTAAAATCACCATCTACCTGGAATGAGAATGTTGTTTTGACTCCCATCTGGATGCCGAACTCGGTCAGGTATTCCCCTACAGCCGCCTCTAATCCCTTCTCCTGAGCAAGTGTGGTGCGCAGACTTAAAATATTTTCGCGCACATCGGCATGAGCGGTTTGGATCGCCTGCCGCATCTGCAAAAGCTCGGATTGAAGTTTTTCAACCTTGCCTTGGTTCAACAGTGACCCAAGTGTTTGGGTTTGCAGGTTCAAATATCCCAACACCTGTGCAAGCCCGTCGTGCATTTCGCGCGCAATACGCCCACGCTCTTGGACGATGGACAGCGATTGCAGTTGCGAGGTCATCAAGCCATGTTGGATGGCGATTGCCACCTGGTCTGCCATACTTTCGAGCCAGATGACATCTGACTCTGAAAATTGATCGTTTTCGAATCGAGCAATCCAGAGCGTACCGACGATGGTTGTGCCCTCGAGTTTGAGTGGCACAATGGCCACCGACCTCGCGACCTCATCGGTGAAAAAACACAACCCGCCGAACAAATCTGCCGATTCCCCATCTTTCGAGTAATACAAATTTGAACTCCGCATCACATTCTGGACGAAGGAGTTGGTTACTATTACAGAAGAATCATCTACCAGCTTGGCTTTCCTGCCATTCGAATAGCACTTGAGTTCGAGGCTGGATATTTCATGATTTAAAATCGCCACGCCAACAAAGTCTGTAAGCAGCAAGTGCTGAACAGTATCCACAATATAGATGATGATATCATCCACATGCTCGAGTTCGGCAATGCGGCGGCTGATAGTGACCAGTGCATCCGTCCATTTCTCTGCAGTCTGTCGTGCCAGAATTTGAGCCTCGAAAGCCCCTTGTTGAGCACGGTCACGTTCCTCCTGTAGCGCCTGCATCTGTCTCTTGCGAATGGCTTCAAAGACATACAAAGCCTACACCACAAAGTAAGTGACGATTACAGCAGAAATCATACGCCAGATTTCAATTGGGATTCCAGTGGTGTGTAGCACGTTTTGATAATCGAGCCACACAGTCAACCCGTATTGCTCGGGAACTTCAAGACTTTCCCCGCTAAATGCGTTGTGGATCACACGATCATAATTGTAATAAGATGCGGGTCCATAGGGGGCAGCGGGTACGATCAAACCCATCACCACTGCTTCAAATAGAAATGCCAACCCTGCTCCAAGCATCAGCTTGGATACGTCATAGAGTTCAAGCTTGCGTTGGGAATACCATTGCCGCAGGAAGCCAATCCCAGCTAGTAAACTACCTGGTAGATAGAGCAGGTAGCGGGTCCAAATTTCGATCGGGATTTCAATCGGAGAGGGCGTGATGAAGGTTGTCGCTGCATATGTGATGACGAAAGCGATTGGGACAATCAAAATGCCTGGAATAAAAATGCTCCAGGCGGGAAGGGGATTCAAGTTATTGAGCATCCCCCAGCCGAATCTTAATAGAAGCAAACCGGTTAAAAGGTGCAGGATGACCCGTAAAATCCCCAGGATGTTCGTGAACTCTTCGATTGAGCCGCTTGCAAGGAACATGTCCACCCAACCGGCAGCTCCTCCTACAAAACCAAAGGAAGCCAGCCACGGCAGTTCCTTTTTTAACGGGAAGTTTCCCTCCCGCCTCAACTGTAAATATGCAGCAAGCCCCAACCCTTCAAATGCCAAGCCATAAAAGAAATATAGAAGAATCACGGTTAATGCCTGCTCATGGAATGGGCAAGTCCTTGTTTTGCAAATCTTTTCTTAATTATTCTAACTTCTTTTGTCTCGCATGTTAATTGACCAAAGTCCCAATTTAGACAATTTTTGTCATGTGTACTAATGAATTATCGCTCATTCCGAAATCTGATTTTTCACCCCATCACATTGTGCTGTGCATCAACTTCGGACGATATTGCAGCGCCTCCGCCAGATGTGTAGATTGGATTTCTTCGCTCCCCGCTAAATCTGCAATCGTGCGCGATAATTTTAAAATGCGATGACATGGTGCTGTGCATAGGCGCGCGCGGATAACTGTAATTGACTCACGCACAGCGCCATGTGCACAGCACGATGTCGCCGAACGCATCAGGCTCTGACACTTCGACAGGCTCAGTGCATCGCCTTCATCCTGTAACTGACAAAACTGGCGAATCTCCCCGATGCGCATGTCGGCGTTGGAAATGATATTCGATGATTCGGTTTTCGATGTTCGGGACGCTTCGCGGGGATTCACGAATCGAGTTTGCTGAATATTTCTGGCCGCTTGT
>JBBSCM010000446.1:0-2647 GCA_038250295.1 Anaerolineales bacterium | reverse complement strand
GTAGAGCAGCTCAGGATGACATTTTTGAAATGAGGCAGTAAGGTAAAATTGCGCTCATGTCTATTACTTTATCCAATCTCACCTATTACCCCATCAAAGCCTGCCGCGGATTCGATGTCAGTGAATCGCGCGTTGAACGCCTGGGGCTTGCCAATGACCGCCGCATGATGGTAGTGACACCCGAAGGCGAATTTCTCACCCAGCGTGAACATCCAAAACTCGCGCTCATCACACCCACGCTTCGACTACGTTCGACCGAAGAACGCGGTCTCACTCCGCTCAGCGCGAAGGAAATTAATAATGATGCGCTTACCCTCTCCGCGCCGAATTTTGATTCGATCCAGTTTGCGATTCAAAAAACGGGCACACCCACGCCGGTCAATATTTGGAAAAGCAAAGGCGTGAGCGCCATCGATCAGGGCGAGGAGTCTGCGGGGTGGCTTTCCGATTGGCTGGGCATTTCTGTGCGGCTTGTGCATATCGCGGATGGAATCCAACGCAAGTTGAATCCCGATTTCGCCGTCCACGCAGATGACCACACTGGGTTTGCAGACGGTTACCCGATCTTGATCATCTCTGAGGCATCGCTTCAAGACTTAAACTCGAGGCTTGGCGCGGCGCTCCCGATGAATCGATTCCGCCCGAACATTGTGGTCAAAGACTGTGAGCCCTTCGCAGAAGATACGTGGAAGCGCATCCGCATCGGCGATGTGGAAATGGCGCTTGTGAAACCATGCGCACGTTGTGTAGTAACAACCATAGATAAAGAAACACTTGAGGTAAGTAAAGAACCGCTGAAGACACTCGCCACTTTCCGCAAGCAAAAAGGTGGCGCGATGTTCGGAATGAATGTCATCCCGTTGAATGAAGGCGAGATTAAAGTTGGAATGAACGTGGAAATTATCAAATATTAGCTGATGGTCGAGTAGCCCTGAGCGCACTTCGCGAAGGGTGTATCGAGACCACCTATTTGCATATATCGCGTTGGTCTCGATACGCCCCGCCAAGATCATGCGCGGCTACTCGACCAACAGAGTCAACTTAATAGTCACGCGCTTAATCCCTGCTTCGTTTTTTCCTTGCCTCTCGAACGCATCACATCCAACACACGCGGCACGATCTCTGTGTACAGCTTGTACCAAAATTTATTTGGCGCAAAGTCATACGCACCCAGCGTGCGGATCACTTCTCCGCCCAGGCCTTCCTTGAAACGATACACGCCCCACATTGAATCGCTTTCGTTAAAGACTTCGGGCGCGCCCCACAGGTCATAAGTATCGCAACTGCTGGCTTTCGCAATCTTCATCGCTTCCCATTGCAAAAGATAGGTCGGCATCTTTTCGCGGTGAAGGTCGCGCGACATGCCATAGACATAATATGCGCGGCCTGCGAACATGAAGAGGAAGATGGCGGCAACGGGTTCATTGTTTACTTCGGCGATGAGAGCGGCGGCGGAAGGCGTAATTCGCAACTCGTAATTGGTGATAAATAACTTCCACACAGTCTGATAATAATTTTCATCGCGGATCACGAAGCCATCGCGCACAGATGTCTCAGCATACATTTTATACAGCATCGGTAAATCATCCATGGTTCCAGTGCGAACGATCACGCCTTTTTTTTCTGCGAGGCGCACGTTATAACGCGTCTTCGGTTTCATACGCGCCAACATCTCTTCCTCGGTTGCAGATAGATCTATGATGACGGTATTTTGGAATTGGATCTGGTCTGACGAATATCCCCAGCCCCTGCGCGTCAATTCGGACCTGACAGCCTGCCCGCTGTTTTCTGTGACATCCCCCTCGCTGGCAGGGACTCCACGCCCGAGGACGATGTCCGGATCAATTTTGAGGAAGATGGCGCTTTGTTTTTTTGCGAAAGCTTGCAAGTCGTTCAACACACGAGTTCGCAGAGCGGTATTATTCCAATCTAATAGCGGCCCCTTCGGCGCGTAGAGAATGGACGAGCGTGCGGCGAATCCACGGCTGAGGATTTGCTTCTTGAGAATAAGGCAGGCGGCGACACAGTGATCCCCAAAGGGGACGCTGTCAGTAATTGGTAACTGGTAATTATTTGAAACGTGAAATTTCCCGTCATCCGTCCAAACGGCATAATAGGGAATCCAGCCATACTTCGCCTTGACCTGTCCCCATTCATAGGTTTGGAGGAAGTGCGGATTGGGAAGTTTGGAGATGAGTTGGTTCCAAATGTTCGTAGTCACGATACCCTATTCCCAATAAACTTCAAATATGCCCAATACAATAACGGATTATAGACTCGATCCAATGCCTGCGCCGCTCGCTTAAGCTGGCCTCCGAATCCGCGTTTGAAACGGTAGACTCCCCAAAGGCCGTCGTGGCGGGTTTCGAAATTGGCCTCGAGTGTTTCTTCGTTTTCGTCAGGAACACCCCACAGATCATATTCTTCACAACCGCGTGCCTTTGCCCAGTGGATGGCTTCCCATTGCAGGAGATAAGTTGGCATTCTATTACGTTCGTGGTCATTGGATGCGCCATAGACATACCAGGCACGTTTCTCATTTGCAAAAACCATTAACGAAGCGAGCGGTTTACCTTCGTATTCGGCAACCAGCAATTCACAAGTCCCATTTGGATGGAACAACTCATAAGCACGTTGATAATATTCC
>JBBSCM010000445.1:0-2685 GCA_038250295.1 Anaerolineales bacterium | reverse complement strand
CGGATGTTTTATTTTCCCCGAAATGGCTTTCGCGTTCTGTGGAAATTCTCGAAACTTTCCCAAACGTTGGTATGGTGACTGCGCGTCCCTTCCGCACGCCGCCTGAGTTTTACGAGTCGACTCTCAAGTGGGCGCGAGACAATGCGACTCTCGATGAAGGTCAATTCATCCCGTGGGATACCTTTCTTGAATTCAATCTCTCGCTGGGACAGACCGAAGAAGAGAATAAAAAAGTGTATGCCGAGACAAAAGATTGGAGAATAACCTATCGTCCTGAGCGGAGCGGAGCGGAGTCGAAGGACGTGACCGCGATGGTAGGCGCCTCACATTGGCAATTCACCGCATACAAATCCACGCTTCAGCAATTCCTGCCCTTTGACATGGACAAGCCCATGGGACAAGTCCGCCAGTTGGACAAGCGCATGAATGACGCGGGCTTACTGCGCCTGATGGTCTCAGAACCGCTGGCGATGAATATGTCCAATACGCTGGGATATTTGAGAGGGGAGTTGGGGAAGGGAAAAGTAAAAAGCAAAAAGAAAATAAGTTTTGCGCGCCGTGTGTTGGAAATTGGATTGGTGAAGAAGATGTTGTTGGCGGTGTATAACAGGATTTTTAATTGGTATTATTCGTAACAAAAGCAATCCCGCTGGTTGAGTAGACGGCGTGTTCTTCGCCGTCGTACACTTGCACCGAAAGCAAGTGCGGTGTCGAAACCAGCAATGAATAGTAAACTTGAAATTCAAAGGTGTGGTTTCGATACGCCCCTCAAAGAGCATTCGGGGCTACTCAACCACCGTCATTTATTTTGAATATGGTGGTTTCGATACGGGTCTCGCTATCGCTCAACCCTACTCAACCACCCGTAAACTGAAAACAAGAAATTTTAAGTTAGATTGAAATTTAGAGATGTGGTTTCGATACGTCCCTCAAAGAGCATTCGGGACTACTCAACCACCGTATGGGACAAGAATTTTATGGCATGGATGTATATTCTTGAATGTTGTGATAACTCATATTACGTCGGGTCAACAAAAAACCTGAAACGCCGCATGGCTCAACATCAAGAAGGGATTGGCGCAAACTATACTTCCAAGCGATTGCCTGTGAAATTGGTTTACTGTGAAGAATATGACCGCATTGATGATGCGTTTTATAGAGAAAAACAAATGCAGGGCTGGTCTCGACGAAAGCGCGAAGCTTTGATTAATGGAACGCCTGAATTACTGCCTGCACTTGCGAAGAAAGTTTTCGATAAGAGTAAAATTGATAAAGTAGATTTAGTAAATGGTGAACTCGGTGGTTGAGTAGGCGACGGTTCTTTGTCGCCATATCGAAACCACCCGTGTACAACAAGATTTTCAGTTGGTATTATTCGTAATTTACTGGTGATACAATTAACCAAGAGGTGACCTATGGAACGAATTATCGTCAACCCGCAAATTCACTTTGGAAAGCCCATCATCAAAGGGACTCGTATTGCTGTGCAAAATGTCCTTGAATTGATTAATGAAGGCTTGCCTTTTGACCAGATCATCAAGGATTATTATCCCGATCTCAAGACGGAAGATATAAAAGCCTGTATGCAATATGCGGGAAAATTATAGTAATAATCCAGCCCGTTTTCACAAGAAGACGGGTTTGATTTTTATAGAATACTCGGTGGTTGAGTAGACGGCGGGACTCGTCATAATTTAGCAAGACCTCTCGCCTCCGCCGTCGTACACTTATGAGATGATCGAACGGAAAATCAAGAAACTTTTAAAATATGGCGGTTAAAGCCAACCTGCCTCGCTATCCCGATCCATCACTTATGACCATGGATTCAATCCGATTTTTCAGTTGTCCGTTATCCAGCCGCGAAGCGGCAAGGGCGCTTTAGCGTCCTTTGTATGAATAGCCCGACGGTTAACCGTCGGGCGGTGGTAGCAGTGGGGTAAAATCTCCTGAAACAGAATCAACTACCCAACTACGCAACTATCAAACCACATGACCAAACGCATCTTCATCTCCGCCGATCACGGCATGGCAATCATCTACTTCCTGCAAAGCGACGTCGTCCCGACGCTGCTCGCCGCGGGCGTCGAAGTCATCCTCTTAACCGACGACGCACTCGTCACGCAACTCGCAACACGCAACACGCTACAAGGACTCACCATCGAAGGCTTACGCTTAAAGCAAGCCAACGACTACGCCAAAAAAAATCAACCGCGCCTCCAGTGGCTGCTCGCCTACCTGCGCCGCGTCGGCGGCTCGCGCCGCATCAACACCGAAGCCATGGACAGCCACATCTGGGAAGTCTGGGCGGAGAACGGTTGGAAATTCCGTTTGGGGATTTGGATTCCGTCCGCGCTGATGATTCTCCTGTTGCGGAATTTTTCCTCCGCCCGCAAACTTTTAGTGCGGATGCAAAACCGCTTCACGCCTGACCCTGGGCTGTATACCGATCTATTTGATAAATATAACCCTGACATGGTCATCGCTTCGACTCCAGGCTGGCGCATGGACCGTTACCTACTACGCGAATCTGCGAAGCGTGGAATTCCGAACATGACCGTCATCGTCGGCTGGGACAATTCTTCATCCTATAATATTTCTGGTGCAGATGTTCAATATGCAACCTGTTGGTCTCAATTGCAAAAAGAAGAACTCGTCAAAGGGTCAGATTGGAGCCCCGAGCATGTG
>JBBSCM010000444.1:0-2694 GCA_038250295.1 Anaerolineales bacterium | reverse complement strand
TCTAGATCAATAAAATCTTTTAGCCACGAAATAGGTAATTTCATAATTCACCTTTTTACCACGAAGTGTCACAAAGGGTCACGAAGGAAAGAGCCTTAAACTTTTGTGCCCTTTGTGGTTAAAAACCTAAAACTGCTCCAAGAACCGCACATCGTTGCCCCAGAAGTAACGAATGTCGTTGATCTTATTGCGCAGCATCAACTGGCGTTCGGGACCCATACCCCAGGCAAAGCCGGAATAGATCTTCGGGTCATAGCCGCCGTTTTGCAAGACGGTTGGATGTACCATACCGCAGCCAAGAATTTCAAGCCAGCCGGAATTCTTGCAAACCTGGCATCCCTTGCCGCCGCAGACAAAACATTCAACATCCACTTCGGCGGAAGGTTCTGTGAACGGGAAATACGATGAGCGGAATCTTACACGCGCATCGTGCCCGAACATGCGCCGCGCAAAATCTGTCAGCGTGCCTTTCAGATCAGCGAATGTGATTCCCTTGCCAACAGCGAGACCTTCCACTTGATTGAACTGAATTTCAGAACGCGCTGTAATTTGTTCGTAGCGATAGCACATGCCGGGCAGCGCAATTCGAATCGGAGGAGGGTCTTGTGGGTTCGTCGCAACAGCTTCTCGCATCGCGCGGATCTGTCCCGGTGATGTGTGCGTGCGCATCAGAATGGGGTTGTCTTCGCTGATCCCTGAGCCTGTCGAAGGGTCGGCTTCCACATAGAACGAATCCTGCATTTCGCGCGCGGGATGATGCGGCGCAAAGTTGAGCATCTGAAAATTCATCTCGTCTGTTTCAACCTCGCGCGAGGTGTACACCTGAAAACCCATCTCGGCGAGAATCGCCAGCACACGCCGCAGTTGTTGGGTGGATGGATGCAGCCTCCCAATGTAGACTTCGCGCCCGGGCAGGGTCACATCCAATTTTTCTTCTTCGAGGGATTTCGCTAGCGCGGCATTTTTCACAGCCTGGACTTTCTCTTCCAAAGCAGATTCCAACGCCACCTTCACACGGTTCGCAGCCGCGCCGACAACTGGTTTCTCTTCCTTTGAGAGTTTCCCAAACCCGGCAAAGACCTGCATCAACAGCGAACTGCGCCCCATGTTTGCAGTGCGCCACGCATCCAGAGCAGCCTGATCATTAATCGATGACAGACTCTCCAGCGCAGCCCTTTCGATCTCATTCAGTTTATCTAACATACGTGCCTCCAAAAATTTCCTGTACCGCGACATTCATGTCGCCCTATGCCAAGCGACATGAATGTCGCGGTACGAGAATAAAAAAACCTCCCGTCCACAATCATGGGACGAGAGGCGCTTTGCGTCTCGTGGTACCACCCAAATTCATCATCCTCAGCGAAGTCGAAGGACAATGCACTTTGCGCCGACATTCATCGGCTTCTCGAATAACGTTGAGAATACGGATCAGACTACACGGTAGCGCGAGATTAATCTCGCTGTACGTTCACCTTCACGGCTCAAGAGGGAACTTCAACTGATTTCGGTCGAGTGCAATCTCAACAACTGCCTTGCACATCTCTGGCGGCTTCGGCCAGTCTACTTTCCTCTGTCACTGCCTTTTATTTTGTTGCCGTAATTATCTGCGGAATCGGGACGGTGTCAAGGTGTTTTGCTTGTTTTGTAGAGACTGACGAAGAAAAGGATAAATCCCAGCGGGGTGGTAATCAAGTAAACAAGCCAGTTGACTTGCCAATGTAAGTTTAAAGATAACGCCAATGCATAGACGAGGATCGCCGTCAAAGGGATGGCAAGCAGGCTGAGATAGTTAAGTGGATGAGCATTCCCCGGAAGGTTGATAAGAGACGTATCGTTTTGTTCAGTCTTTTTATTCTTTCGCAGACCAAAATAAACTACTCCCAATAGTATCGGGAGGACAATGGCTGCTGCAGGGACAGTCGGTATGGCGATGAAAAGATAATACAGGAGAAACAAACTGTATATGGTTCTTGTTACCCAGCGGTTGGGTGTGAAAGGTTCCGCCGAGCTCCGGTTTGCAAGCCAATAGGCAATGGTGACTAACACCGAAGTCACCAGAACAAAAGTGGAAAATTCGCCAAGTGTGGAAATACCTCCATCGGGTTCAAGCCACCAGGAAATTGCCCATAGCCCGTATCCCGCTCCGATGAGGGCTGCCAGCTTCAAAGTCCCGAAAGAAGCGAGGGCTGTCAATCGTTGACGAAGCGCATACCATCCGATCCAGATGGTGATGAGAGCGTGCCATGCCAGCCCCGTCCACGAAATGGAAAGGGTCAGGGATTCATAGGTTGTTTGCACGATGATGCCTTCGGTTATCCAGCCGAACGCTGCGCCAGCCAGAAAGAGCGCCCAGCGATTGGCAACTTTAAAGTGCGTGACGAGATGAAGAAATACAAAGGCCGCCAAAGAATAGGCAACCCAGACTGCGACCCATTCACTGAATGAGTCTTCAGGGCGCGTGCGCGCCCAAAACATGTGTTCGGAAAAATATACAAAAATATAGCCAGTGGATAGGACAAGCGTGATATTTTTTAGCGCTCTCATAAAATGAATACAGATTATCAAGAGGGAAAGTTGCAAAGCAAAATATATCTTTCGTCTGTTCGAGGGCGAAACAGGCTTATTCACAGATAATCAGATAACATCTGTGAAGAGTATTTATTCTGATTGTTAATTCTACAGTAGGAGTTTTAT
>JBBSCM010000443.1:0-2695 GCA_038250295.1 Anaerolineales bacterium | reverse complement strand
TTGGCAGCCTGTCAGGGCGTAACTACAACCGTAGTTCCAGTAAATTCCACAAACACATCTGCCCCATCTGATACCGTGGTGCCGCCAACTGAGATTGTATTTACATCCACACCGGAAATAACATCCACGCCTGCTACAATAAAAATATCACCAACAGATGGTATGACCCAGCTCTTCATCCCAGCGGGGACATTACACATGGGCGGGTTGGACGTTTTGCGCGACAACGATGAAATCCCCGCGCATGATGTGCAGATCAGTAAATTTTGGATCGATCAAGTGGAAGTAACCAACGGCATGTATGGCTTATGTGTAAAAGCAGGTTCATGCAGGCAGCCTAAGCTGCTCAACTCAGATAATCGCGCCGATTATTTTGGCACAACCGAATTTAAAGATTATCCTGTAGTGCATGTCACCTGGTATGACGCAAACGCATATTGTCAATGGGCTGAACGGCGCCTCCCCACTGAAGCAGAATGGGAGCGCGCGGCAAGAGGCAATGATATGCGCACCTTTGCATGGGGCGATGAGCCACCAAACGCAAATAATTCCAATTCGTTAAACATCGTTGGTGATACTTCACGCGTGGGATCCTATGCAGAAGGGGCAAGTCCATTTGGCGCTTTGGATATGACCGGCAATGTCTGGGAATGGGTGGCAGATTATTACAGGCAGAGCTATTACGCAGAATCTCCGGCTGAGAATCCGACAGGCCCGCTGGAAGATTCAGGAAACCATATGCGTGTGATCCGCGGCGGATCATTTCAGGATGATCTTTTGAACTTGCGCCTCCCCAATCGCGGGTACGAAGTTGGCCCCAACCCATCCCTATTGCCAACACAAGACGAATATTATGGCAACAGTTCGGTGAAGATCGGTTTCAGATGCGCGGATGATAATTAAACTGGCGTCATTGCGAGCTGCGTTCTTTGCAGCGAAGCAATCTCCTCTTTGAAGTGGGGATTGCTTCGGGCGAAGAACAAGAGCGCCCTCGCAATGAGATACTTTCATCTTTACTCAATAACTTAGCTATGGTATTATCGCGATACAAATCAATAGCCCCAATACGGCGCTCTTATCCAGAGAGGCGGAGGGAACGGCCCTGCGATGCCTCGACAACCAGTCAATGAGAATTGAATATGGTGCCAAATCCGACAGATCAATTTCTGGGAGATGAGAGGGTAGAAAGCATTTTGCATAATTGCCCTTTCACGTCGAAAGGGCAATATATTTTTAAGGAGAAACAAAAACAATGAGTAATACTTTTATGTCTTCGCCCAGCCTGATGTTCACATCAGAATCGGTGACAGAAGGACATCCCGATAAGATGTGCGACCAGATCTCAGATGCAGTTTTGGATGCCTGCCTTGAACAGGACAAGATGTCGCGTGTGGCTTGTGAAACCGCCATCAAGACCGGTTTCGTTGCATTGTTAGGTGAAATTACCACGAATGCTTATGTAAACTTTGACGAACTCGTTCGCAAGGTGGTTAATGAGATCGGCTATGATAGCAGTGACAAAGGCTTTGATGGAAATACCTGCGCCGTGTTATCAGCAGTCGCCAGCCAAAGCGCAGATATTGCACTCGGCGTTGACCATGCGCTGGAAGACAAAAGCGGCGAAATGAAGGATGTCGGCATTGAACATGTTGGGGCAGGCGACCAGGGCATGATGTTCGGCTTTGCATGTAACGAGACAGACACCTTGATGCCGATGCCGATCTTTATGGCGCATAAACTATCGCGCCGTTTGAGTGAGCTTCGCAAAAATGGCACACTCCCCTGGCTGCGCCCGGATGGCAAGAGTCAGGTCACTGTGGAATATTCACAAGGCAAGCCAAAGCGGATTGACACTGTTCTTATTTCAACACAACATTCGCCCGAGATTTCACAATCTGAAATCATGGAACTGGTCAGCGAGCATATCATTTACCCCACTCTGCCAGAAGCTTTGGTGGATAAAAACCTGAAAGTCTTCATCAACCCAACTGGCCGTTTCGTTATCGGCGGTCCAATGGGTGATGCAGGTGTGACTGGCCGTAAAATTATTGTTGATACCTATGGCGGCATGGGTCGTCATGGTGGGGGCGCTTTCTCCGGGAAAGACCCCACGAAGGTGGATCGTTCCGCCGCTTATGCCGCCCGCTATGTGGCTAAGAACATTGTCGCCGCTGGTTTGGCTGACCGTGTGGAAGTACAGGTTGCCTACGCAATTGGCGTGGCTCACCCACTTTCAGTTAACGTTGAGACTTTCGGCACTGCCAAGATCGCGGATGAAAAAATCGCCGCTCTCGTCAATGAATATTTTGACCTGCGCCCCGGCGCGATCATCCGTGACCTTGACCTGCGCCGCCCGATCTATCGCAAGACCGCCGCTTATGGTCACTTCGGCCGCGACGATATCGAATTCCCCTGGGAGAAGACAGATAAAGCTGCTGCATTGAAGAAGGCTGCTGGACTTTAGGAAATAAACGAAAAGAGCCGCGAGACTATAGTCTCGCGGCTCTTTTTACACTTCGATTATTTATCCTGGATTACGCTGATCAAGACTGCGCGCACCATGCGTCTGTGTGTGTACAACCCGGTCTTGGCGTTGTAGTCTTCACAGGTCACAAGGGTGACCCAGCTATATTCCTCGTGCTTGAAGACATCTGAAATACCAGTTGGCAGGATCTTGCTGTTCTCCTGCACTTGA
>JBBSCM010000442.1:0-2695 GCA_038250295.1 Anaerolineales bacterium | reverse complement strand
GCAGTCATCTCCGGTAACCGCAACTTTGAAGGCCGTGTACATCCATTGGTGAAAGCCAATTATCTTGCATCGCCTCCATTGGTTGTAGTTTATGCCCTTGCAGGTACAGTCGATATTGATTTGAATAACGAGCCGCTTGGCACAGATAAAAACGATCAGCCTGTATATCTCAAAGACCTATGGCCCAGCCAACAGGAGATCAGTGACACGATCGCATCCAGCGTCAAGGCTGAAATGTTCAAGGATAAATATTCCGACGTTTTCAGCGGCTCGCAAATGTGGCAGGAGATCAAAGTGACGGGCGGAGATCTGTACGAGTGGAATGAAGAGTCCACTTACATTCATCATCCTCCCTACTTCCAGAACATCTCGCTGCAACTTGATCCGGTAAAGGATATCAAATCGGCGCGCGTGCTGGGTTTGTTCGGTGATTCGATCACCACCGATCATATTTCACCCGCAGGAAACATCGCAACAGACAGCCCCGCTGGAAAATATTTACAGGAACGCGATGTTGCGCCGGCGTACTTTAACTCGTATGGCGCGCGCCGCGGCAATGACCAGGTGATGGCGCGCGGCACGTTTGCGAACATCCGCTTGAAGAATATACTGGTTGCGCCAAAGGAAGGCAACTGGACCGTGCATCAACCGGATGGGGAAGTCATGTCTATTTTCGATGCCGCAATGAAATACAAGGCATCGGAAATCCCAAGCATTGTTCTTGCGGGCAAGGAATATGGCACAGGCTCCAGCCGTGACTGGGCTGCAAAGGGTCCGATGATACAGGGCGTGAAAGCGGTCATTGCTGAATCGTTTGAACGTATTCATCGCTCGAATTTGGTGGGCATGGGGGTGCTCCCCCTGAGATTCACCCGGGGACAAAACGCCGAGTCCCTCGGTCTGGATGGAAGCGAAGTGTTTACCATCGAAGGCCTGAGCGATCATATCGAACCTCAAAGCGAGATCATTGTCAAAGCGAAGAGATCAAGCGGCGACATGGTTGAATTCAAAGTAACGGTTTTACTCAACACGGACGTTGAAGTGAATTACTATCGCAATGGCGGCATCCTGCATACGGTGTTGAGAAATTTGGTGAAGTAAAAAAATAGACCGCCGCCTTCTTCAGGGCGGCGGTTTTCTTTTATAGGACTTTCGCTTGAGGCTGTCCATCGACTGCGCTTGACGAGCACTCGCTCCGCTCACATCGTCCCGATGCTCTTTCGGGAGGACGAAAGATACTCCTCGCTGAGCGGAGTGAGGACATGTTCTTCGTCCGAACGCAGTCGAAGCGTATAGGATATTTTGGTGCTTGAAGTTTTGAGTTTCAATGCTAGAATCATGTAAACATTTATCGCTTGTCTTATAAATAAGTAAACTTTTCAATGAAAATTGCAAGTAAATAATGCAACACTAGTTCAATAAATCATGCGATACTATGTAATATAGAGTTAAACCTAAACATTGTGAACCTACCTGAGAGTTATATTCTGAAAGGAGTCCATCATGGCAGATCGAATCAACTTGTCCGGTGATTTTCGAGGGTCGATCATTAATATCAAGTCCACGTTGACGAATGTGCAGCAAAGTGTGGGCCAGATCCGCACGGATGATGAGGATACCCGCAAGGAACTGGAAAATTTGATCGGGCAGTTGAGCGAGGCTTTGCAAAAGGTCCCTGAAAAGAGTCAGGAGCAGGCCGAGGCAGTGGCTGAAACTGCCAAAGCATTGGTGGATACCGCCAAAGCTGAAAAGCCCAACAAGACCATGGTGCAAATTACCGCTGAAGGATTAAAGCAGGCCGCGCAAAACCTGGCGGGTGTGATGCCAACAGTGGTAACCATTGCCAGCCAAATCGCATTGACCGTAGTAAAACTGATTGGCGCGTGATCTTTCTTTACCGTATCAATATGTCGCTGCAAGGCGTTCTTGGTTTTAGCCGAAGCAGTCTCCTCATAATAGAAGGTTGCTTCGGCGGAAAGAACAAGTACCCGCCTCGCAACGACATGGTATGCAGGCTATGACCGATAAGTCAGATTCCCCTAAAAAACCGCGCGCCAAAAAACGCAGCGCATCTTCCGGAGATAACTACGATCTCTCCGGCGATTTTCGCGGCGCGGTAATCAACATCAAATCCACGATCGTCAGCAACGACGAAGTCAAAGACCTTGAGAATCTGCCGCCCGAACCCGGCGAGCCGCCTTTTCAGGGATTGCAATACTTTGATGAAAAAGATGCCGACCGTTTCTTTGGCCGCGAAACTCTAATTGCTAAAATTGTTGGTCGGCTGACAAGCACTCGTTTTCTAACCGTCATCGGCGCTTCGGGCAGCGGTAAGTCGTCAATCGTGAGAGCAGGTGTTATCCCGGCTTTGCGTCGCGGCGAAAGATTATCAGATGGTTCCCTGCCGCCAACAGACAGCGGTCAATGGGATATCCGTATTCTGACTCCCAGCGCGCATCCGTTGGATGCGCTTTCGGCGACTCTGACGCGTGACTCTGAATCGGTCAGTGCCATAACAACTATGCGGAATGATCTGGCGCAGGGCCCAAATGCATTAAGTTTGATCGCCCGCCGGTTACTGTCTCAAAATAATAAAAAGCACCTATTACTTGTCATTGACCAGTTCGAGGAAGTCTTTACACAATGCCGTCAGGATGATGAACGGCGGGCTTTCATTGAAAATTTGCTTCATGCG
>JBBSCM010000441.1:0-2699 GCA_038250295.1 Anaerolineales bacterium | reverse complement strand
CAGAAGTATGGCGGTCTTAATCACCAGAATATGATGGGCGGTCAAGGCGGGATGATGGGCGTTAACGGCTGGAACACCACTGTGCCTGCGGATGTCTCCGCCGATATGACCATTACTCCTGAACAGGCGATTCAAAATGCGCAGAAGTATCTGGATGCCAACCTGGCAGGCGCCACTGCCGCCGCCGATCCAGTCAAGTTCTATGGGTATTACACGCTTGATTTTGAAAAAGATGGCAAAGTCGTTGGCATGTTAAGTGTCAATGGCTACAGCGGAGAGATTTTCCTGCACACCTGGCATGGCACCTTTATCGAAGAATCCAAGATGCAATAACCACCTTCCAAATAATATTTTCTTCCTCCAAGCTTACCCAACATACCCAAAGTCCCGTAGCCAAGGGTGCGGAGTGTGTTAGACCAAATTCATAAGGAGTTCAAAATGACTGCACAAACTGTTGTGACCCGCAAAGGTGAACCGATCCAAACCCCGCCTTTTATCCAGACCATCTTTAGCGACAAACGTATGTCCATCCTGTGGTTGCCGTTGCGCGTGTGGATCGGTATCCAATGGATTCTGGCCGGTTATGGGAAGCTCAATCCCGCCTGGCTCGAGACCGGCGCGGCCCTGAAGGGTTTCTTTGACGGCGCATTAAATAGCGCCACCGGCGAACATCCGTCCGTTGCATATGGCTGGTATGTTGCCTTTATCAAGATACTGTTGGACAGCGGATCTTACGTCTGGTTCGCCAAGCTGGTCGTCGTTGGCGAATTGATCGTCGGCGCGATGCTTATCCTCGGCGCGTTCACCGGTTTGGCCGCCCTGAGTGGCGCGTTCATGAACTGGAACTATATCATGGCCGGCAGCGCGGGTGTCAACCCGCTGTATCTTCTCATCGAAATTGCCCTGCTCCTAGCATGGAAAGTGGCTGGTTACATCGGCGCGGATTACTTTATCTTCCGCTTCGGCGCAATCCCCTCTCCCTGGAAAGGCGCGCCGGTTGAAGCTGAGAAAAAGTAGACCCTCTCGGTTAACTCTTCTAAAATAAAAATCAGCCAGAGCAAGGTCGGCGGATTGACTGTTCGTTTGCGGTTGTGAAAAGTCAACATCCCGATGGTACGCAGTTAAATTCGGATATGCCGCGCTGGGTTATTAGTGATCCAGACCCGGCAGACTTGGTGGAGTATCTCAAGACATTACCATAACAGGAAGACCGCGGCGCTTCCTCATAATACTTCTAGACAGAAAAAAGGATTTTGAAAATGGCAAAAATTGGCGCTATTACGAAGAGCAATCTAAACAAGCAGGGATTTGGCAAACTTAGTGATGAAGCTAAATCCCGCTATGCGTTGCCGCTGCGGTTCACACCCGGAGTATGCATTATCTTGATTATGATCGGCTTGGCTTTGCAGTCACCCATTTGGATTGGGTTGATGGCGTTAGTTGCCCTTAGCGGAGCCTTATTCCCCAACGGAATGCTGATTGATCTGGTTTACAACCTCGGTGTTCGCCATTTATTCCGCGCGCCGACGCTGCCGCCTACACCAAAGCCAAGGCAGTTTTCCTATTTAATTTCCGCTGCATTTTTAACGGGCTCAGCGTTGGCTTTCTATAACGGACTGTCAGTGTTGGGATTTATCCTGGGAGGATCGGTTGTCGTAGGAGGCGCAATCCTCACCACTACACTCTGGTGTCTTGGCTCGTGGTATTACAGGTTGTTTTTTGGCCGTACAGCGCAGAATAAGGAGCAAATATTATGACCGAAAACTACAATCATCACGGCAAAGAGGTTCCGCCAACCTCAGGTGCGCATCAAACGATGGAGCATTCTTCCATGGGGGGACCACGCTCACCCCAACTGGCGGATGAAAATATCCCCCATCTGCTGGATGTGGCTGGTGAATATTTATCATAGGATTAAAGATGTGCAATATTTTGCGCACTTATACAAAAACATTTAGACTGGAGAAAAAATGAATAATACACTTCGTAATACGCTGATTGTTCTTGCAGTACTTGTACTGGCAGGCGCGGTCTTTTTTGCTGGCGGCGCAGTGGCTCGCTCTTCTAATTTTGGTTTCTGGAACATGATGGGCGGACGCGGCAACAATTATGATCCCGGCGATATGACACTTGCACCTGACGCAAGTGCAGGTGTGAATGGACAGGGTGGTAATGCAGGACCTGGCGGCATGATGGGCGGCAACAACAATGTCAACCTGATTCCCCTCACGATTGATCAAGCAAAAGTTGCTGCCGAAGCCTACATCAAAAATCTCGGGGTCGATGGACTGATGGTGGCTGAGATCATGGTCTTTGATAACAATGCTTATGCCGTGGTCAAGGAAACCGACACAGGTCTGGGCGCGTTCGAACTGCTAATCGACTCGGGTTCGCAGTACGCCTACCCGGAACATGGTCCCAACATCATGTGGAACCAGAAGTATGGCGGTCTTAATCACCAGAATATGATGGGCGGTCAAGGCGGGATGATGGGCGTTAACGGCTGGAACACCACTGTGCCTGCGGATGTCTCCGCCGATATGACCATTACTCCTGAACAGGCGATTCAAACTGCGCAGAAGTATCTGGATGCCAACCTGGCAGGCGCCACTGCCGCCGCCGATCCAGTCAAGTTCTATGGGTATTACACGCTTGATTTTGAAAAAGATGGCAAAGTCGTTGGCATGTTAAGTGTCAAT
>JBBSCM010000440.1:0-2704 GCA_038250295.1 Anaerolineales bacterium | reverse complement strand
TTCCATTGAACAGGTACTAAAGGAGTGTTTTAAAAGTCAGTCGCTTACTTATTCCATAGTTGATAAATATATCATTATTAAGGAAAAGGAGGGGGAAGTGCAGAATGAAAAAGAAGAAAAGGAATTGTTGATACTGTTACTATGAACCTGCAACCTTATCTTGATTTCACTACGTCCCTTGCTTATCGCGCGGGACGAATTACGCTTGGATATTTCAATATCGGCATTCGGCCCGATTTCAAAGCCAATCAGGAACCCGTCACCGCGGCAGATCGGGCGGCTGAGGAATTTATCCGCGCGGAGATCGAGCGCGTGTATCCCGGTCATGCCATCATTGGCGAGGAGTTCGGCGAAAGCGCGGGGAACGGCGATCCCTTTCGGTGGACTGTCGACCCGATAGACGGTACGATTACATTTGTCCGTGGTGTGCCTTTATATTCTGTATTGATCGGGCTGGAGATCGAAGGCCTGGTGAAAGTGGGTGCGGCTTATTTTCCCGCGCTGGATGAGATGATCTATGCTGCTGAAGGTTTGGGCTGCTGGTGGAATGGCCGCAGGGCACACGTCTCTGATACTAATTCAATGGCGCAAGCTTGTGTTTGCTGTTCAGATTTTCAGAATCTTTCGCAAAAGAATTCCACAATTGTTTCTCAATTTGAGAAACAAAAATCCCTCATGCGTACATGGGCCGACGGATATGGATACTTGCTTGTAGCAAGCGGCCGTGCAGAAGTGTGTCTTGATCCATACATGCAGGTCTGGGATTGTGGGCCGTATCCCATCATCATGAAAGAGGCGGGAGGCTATTTCGGTTCGTGGAGCGGCGAAGACGGTCACGCTCACGGGGAGGCATTGGCTACTAACGCCGCACTCAAGCCCGAGGTCCTGAAATTGATGCGCGGTTCTTCATCCACTTAATTGCTTGCTTCTAAACATCATCCTACTTATAATATCTCCATGGCGGATCCTCAGAGACTTCCTTACAGATTACGCGAGCCGTTCCTGACGACGACGGAGCTGGCTCTTTTTCGTGTTTTGAATCAAATGGTCGGCAGGCGCTATTTGATCTGCCCGAAGGTTTCGCTGAACGATGTTTTTTATATCATTCGCCCGAATGAGAATGTGCATTTTTTTAATAAGTTTTTTCGCAAGCATGTTGATTTTTTGCTGTGTGACCCGCAGACATTAGCTCCAGCATTCGGGATCGAGATCGTGCGTTCGAATTCAAAAATTGAAGCGCGCGAAACCGATAGATTTATTGAAGAGATATTCACAGATGCAGGCTTGCCGCTCGTGCATGTGCCATCCAGTGAAACCTATGATCCTTCAGACATCGTTACTCTTTTTCAATTGGCCATGGAAAAAATTGGCGACACGGCTTCGCTGCGTGTGGATCGCGCATCTGATTCAGTGCCGCACTGCCCTGTCTGCGGGAAAATGATGGTTCTGAGAATTCAGCGCACGGGTGGGAGTTCTGGTAAGAAATATTATGGATGCATGGATAGTCCGCGCTGCGCGGGTGTGGTACCGATAGATGGATAATCCCCGTTCATGAACGGGGATTATCTTTTAGTAATGCCTTGCCAGTTCTGATGCGTATTGCTTTCCAACCGTGGTTTTATTTTCCATAAGCCAATCTCTCAGGCTGGTCTTGCAGCGCGGAGGCTCTTTGGAAATAAGCACGTTTGCCATTAAACCATCCACTTCTTCCGGGGTGAGCATTACATCGTTAACAAAGATGCTCAGAAATTGCGCAGCCAGCAGCGCCAAGCGCGGTGGGATCGAGAGAAGCAGACGTTGTTTGTTCACGGTCTTGCCAATTAGCTCTACGAGTTCTTTGAAAGTGAATTCATCGGGGCCGACCGCATCCCATATATAATTTTCGTTTTTATAAACTGCATCCACTGCAAGGTTGGCGAGATCATCAACGTAAACGGGGGAGATTTTGTATGAGCCGTCACCGGGCAGACCGAAGAGAGGCAAATACCGCAACAACCAGGCGATGTTGTTAATTAGAATATCCTCTTTTCCAAATAATACAGTCGGGCGAAGGATGGCGTAAGTCAATCCTGAATCGATCACGGCTTTTTCATTGGCGGCTTTCCCCCAGTAATAAGGCAAATGCGAATCCGCTGATGGGTTGGCAATGCTGATATGTACAATCCGCTTCACACCTGCTTTCACTGCAGCGCTCACTAAAGTTTTTGTATTCTCCACGGCTTGAGGCTGCGTATTGCTTCCTTTGTCAAAGCGGACCCAGTAGGTGTTGACCAGCACATCCGCGCCGCGTAAATTTGTAACAAGCTCGTTTTCATTACTAAAATTAAGTGGTAAGGCTTTTACTTTCCCATTGAACGGGTCAGGTCGGTTCGGATGATTGGTAAGCGTGAACACTTCCTCGCCGCGCTCCAGCAAACGTTTCGTAATGTACTTGCCCGAATAACTAAATGCGCCTGTGACTGCGATTTTCATTTTGACTCCTTGAGGTATGTAAAAACCAGGCTTCTGTTTTGGATGCAGTTGCACTGCATCTCGCTCGCAGTTTAACTGTTCGCGAACGATATTTATTTCAATATGGATAAAATATTTTTGACGTTTGAAAGGCCCAGACTTTCCAGCTTGACTACAGCCTTTGTGAGACTATCAATGGCATTGAAGAATTCCTGCAATGCCTGAATGCGCTTGTAGACGAATTGCACTTCCG
>JBBSCM010000439.1:0-2721 GCA_038250295.1 Anaerolineales bacterium | reverse complement strand
GGGCGTGGTCGTAGGCCCTGGAGGATTTAGCTGTGATTGGAATCAATTCAATTGTCTACCTGGATATGTGAAGGATACGACGGGAGGCTATTCTGATTTTTGTGGATCGATCACGGGGTGCCCAAACCCAGGGAGCGCACAGAATAGAATCGCTCCTGGGTGCGGGGGGACGTATTGGGTAGAAGATTGTGTAACACGAGCAAATGGCAATGAGTTCTGTACGCAAGTTAAGACTTACCGCAGACAGACGATCCGTACGTATCGCTGTGTACCAACCGCGCCTGTGTGTACCCCAGCCTCCCCGACCGCGCCAACGCTATCTAGCCCAGCTAACGGGGCGAGTCTGGTGGATATAGCTGTGGACTTGATTTGGAATAGCACCAACTTTGGGACTGCGTGTACCGCGCCGTATTCGCAATACCAGATTTATCTAGACAAAAATAATCCCCCCACCACGCTCATTGGCACCGTGGCAGACGGCGGGAAGGTATAATTTTCCAATCACAAATTTACTGTTACAACACTTTCGACTCGAACGCTTTGTTCATCTGGGGATACTATGAATGAACACAATCACCAACCCTTATTGTGATATAACAACCATAAGCATATAGTTTGAAATAATCGGAGAATAGATGAGTAAATTTTTAGAAAAACTTGAGCAGGGAACTTTAGTAGTCGACGGCGCAATGGGAACCATGCTTCACGCGCGCGGTGTGGGCTTTGACAAATGTTTTGATGAATTGAATCTAACCAATCCTGTTGCAGTTGCGGAAATCCATCGCGAATACATCGAAGCGGGCGCGGAATTGATCATCACAAATACATTCGGCGCGAACAGATTTAAGTTAAGCAAACATGGTCTTGCCGATGATGTGGTTGAGATCAATCAAGCAGGTGTGGAACTTGCGAAGCGGATTGTCTCAGCATCGTTCAAGGATGTCTTGATCGCGGGAGATGTCGGTCCGCTGGGGGTGAGAATCGCTCCGTATGGCAGAGTCAAGCCTGAGGAAGCGCGAGCCGCGTTCGCAGAACAAGTCAAGGCACTGGCTGATTCGGGCGTTGATCTTATCGTCATCGAAACAATGAGCGATCTATATGAAATCCAGGAAGCCATCAAAGCGGCAAAAGATGTTTCAAATTTACCTGTTGTTGCCTCGGTCACATTTACACGTGATGACCGTACTCTCCTCGGCGATGATCCCATGAAGGTGGCTCGTAAACTTAAAGAATCAGGTGCAGATGTAATCGGTGTTAATTGTTCGGGCGGGCCTTCACAATTGCTTCGGATTCTCAAACAAATGAAACAGGCTGTCCCCGATGGAAGATTCTGGGTTAAGCCGAACGCAGGCTGGCCTGAACAAGTAGGCGGACGCATTATGTATCCCGCAGATGCGGAATATTTTGGCGAGTACGCGCTTTCATTCCGCGAAGCTGGCGCAAATATTGTCGGCGGTTGCTGCGGGACAACTCCTCAACATATTTTGGCAATGAAAAAAGCCTTTGAATCTACACCCGCGATCCATGTTGATTCTGGCGTGATCTTATCTGTAGATGAAATTATAGACGAGCCTGCTGAACAGCCAACTCAACTCGCTCAGAAACTTGCGTTGGGCAAATTTGCCATTTCTGTTGAAATGCAGCCTCCGCGCGGGCTCTCAACGCATAAGCTTATTGCAGGAGCTTCCCTTCTGACTGATGCAGGCGCAGATGTAATTAATGTGGCTGATTCGCCGATGGCGCGTATGAGAATGTCTGCCTGGGCAGTGTGTGATCTGGTGCAAAGAAAAGTTGGAATTGAGTCTACGCTTAATTTCCCAACCCGCGGACGCAATCTCCTGCGTGTGCAAGGTGACTTGCTGGCTGCCCATGCGCTTGGCATTCGTAATATCTTTGTCGTCATGGGTGACCCCACATCCATCGGTGATTATCCCGAGGCGATGGATAATTACGATCTTGTGCCCTCTGGTTTGATAAAACTTATCAAGCAGGGATTTAACATGGGCGTCGACCATTCAGGAACGAGCATTGGTCAGCCTACGAATTTCTTTGTGGGTGCGGCTTTGAATCTATGTCCGCAGGATATGGATAATGAGATCAAGAACCTGCATCGCAAGATCAAAGCGGGCGCAGATTTTTTTCTCACGCAGCCGATCTACCGTCCTGAAGACGGGCCGAGATTGATCGAAGCGTATGAAGCAAAACATGGAAAATTTGACAAACCTATTCTTGCGGGAATTTTGCCGTTGGTCAATGGCAAACATGCAAACTTCCTGCACAATGAAGTGCCAGGCATTTCCATCCCCGATGAAACACGCAAAAGAATAGAAAGCGCGGGAGAAACAGAGCACAGTGTAAAAGTAGGGACGGAGCTGGCTGTGGAGTTGATTGAGAATATCAAACCTTGGGCAAGCGGAGTTTATATCATGCCGCAATTCCATCGCTATGACATGATCTCCGACATCATTATGGCGGTCAAAGAATAATGTGTACCGTCCCGAAGGCTCATTTGGTTCAACAAGGTTTTTCAGCGAACCCTTCGGGACGGTTTGTGTAACGGTGAATAAATGAAAGCCCTGCGCGCTGGTTTCAGTTTGTTGATTGGATTCGTCGTCAGCTATTTTCTGGCTGTGACATTCTTCCACTATTCGGAATATTCCTCGCCCATAGACCGCATCTTTCTGACCCTTGTGCCTGCTCTGGCAATCGGCATTCTCTTGT
>JBBSCM010000438.1:0-2728 GCA_038250295.1 Anaerolineales bacterium | reverse complement strand
GTGGAACTGATTCTCACCGACTTTAATGGGCTCGACAAAAACCAGTTTGACGTGATAACCATTGACTTCTTTCTCGCTCCCGCCATCCCCTTCATCTGCGAATACTGTTTTTGGAAATGTCAACAGGAAGGTTGCAACGATCAGTCCTATCGTAATCAATCCCTTCAATTTTTTGCTCATTATGCGTATGTCTCCTTTTGCAGCAAACTTGCTCAATCTTAAGTTCCGATCCATGCATCTATAAGCGCGGAATGGCGGGATGTTGGATGGGCAAAATGGCTTATGACATTTATCACTTCACAACATGGAAATGAATGTCATCCAAACAATCTAAATAACCACGCAATTTGACTCAAACTCATTTCTCCTGTATACTCTCACTACTCCGATGGGGAGTAGCCACCCGATTTTTTCGGGTTGAGCAGTCGTCAAGACGGAAAGAAATTTCCCGGCTGCCCGAGTGAAGCGCAAGACCATCGCTTTTTATAAGCGTTGGTCTTTTTGTTTATCGGAATGAACAGGAGCAGTATGAAACCAAAAACACGCGGAGAAGTCGAAGCGGAATTCACACAAGCCATTGTCAAGTTCGAGAAGGAATATCTCGGGCGCGGGCCGCTGGACGCGCGCACTTTTTTGGTAAACGATATGATTTTGATACGGCTGCGCGGTATCCTCAACGCGGCAGATCGTAAGCTTGCAGAAACGCCGGATGGACAGGCGTTGGTCAAAGAAACCCGCCGCAAGCTATTCGAAACATCAAGGCAAATATTTGATGAAATGGCCGAACAAATTACTGGTTGTAAACTGGTCAGTTTCCACACAGATATGAGCATGAAGACCGGCGAGCGCATCATCATCCTGACAGTTGACCAAAATTTGGAGGAACTGTTCGTGGCACGATAAGGCAGAATTACAATTCAATAAGAAGTACGGAAGACGAGGTAAAGCGCAGGCTTATTAAAGCAGGCGAGTTGCAAAGTAGACCGGCATTGCTCCCCAAAAGGGGGTAATGCCGGTCTTTATTTTTCAAAGGAGAAAACATGTCAAAACGAACTTCACAGATTGTCTGTGCCGGTCAACTGAAAGGCGCAAAATTAAGAATCAAAGCAGTTAAAAACAACGGCTTGCAAGAGGCTGTCACCATTATCAATCGGGGTACGGTTGTCCAACCCCTGTCTGGCTGGGTGCTTGCCAGCCTGCGCGGACATGCATTTTACCCATTCCCGGATGATTTAATGCTCGAGCCAGGCATGATCGTTGAAATCCAGAGCGGGCAGTTGGAACCGAAAAAAACATACAAGGACAGGGATGTCTGGGAAAATTTATTGTGGACAATTGGCCAGGTTTGGAACAACCATAGCGATACAGCAATTTTGTTTGATGCGAATGGTTTGGAGATTGATCGATATTCCTATCCACACGAACGCTTGAGAGGCAGCAGCGCCAACCGCCGAAAAATTCTGAATCGTATCGAAGGCAGTTTTGAAATTGTCAACGAAACAGTTCACCGCGGCAATAAGGCGGCCCGAAAACAAGACGGAATATTAGCAAGCAAACCATAAAACGACTTTAGAGGATAACCCTTGATCACTAAACTTGAAACTCTTATTCTTTCCACCATCCAGACAGTCTATGATACTTGGGGTTGGTTTGGTGTGGCGGCGCTGCTGGTCTTTGAAAACGCCACCGGCATAACCCCCAGCGAAGTCATTCTCGGCCTGGCAGGCTGGATGCTGATCGCCGAACATCAACTACCCACCTCAATGATTTTCCTGGGCGGGTTGTACGCCGCCATTGGCAGCACGCTGGGCGCATCCATTCCCTACTGGGTGGCTCGTCTCGGCGGACGCCCGCTGGTGGATAAACTCGCCCGCTGGGCGCGTATCAATCCCGATCACATCACGCGTGCTGAGGCGTATTTCCAGCGCTGGGGTACGGGGCTGGTGATGGTCGGGCGCGTCATGCCCGGCATCCGTACGCTCATCAGCATTCCGGCGGGATTGGCGCGCATGCCCTTTGCAACATTTTTTATCGCCACATTTATCGGCGCTTATGTCTGGTGTACTCTGTTGATTGGCGCAGGCTATATTTTGGGTCACGAATGGACTTTGATCAGCGCCTACCTCAAGCAATACCTGCCCTACCTGCTGATCGCCGGGATGGCGGCACTGGCGTTTTACGTTTTCTTCATCCGCCGCTTAATGGTTCCGGCGTATGCGCGTGTTCGTTCGAATGACGATTAAGCGCAACGCTCCGCCAAGCAAAGAAAAGGAGATTCCCATGTCTAATCACCCTTCGCATTCTTCCCGCTTTCCGCGTTTTAGAAGATTTTGGAAACCCGCGCTCGCGACAGGAGCGGGCGGCTCCACACTTGTCATCTGGTTCGAGGAAATCGCGGCATTTGCAACCGAGATCATCGGCGTGATTCTCGTGGCTATCCTCGGCGGGCTGATTTGCCTGTTCGATCATTTCGTCTTCAAATCCCGCATGCCCCGCCGCGAGGATTTGCAAGACACAACAACAAAGGAAAAAAATAACTTATGAAACAGAATAACTGGCACGCCCTAACCATTGACGAGGCATTGGCGCAGGTCAACAGCCAGCCCGAAGGATTAAGTGGCGCGGATGCCGCCCTGAGGCTTTCGGAATATGGCGCAAATGAAATCCAGGCGGCAAAGCGCATTTCAGCGTGGGAAATCCTGCTGGAACAATTCAAAAATGTGTTGAT
>JBBSCM010000437.1:0-2737 GCA_038250295.1 Anaerolineales bacterium | reverse complement strand
ATTTATTTTGCCGTCATTATCATCCTTATTTTTATTATTGTTGTGTATATCTAGGATTAATTTGGAGTGCGACAGCTTGCTGTCGCAAAGCAGGAGCAAGCTCCTGCACTCCAGAAGAAAACAACAAAGCAGGAGCAAGCTCCTGCACTCCAGAAGAAAACAACTATGAAACGAGTTCACTTCATTGGCATTGGTGGTTCAGGGCTTTCTGCCATCGCGCGTCTGCTTAAAGAGAGCGGATACGAAGTCACTGGCTCAGACCGCGAACTTTCGCAATTTGCAGTGGACCTGCAAAACGATGGAGTCAGCGTTTATATCGGCCATCATCCGCGTAACGTGGGAGGCGCCGAGTTTGTGATTCGCTCCTCCGCAATAGCGGATGACAACCCTGAAGTGATCGCGGCGAAAAATGCGGGAATACCCGTTTACAAGCGCTCCGATTACCTCGGCCAATTGATGGCTAATAAAACGGGCATCGCAGTTGCCGGTACGCATGGCAAGACCACCACAACCGCCATGATCGCGTGGACGTTATATGAAATGGGACGCGATCCATCCTTCATTGTGGGCGGCACATTGAATAATCTAAAAGTCAATGCGCGCTCTGGGCAGGGCGATCCCTTCGTTATTGAAGCAGATGAGTACGACCGCATGTTCCTCGGACTCAAACCCCAGATCGAAGTCATCACCAATCTTGAACACGATCATCCTGATTGTTATCCAACGTTTGAAGATATGTATGCTGCCTTTCAAAGTTTTGTAGATTTGCTTCCTCCGGATGGCACGTTGATCGCATCTGCTGAAGACGAAGGCGCCGCCACTTTACTTTCCCATGCGCGCCGCAAGGGGCTAAACGTGGTCTCGTACAGTGTGCAAGGTGAGATGACCATCAACAGCCCGCAGTGGATGCAGGCGCGCACGCTTAAGCCCAACGAAGTCGGTGGATATGATTTTTCTGTCATGACGAATATGGGCGCCGCCTCTGCATCCATTTTGGATGTCTCTTTGCGGGTGCCGGGCGAACATAATGTGCGTAACGCTCTGGCTGCCTTATCCGTTGTAGCGATATTGGGACTCCCGATTCAGCAAGCTGCAGACGCGTTGAGCGAATTCACCGGCACGGGCCGCCGTTTTGAAGTGCGCGGTGAACGCAAAGGTGTGACCGTAGTTGATGATTATGCCCACCATCCCACTGAAATTCGCGCCACGCTTGCGGGCGCAAAGGCGCGTTACCCAAATCGTCGGATCTGGGCGGTCTGGCAGCCTCATACCTATTCGCGCACGCAGACTTTATTCTTTGAATTTTCACGCGCCTTTGCCGATGCGAACGAAGTGCTTGTCACCGAAATTTATGCCTCGCGCGAAGCCAAACAGGAATTTTCGTCTGCTGAAGTAGTGAGCGCCATGCCTCACGCTTCTGCGCGTTATACAGGCTCACTGGAAGATACGAAGAATTATTTACTTAAGCATCTTCGCTCCGGTGATGTGCTCCTCGTGCTTTCTGCCGGTGACGCAGACCAGATCAGCGCCCATATTTTGAAGGAACTGTGAGATAGCGATGCCTGAAGAAAATGCAAAACCAACGCCCCCGGTTGAAGTGATCGCACTTCCGCCTTTGAAAATGGTCCTCGTCCATGCAAAACAGGAGCGCATGAATCGAGAGCTGCTGGCATCCATTAAGAAGAATGCGCTGAGGTCTGCAACACAGGGCGAACATATTGAGCCGCAGGATTTGATGAAGATCATCGAATATTTGGAGAAGAAATCATAAAAAAAATGATTATGACTACATCCACAATACCCGTTGATGTGTTGCGCCTTCACTTTGGCGATGCAGTGCAAGAGAATGTTTTACTTGCGCCGTATACATCCGCGCGGATCGGCGGGCCAGCGGATGTTCTCGTCACGGTCAAATCAGCAGATGAACTGGCAGATGTGATGAAGGTGATCTGGGAACAGGAGATTTCCTATTACATTCTGGGCGGCGGTTCGAATGTGTTGGTCAGCGACAAAGGTGTGCGCGGCGTTGTGGTTTTGAATCGGGCGAAGGAAGTGATCTTCGAAACGGGTGACAGCCCCACGCGCCGCCCTGAGCGTTTCGAAGGGGTCTGGTGTGAAGCGGGCGTCATCTTTAGCAATCTTGCGCATCGCTGCGCATCCAAAGCCCTGGCAGGCCTGGAATGGGCGGCGACAGTCCCCGGTACCATCGGCGGGGCGGTGTATGGAAATGCAGGCGCGTTCGGCGGCGACATCTCAGAGAATCTGATCTGGGCCGAGTTGTTGACGAAGAATGGCCGCAAGAAATTTTCGGTTGAACAAATGGGATATGGCTATCGCACGAGCATTTTGCGCACAGCGCCCCGTGGGAAGCGCGGTGAAACAAATGCAATAGTACTTTCGGCATTGTTGAGGTTAAAAAATTCAACTAAAGAGGAAGTCTCTGCTAAAATCGAAGAATTCAGCGAACGCCGCAAGGCCACGCAGCCGCCCGGTGCCAGCATGGGTTCAATGTTCAAAAACCCGGCGGGCGATCATGCAGGCCGATTGATCGAAGCTGCGGGATTGAAAGGTACTCGCATCGGCAACGCTGAGATCAGCAAGCTGCACGGAAATTTCTTTATCAATTATGGTGAGACCAAGGCGGAAGATATTCACGCCTTGATTCGTTTGGTGCAAAAAACTGTACGTGAAAAGTTTGATGTTGATTTGGAGTTGGAAGTGGAACTGGTTGGTGAAT
>JBBSCM010000436.1:0-2747 GCA_038250295.1 Anaerolineales bacterium | reverse complement strand
TCTCATACTTCCACTTGACCAGCATCCCGCCTGCGGCTTCCTTGAATACAGATTTATCTTTTTCAGTGAGGAGACGATTCCAATTTCCAGCCTGCCCTTTTGGGAGGAAGGACGCGATTCCTTCATTCCTTTTAGCCTGCCACTCCTCATCGGGATTCGACTCCATTTCGGCTTTTATCTTCTCCCCTAATGCCCCATCGACATTTTTCACGCCGAGGAAATTCCACAACCTGCTCATTTCATCAAAAGGCATTGAAAGTAAATCTTCATATCTTATGCCAAAATAATTTTTGTCAAATAACCTGCGGCCTTCATCCTCTGTTTCTTTTAAATTTGCCGCCCATCCTTTAGCCACGCGGCGTATGAAGGTCTCGGTGAATATTGAACGGTGGCCATCGGTAAACGAAGCAGAATCAACTTGCAGGGCGGTCATGATGCGTTTGTCTTCGGCAGTCAAAAACTTCGACTCCTCTACAAAATTGCGAAAGCGTTCCGAGATCAACACATCCCGTCCATCGCGGACAATATACACCAGCTTGGCATCGGGATAGACCGCATGCATATCACGCACAGCTTGACCATGGATCGTGGACGAGGGACTCTTATCCCCAACGATCATTTTGCCTTCTTTAGCTGCATCGCGTTCCATAATAAAATCAGCTGCAGCGCGTAAAACAAGCGGAGACAAATCACGTCCCTGATTCCAGCGGTTGGACTTGCGCGTCAGCCATTCTTCCGCTTCGGGAGCATTCACCAGCGACTTGAGCAGCGGCTGACGCGTGAAGAAATGCGCCTGATAATTACAATGCACTTCGGGGTGCAAACGCGCAAGGCGCATGAGTAGCGTAGTCCCTGAGCGGGCATGGCCAAAGATGAAAAACTTCTCGCGCGGAAAGAACTGCTTAACCTCCGCAACTTCTTCAGGCGTGATAGCAGGGATTGGATTGCGTTTATTCTTTTTGGGGTCGCCCTTAATAAGGATACGAGCGACAGATTTCAAACGAGAAAGCATTACTATGATGTCTCCAAATTATCTTTTCCAGTTTAGCATGACAAGCCCCATAAAGCATACGATAATCCCAGCAATATTTACCCATGAGACTTTATCTTTGAAGACAAAGATCGCCACAGGCACCAGGATCAACGAGGCGACGACATTGGTCAGCACAGCGGCGATGCCGAGATTCCAACCTGAACGATAAGTGAGCAGGAAACCGAATTCGATACCGACAATGGCGAGGGCAAGCAGGAAACTGGTCCAGTTGAGATTCTTCAACTCGGACGCGAATCCTTTGTCGGCGGGGAAAAGAAGCGCGATGATCAACGTCACACCCAGCGCTGCCGCATACGTCACCAAAAGCGAGACTGAAAAATTCACATCCGCTGGCGTGCTCTTGGCAACGAAGTGATACAGCGCGCTGGAACAAATGGCAAGGGTGATGGAGAAATAGAAGAGAAACATAGACTGGGTTTTGTTCATTCAAAGATCACTTAAAATTTATCGATTCCTTGGTGATCTCAATATGATAAACAACATTTGGATCCTTCATACATAAGATCACAGATCCCGTCCTGGCAACAGAAGGTTTTTTTCCATCGATCCAGCCGTATCCCCAATAACAGCCTCCCAAAATCTTAACAGGAGTGTCGCTTCCCACGCCAAGCGCATAAGAATAAGTGACACACTCTCCTTTTCCATTGGGAGCGTTCATTCCAAAGGCAAGGTTGACACTTCCCTCGGATTGATTTTCAAATTCAACGTTGATCAACTCTCCCAATGGTTTGGTAGGAGGGACTTGGTCACACTCCCCTTGTGTTGCTGCTGAGACTACAGTAGCCGGCGGATTCGTCGGCAGGATGGCGATTGTCGGAACAAACGTAAAAGTTGGCTGCGGCGTAATCGTGGGAGGAATCGGTGTGTTTGTTGGCATGGCCGCTTGAGTCTGTGTGACAGAAATCCACGCATCTGCAACTGCGGTATTAGCGAGGTCTAGGGGGCTTAGGGTGGGCATCGCTTCTGCTCCACAGGCGGATAGAAGCAGGATGATTGCGATTGACATTGTAAGTAGGACTTTCTGTTTCATTTTTTCTCCAGGCCTTATTTTTACCATGAAAAGGCCGTCTCGATATGAGCAGGGCGAACATCCACTCGACTCGACCACCAGAGTTACCTGTTCATTCTTTTTTCTTTTCAAATTTCTTCTTTGCCAATTTAGGCAATGACTCTCGATTATCCATTATCAATGCTTCGCGCTTTGCCCTACTCCAGTTTTGTACCTGCTTTTCTCTCTCAAAAGCTTCAGCAACAAAACTATATTCCTCGGTGTAAATAAGTTTTACTGGCAATCGCCTTGTGGTATATCTCGCTCCCCTGCCTTCTTGATGTTCCAAGAGTCGGCGTTCCAAGTAGTTGGTTGAGCCAACATAGTAAGAACCGTCTGCACATTCGAGAATATACATCCATGCCATAATCTTTATTCCCTGTGGTGGTCGAGCAGCCCGAACGGAGTGAGGGCGTATCGAGACCACAACCATGTAATTTCATGCTTGCTTGTTATTTGAGCGGGGTCTCGATACAACGGCGAAAGAGCATCGCCGTCTACTCGACCACCTATATGTTTAATATTTTAAGTATAAATTCCGCCGTTCGCTTGCCTGATGTTCCATCGGTGAAGGTGATTTCATCTTCGATAAATTTTCTGCGTTCAGCAGAATCCACTGTTTTATTTTTCAAATACATATTCAGG
>JBBSCM010000435.1:0-2774 GCA_038250295.1 Anaerolineales bacterium | reverse complement strand
TGATCGAGATCGTTGAGCTTGCCGAGCATCCCTACATGGTCGCGAGTCAATTCCACCCTGAGTTTTTGTCACGCCCCATGAAGCCGCATCCATTGTTTGTGGGGCTGATGAAGGCGGCGAAGGAAAGGGCGAAGAAATAAAAAAAATCCCCATCTTGCGATGGGGATTTTTCGACTACGAACTGTGTGAATTACACGCCGGAGAGGCTGGAGTTGATCTTGCTGAACACGCCGCCGATGATTGGGCCGAGGATCATCAAAGCCGCAATAACGACAATAGCTACCAAAACGAGGATCAACGCATATTCAACCAAACCTTGACCTTTTTCTTTAGGGGAAAACAACATGGGGGTAAATCTCCTTTCTAGTAGATTTCTCAGGAACGTTTCCTGAGATTGAATTATATGTATTTTACATCGTCTATAAAATAAGACAAGGGGAGTCAAGCCTTTTTCACTAACAATTATGTTAGCCTTTCAAGAATGAAAATTCATCAAAATCGTTCGATTCTTAATTACTGATCCCCAAATTCTCTGCGCGAATTTTGAGCGCCTTGATCAAGCTGGTGTAAACGCGTTTTTTATGCTCATCATCTCCGAAATAATCAACATACTGATAAGGCAGTAATCGGTCAGGCACATCACATACATCGAGTCTTATAGGGATGATGAAAATCGTCCCATCCGGTTTTTCGGCGGCAGCATCAAGCGCAAGTTTTAATTCCTTATGGAAAAATCCTTCCGTCCTGACGGCGATGGATGATAAAAATATGATCACCGCGTGAGACTGGTGTACGGCTTCAACAACGCTTGCTTCCCACATTTGGCCGGGCAGGATATCCTCTTCATCAAACCACGGATCGATCCAGCTTTCAGCTTTTAGGAGTTCACGAAATTCACGGACGCTGGTTGAATTCTCCTTGGCGTAACAAAGAAACGGGACCAGCCAGGGACCTGAGGATTCGTTCTTCACAGCAGATTGCGGTATGTTGACTGTTGAGCTTTCCCCCGGCTGCTGTTGTACCGGCACAGATTTACTCAAGCTCGAATTATCCCCAATAATGATGTTTGAATTATTGACATCGCCATTAATCACAATACTTTTATTGTCTTCCGCATTTTTATTTGGAGTCTTGTTTTTGCGAGGCATTTGGTAATCACTCCCAACTTGGAATATTCATATATTATACAACAGTGCCAAACAAATCCTTTTTGCAATTCCCCTTGACATCATCTTCGTATCAAGTGACGCATGGATTCGAAATATTCGACTCAGAAAGGATAAAACTCCTGATTTTTAACCGGGATGTCATATCCATATAAATTACGATTATACTTGATACATAATTCACAATCATTAATCTCAGGAGTTTAAAAAATGGATACAACAATTGAAAGCATCTCCGCACTCGAGATTCTCGACTCACGCGGCAACCCCACCATTGAAGTGGAAGTAACCTTAATGGATGGCGCATGGGGCCGCGCAGCGGTTCCTTCAGGCGCATCCACAGGTGAGCACGAAGCCCTGGAAATGCGTGACGGGGACAAGAAACGCTACCTCGGCAAAGGCGTAACGAAAGCAGTAGCAAACGTAAACGGTGTGATTTCCGATGCGCTCTTCGGCTGGGATGCGTCCGACCAAAAAGGGATCGACAGCGAACTACTCACTCTCGATGGAACAGCAAACAAATCCAAGCTGGGCGCGAACGCGATTCTAGGCGTCAGCCTGGCAATTGCCAAAGCGGCTGCAAATTCATTTGGAATGCCGCTGTACCGTTATCTCGGCGGTGTCTACGCACACGTACTGCCCGTCCCAATGATGAACATCATGAACGGCGGCGCGCACACGAGCTGGCAAAGCACCGATATGCAGGAATTCATGGTGATGCCCTTCGGCGCGCCATCCTTTACTGAAGGCGTTCGTTGGGGTGCGGAGATCTATCACGCCCTTAAGTCGGTATTGAAAGATAAGGGATACGGTACGCTCGTCGGCGATGAAGGCGGATACGCGCCCGCGCTCAAAGCAAATAATGAAGCCATTGAACTGATCCTTGCAGCAATTGAAAAGGCTGGTTTCAAAGCTGGCCGAGGTAAACAAGTCGCCATCGCGCTTGATCCAGCCGCATCTGAATTCTATGATGAAAAAACAAAGAAGTATAACCTTCGCAAAGAGGGTAAAGAATTTACTGGCGAACAAATGGTTGAGTTCTGGACGAAATGGGTAAAGGATTATCCGATCGTTTCCATCGAAGACGGACTCGCGCAGGATGATTGGAGTTCATGGAGCCTAATGACCAGAGAATTAGGCGACACACTGCAAATCGTCGGTGATGACTTGCTTGTAACGAATCCTGAACGTGTCCGCAAGGGTATTGCTGAAAAAGCGGCCAATGCTTTGCTTGTGAAAGTAAATCAAATCGGATCGCTCACAGAAACAATTGAAGCCGTTGACTTATGTCAACGCGCTGGCTGGAGGGCAGTTACATCACACCGCTCTGGTGAAACTGAAGATTCAACCATTGCAGATCTGGCTGTGGCACTCAATACAGGTCAGATCAAAACTGGCGCACCCGCCCGTTCCGATAGAGTGGCGAAATACAATCAACTTTTGCGGATCGAAGCAGAGTTAGGTAGTGAAGCAAAATATGCAGGCTGGGATGCATTGAGCATCAAATAAAACCCTTCTGCTATTAAATAAAAAAGAACATCGAGTTTTATTCTCGGTGTTCTTTTTTTCTTAACTCACGTTACGCGATTCGGTTTCATCCTACATAGG
>JBBSCM010000434.1:0-2780 GCA_038250295.1 Anaerolineales bacterium | reverse complement strand
GTGATCCATTCGGTCATGGAGGATGCAAAGATGTCACGCCCCAGAGTAAGGCTGTCACCCAATACATTCGCGGCGAGCATTACCACGGGACGGTCATCCAAGCCGAGCGTGTTGCGTGTTGCGTCACCGCCCTGTGACGAGACATATTGCCATAAACGTTTGGATTTACCCCACACGCGTGCGCCGCGGCGGGCGTTCTCAAGGTCAGCTACTCGCTCAAACATGGCATCGGTAATTGGTAATTGACAGCGCGCTTCAACAAGATAGTCCGTATCCTGCTGCATGATGGATGAATTTTGCGCGATCCAAATTTGTTCGCGCTGGTCGTTGAATTCGTAGGTGACCGCATCAATGTTCAGGTAACGAGCCACACGGAAGACAATTCCCATTTCGAGAATTAATCCGTTTGGAATTAAAACCACATCGGGCTTATTGGTTTGTAAATATTCAAACGCGGCTTTGGCAGCGAATGTATTTCTTTCAATTCGCAGGTCATATAACGCGCGGTCGCCTGCATTGTTCATATCAACTTCTTCGCGCATCAAGGTATATTGCGAATCCCATAGCGAGATCTCTTTTACATCAGCTTGGATTCTCTCGGGGAGAACAGAAGCAGGTTTCAGGCGCCGCCCTGAGCGTGTCGAAGGGTCCAGTAATGAGACGTGTTCAATTAAAGGAGATAATGTCGAAAGAGCATCCTTTGTGTGAAGCACCCGCTGTCTTTGTGTGAAGTTATCCTTTTGCTTGTGCCACTCTGAATAGGGCAATGTCAATAAAGTGACTTTATGACCGAGACCAGCGAGAGCCAATCCGAGATATGCGGATTGCTCGATCCAGTAATGCAGCGTTGCAAAGAATAAAACATTCTTGGCGCCGCTTCGGCTTCGTTCAGCGTGAGCGCGCGCAATCGGCTCGACAACCGCGCATGCCGCAGGCAAAGACTTTTGCAAACGATCCAAATTGAAATGATCTTTGCGCGGACGATGTTTTGCCCGAAGCATCCAATCAATTTCAGCGGCGAAGGGCAGGTCGCCCAGAAGTTCTCGGAGAGTGTTTTTGTTTGGCATCAAAATTTCGTAGCGCAAGATTTATCTTGCGCTGCGACATAAATGTCGCGGTACATTAATCCAGTTTCTCGATTGTCCAATTCAAACGCGGGCGGACGAGACCAACACGCGGCTCGGGCCAGTGCGTGCCGGGCGCACCGGAAATATCCACATTGAACGCGATCGCGTTTTCATCCATGAAATAACGGCGCACACCGAATGAACTCGCGTTCACGCCAATGGTATAGCGGCCTTCGTTAAAAATATCGGCGGGAATTTCCGTGCGGCTGATGAAACGCCCAGACTTGCGTGAATCAAATTTTTCAAAAAGTTCAGGTGCGTCGGTATCAAACGAAGTCAACACATATTCACCGCGCATGGTGCTGAGATACATGCCAACGCGCAAGCCCGTGACTGGCGCGTCCAGCTGATATTCAAACTCAACGGTGACTGGTTCGGTGGAGCGGACGGTATCCACGACCTTCCCGCTTCGACTCTTAATCTTCAAGCTGATCGGTCTAAATGGAGCGCTCGCCGCCGGGACATTTTCTGGATCCCAAACCCGCTCGCCTGCCTGCGCCTGACCCGATGAAAGATAAAAGTCAACGGCTTCCTGTGTGGGAGCGCGCATCAGCATTTGACCTTTGTTCAAAACAATCGCTTCCTGCGTGAGTCGAAGAATGGCAGACATGTTATGGCTGACGAATAAAACCGTGCGGCCCTGCTGCGCCACGTCACCCATTTTGCCGAGACATTTCTTTTGGAATTCCGCATCACCTACCGCAAGCACTTCATCCACAACCAGGATTTCAGGCTCAAGATGTGCGGCAACTGCGAAAGCCAAACGCAAATACATACCTGAAGAATAACGCTTGACGGGGGTGTCAATATATTGAGTGACTTCCGAAAAATCCACGATCTCATCGAATTTCGAATCTATTTCAGTGCGGCGCATACCGAGGATGGCGCCATTCATATAAATATTTTCGCGGCCAGTCAGTTCGGGATGAAACCCCGTACCTACTTCGAGAAGCGAACCGACTCGTCCACGCACAGAGACCGTGCCGACAGTCGGCTCGGTGACGCGGGAGAGGATCTTGAGCAGTGTGCTTTTGCCCGCGCCGTTACGTCCCACAATGCCAAGCACTCTGCCTTCTTCGAGGTCAAAGGAAACATCCTTCAACGCCCAAACGTAATTCTGATTCTGCCTGCGATCGGATTTTCCCACCATCGCCTTCACCAGACGAACGGGCGCAGAGAATGTATCCACGATCACATCACGCAGCATGTTATAGCGGAATTTTGATTCCGCTGCGCCGATTTTATACTGTTTGCCGATGTTTTTTACGCTGATTGCTGTAGTCATAAACTCTCATTCACGTCATTGCGAGGAGGGCTTTAGCCCGACGAAGCAATCTCCAACAGTGTGAGGGATTGCTTTGTCGCACACCTGCCCTGGCGGGCGGTGCCAGGGAAGAGCACCGCCCTCGCAATGACGAGTTATATGGTATCCGCAAAAGTCTTTTCCATGCTGCGAAAGTAGAAAAGGCCAGAGACAAAGATCAAAATAGAAATACCAGTTGAAATCCAGAGCGTGATATCAGGTCCGTTGCCGATGCCTAGTAATGACCAGCGAAATCCGTTGACCACACCCGCCATAGGATTCAGGAAATACAAGACCTGCCATTTCTCAGAAATGACAGTGGCAGAATATGCCACAGGTGTGGCAAACAG
>JBBSCM010000433.1:0-2788 GCA_038250295.1 Anaerolineales bacterium | reverse complement strand
ATAACGATGATAGTACTTCGTTATGCAACCATAGCACATGTAATGGATGAGCGAGATGGTATTCGGGTGTTTTTGCCAAAGCCATGAAGTGAGAAAACAAAACCGCCCAACAAAGCGTCCTAAGAAAGAACAATGCGCGGAAATGGCTTATTTATTGACGAGACGTGATTCACCTCATAATCCAAGCAACAAAAAAACGCCCTATCGAAGGGCGTTTTTTTGTTTGTTTTATTCACTCGCCAGCACGTGCCTCGCGATCACCAACCTTTGGATTTCACTTGTGCCTTCGCCAATGGTCATCAGGCGCGCGTCGCGGTACATCCTTTCCACGCTGTATTCGCGGCTGTAGCCGTTTCCGCCGTGGATTTGGATCGCATCGTAACAAGCGCGCTCCGCCATTTCAGTGGCATATAATTTTGCCATCGCGGCTTCTTTATTATATGGGCGACCTTGATCTTTGATCCATGCAGCTTTGTAGAGCATCGTACGCGCCAGCTCGATCTCAGTTGCCATGTTGGATAGTTTGAATTGGATGGCTTGAAACTCAGAAATGGATTGGCCGAATGCTTTGCGTCCGCGTGCGTAGTCCACGGCGGCTTCGAGGGCGGCTTGTGCCAAGCCGACGGAGATTCCGCCAATGCTGATTCGGCCAGCATCCAGCGTGGCGAGCGTTTGTTGCAAGCCACGCCCCTCTGGGCCGATAAGGTTTCCAAGCGGCACGCGGACGTTGTCATAAGTCACACCGCTGGCGGGCGAGCCGCGCAATCCCATTTTCTTTTCAGCAGGAGCAATGCTCAAGCCTTTTGAATCAGTAGGCACGAGAATCATGCTCAATGACTTTGATCCGCCCTTCGGGTCCGTGCGAACCAGCGTGATGATATATTCCGCGATGAGCGCATTGGTACACCACATCTTCGCGCCGTTGATGACCCATTCATCGCCTTGTTTTTCGGCTTTGGTAATTACGCCGCCCTGGATGTCTGACCCCGCCCCGGGTTCGGTCAATGCGAGTGCGCCGAGTTTATTCCTGCCTTCCGCTACCAATGGAAGCCATTTATTTTTCAACTCTTCACTTCCGTAAAGGGCGATGGGCGCAGTGCCGAGTCCGTTGTGGGCGGTGAAGGCCAGTGCAGTCGAGCCGCATCCCCAACCGAGTTCTTCCATCGCAATTGTGGATGAGATCATATCCACATTCGATCCGCCATAGGCCTCGGGAATGCTCATGCCCAATAACCCAATCGGCCCGCCCTTGCGAACTGCTTCCCAGTTGAACTCTTCATTTTCATCCACTTCGCGCGCTTTAGGCTTGACAACCTTCCCCACAAAATCGTGAACGGATTTCTTCCATGCCTTTTGTTCTTCACTTAGATCGAAATTCATTTAATTCTCCTGCGTATTTTTATTTATATTCTCACCTTACGCGATTCGGTTTCATCCTACATAGGTACCGCGACATTTATGTCGCTCTTGAGTGAAAGGCGACATAAATGTCGCGGTACAGTATATGAGCAGGCAAAACTGCGTAAGGTGAGTTATATTTACTAAAACGTATTTTCAACGGAGCGACTGAAGTCGCTACTACAGAGTTGACTAATATTGTAATCACTTTACTGTTGCTTGTGATTAAGTTCTCCAAAATAAGATGAACAACATCATCCATAGAATACTGACGACGAGCTGACGAACTCCGATGCGTGTGGGTTTCCATCCGATGGCTGGATGAGTGATGCCCCAAATGTTTTCAAGCCATTGAAGCAAGAACGGGATGAAGATCAGTTGCGGAACGATGCCTGCCCAACCCAGCATGAGTGACACAAATAAATTAAATGACGTGTACAAGAGTGCGCGTCTGCCCATCTTCCACAACCCGCTTCGACTCTTAACCGATTCCTGGTCCTGTTTCAATTCGCGCTGCTCAAGCCTGAGATATGCGTAGACGATGCTCGCGGATGATTGCAGCCATATCCATGCCCAAAGCCACCAGCCAAGCGGATCGTAGTGACCGAGTCCAACCCAATAGGCGGCGGGCGCGGCCAGGGATAATACGCCTATGGCGATGACCTCGATGCCCGCCTGTTTCCGCTCGGCGCGTTGGCTGACAAGCCACAAATGCCACGCGAAGACTGGCGCGCCCGGTATCGCCAGGTATAGCACATAGCCAAAGCCGTCGAGGATCAATTCGAGTAATGCCAGGGCTGCGATGATGCCGTAGATCAGCACCCAGAAACGGGCGGCGGGCAGATCCGTTTCTGGGCGTCGGCCAGAGCTTACTTTGACGATGACTGTCATCGGCTGGCGAATCATGAAGGCAGACATCGCCGCGATAATGATATTGAATGTGGCGTAACTGAAATTGCCGCCCGCGAAAACCCCGATCAGTAACGGGCTTAAGATAAATATCCATGAACCGTGGTCTTGCGGAAGCGCGATCTGTTTTTTGAGATATTCGTGCATGGTCTCACAAGCATACAAGAAAACACCTGCGCGCGCAAGGTTGTTATAATGTGGATAAATTATTTCAAGGAGAAATTCAAAATGGCAAGAAAGAAACCAGTAAAGAAGAGACCGGAAGAAAAAGTGAAAGCCGCAAGATCCGAGAAGACCATCCAATATATTGCGATTGCTGTGGTCTTGATCGTGATCGGAATTGTTGCCTGGCCTTATATTCCAAAATCACAACCTGGCGCAAATACTGACGGTTATGGCAGCGCATTCGAGTGCGCAGCATTTGACTCGATTACCACAGCTGAACAGTATGCCGATGCTCCTGCAATGAAACTCGACGCTT
>JBBSCM010000432.1:0-2805 GCA_038250295.1 Anaerolineales bacterium | reverse complement strand
TAGAAAAAGAAGATGAACGACGCATCACAATACAGGGACAAAAGTATGCTCCCGGCGACCGCTCACGCATATTGCTGCCACTTGTCTTTTGTCGTGAATGCGGGCAGGAGTATTATGTTGTCCGTAAAATAACGGATCGTGAAACGAAAGAGCCTCAGTTCATTTCACGTGAATTTTCAGATCGCGCTGATGACGAAGATTCAGAAATTGGCTATTTATTTCTCAGCACACAGAATTCCTGGCCATTGGATCAAGATGAAATTAATAACCGCCTACCGGAAGATTGGCTCGAAGAAAAAAAGGGCGGCTTTCAAGTAAAGCAGTCTCAACGCAAGAATATGCCAGAGCCAGTCCATCTGGATACATCTGGAGCACAGTCTGACCAGGGAATCACAGTTCAATTCCTTTCAGGAAAATTTCGTTTTTGCCTGCACTGCGGTGTTTCATACAACCCGCGTCAGGGTTCTGAGTTTGCCAAATTGACGCAGCTTAGTTCTGGCGGTCGCAGTACGGATACAACCATCCTAAGCTTGACTTTGATTCGCACTTTAAGGAATGACCCTGACCTGAAGGGTAATGACAAAGTTAAGAAACTATTGAGCTTCACCGACAACCGTCAGGACGCATCCCTGCAAGCCGGGCATTTCAACGATTTTATCGAAATGGTTTTATTGCGGTCAGCGATTTATAAAGCGGTTGAACAGGCTGGCAGCACAGGTATCCGCCATGATGTCCTTACTCAAAAAATATTCGACGCGCTGGGATTGGACTTTTCATTATATGCAGTGAACCCAACAGTCAGGTTTGCACAGAGAAATGAAACTGAACGAGCTTTGCGCGAAGCGCTTGGCTATCGGGTTTATCGTGACTTGAAACGCGGCTGGCGTATCACATCGCCCAACCTCGAACAGTGCGGTTTGCTGGATATTGAATACACCTCCCTTGAAGATGTGTGCGCCGCTGAAGACCTTTGGCAAAATGCCCATCCTGCATTGGCTGGAGCCAGTTTGGAAACCAGACAACAGGTTTGTAAAGTTCTATTGGATTTTATGCGACGTGAATTGGCGATCAAGGTGGATTACCTAAATCCAAATTATCAGGAAAACATGAAGCAACTCAGCAGTCAGAAGTTGAATCCGCCGTGGGCGATTGACGAGAGTGAAAAAATGGATCACTCGGCTGTGTTATTCCCGCGCTCACGCGACAATGAAGATTATGGCGGTAATACGTATCTATCTTCGCGCGGAGGGTATGGACAGTTCTTGAGAAGAAAAGCTACGTTCCCTAATTTCGTCGGGATATTGAAGACCGATGACGCTCAGGAAATGATCCAGCAAATATTGGATGCCTTGCGCGAAGGTGATTTGGTGGAAATTGTTGAGGAGGCAAAAGGACAGGGTGAGGTCAATGGGTATCAGGTTCCCGCCTCAGCCATGATCTGGAAGGTCGGGGATGGCACAAAGCCATTCCATGATGTGATCCGCGTGCCGCGTCTGCCTGACGGGGGTGGAAAAACAAATGATTACTTTATCGAGTTCTACAAGAACGTTGCCAAAGACATGCACGGATTGGAAGCGCATGAGCATACGGCGCAAGTCCCGAATGAGGAACGCCAGAAACGCGAGGATTTATTTCGGGAAGGGAAATTGCCCATCCTGTACTGTTCCCCCACCATGGAATTGGGCGTGGACATCTCGGAGTTAAATGTTGTCAATATGCGTAATGTTCCGCCCACACCCGCCAATTATGCTCAACGAAGCGGACGTGCAGGACGTAGCGGTCAACCTGCCCTAGTCTTTACGTATTGCACAACAGGCAGTAATCACGATCAATATTATTTCAAGCGGCAGGAGAGAATGGTTGCAGGCGCTGTGACGCCACCACGACTGGATATCAGCAATGAGGATCTGTTACGTGCTCATATTCATGCAGTCTGGCTGGCAGAATCTGGTTTAGATCTGCGCAGTTCATTGAAAGACCTGCTTGACATTTCAGGAGAGAATCCCACGCTCAAGGTTTTGGATCATGTTCAGGCGGCTTTGGACTCAGAAGAAGCCAGAAAAAGAACATTCAAAAGAACCAAGATGATCTTGAGCGAAGTGGAAGATGAATTAAAGAAGACGGATTGGTACAGCGATGCCTGGCTTGAAGGAGTCATGAATCAAATCCCTAACAAGTTCAATCAAGCTTGTGGGCGTTGGCGTGGACTTTATCAGGCAGCAAAGGGTCAGCAGGCAATTCAGCAAAAAATTATCAATGATATGTCGCGCCCTGCGCCGGATCGTGATAAGGCAAGAAGACTTCGCAGCGAAGCAGAGAGTCAACTTGAATTGCTGACCGATGCGAAGAATCTCGTTCAATCCGATTTTTATTCTTATCGTTATTTTGCCAGTGAGGGATTCCTGCCTGGGTATAGTTTCCCGCGCCTGCCTTTGTCTGCGTTTATTCCTGGGCGGCGTATCCGTGGGGACAAGGATGAATTCCTCTCACGCCCGCGCTTCCTGGCAATCTCGGAGTTTGGACCGCAGTCCATCATTTACCATGAAGGTTCGCGTTATACGATCAGCAAAGTGAATTTACCGATTTCGGAAAGCGGCGATGGCGTGGCAACCATGCAGGCGAAGCATTGCCCTGCCTGTGGATACTTTCACCCTGAGTCAACTGGAAATCAGGATCGTTGCGAAAGATGTCATGCGCAGCTTGATCCGCCAATCACTCCCTTGTTCCGATTGCAAAATGTTTCCACCCGACGGCGTGACCGCATCAGTTCGGATGAAGAGGAGCGAATGCGTCAGGGATATGAAT
>JBBSCM010000431.1:0-2813 GCA_038250295.1 Anaerolineales bacterium | reverse complement strand
AATTGGCGCAGCCTGAGCCTAAAACTTTGATGGTAAGCATGATGAATCTCCTAACTCGGACAAGCCGAAACCAAAAAGGATTCAACCACAAAGGCAACAAAGGCACACAAAGGAAAACCTAAAAAAACCTTCGTGACCCTTCGTGGTTCAAAAAATTCTTGTACAAAAAGCAAGCATTTAACTTCTAAGTTCCTAAATTACAATGTTGAATAGATAACCAGTGATGATGATTGCCACGGCAATCACGCCGATAAATACGGCGATCAACTGTGGTTTTAGCACGCGGCGCAGTATGATCATCTCAGGCAGGCTCAGGGCGATCACCGACATCATGAATGCCAACACTGTGCCAAGCGATGCGCCTTTATCGAGCAATGCACTGACGATCGGGATAATTCCAGCGGGGTTGGAATACAGGGGAATGCCGATAAGAACTGAAACAGGCACAGACCACCAGGCATCTTTGCCCATGATGCCAGTCAGCGCGTTTTCTGGCACGAAGCCGTGAATTCCTGCACCGATTGCAATGCCTACAATGACGTACAACCAGACCTTGCTGACAATCTCACGGGTACTTTCGGCGGAGCGATTGATCCGTTCTCCCCAGGTTAGTTTTTCTTCCAGAGCCATTTGTACGCCGCTGCGTGGTTTGATGTCATACACAAAACCTTCCACATAGCGTTCCAGTTTCATGCGCCCCAGGATCAATCCGCTGATCATACCGATGGTGGTGCCCGAAATCAGGTACAGCAGCGCGATCTTCCAGCCGAACATGCCGATCAACAAAACAAAAGCGACCTCACTTATCAGCGGAGACGTGATAAGAAACGTGAGGGTAATACCTAAGGGAATGCCCGCCTGCACAAACCCAATAAAGAGCGGCACCGATGAGCAGGAACAAAACGGGGTGACCGCGCCAAAAAACGCCGCCATGAGATTGCCCACACCTTCGCCGCGTTTCTCGACCATTGCGCGAACTTTTTGTGCGTCAATGAAAGTCTGCAACAGTGAAATTATAAAAATCATGCCGCTCAACAGCAAGAGAAGTTTGGGTACGTCATAGAAAAAGAATGCCAATGACTGTCCCAATTGGGAATCTTGCGGCAGGGCGAGCAAGCCATATGCCAGCCAATTGGCGAAAGGCTCGATAACATTGTAGAGAATGACCCAGATTATGGTTGCCAGCACCACCACCGCCCAAGAGCGCAGATCGGCGTTTGAGAAAGGTACTTTCTCCTGTTTGGTTAGTTCAGTGTGCATTAGTACAAGCTCCTGTGTTTAATATTCGTAAAGTTGAATATATCTTGGTAAAAAATATACTAAATTTGAATCAACTGCGGTTTGACCACTCCTTCAGCGCACTTCGGGCAGGGACATTCCGCATTGGCATGTTTGTGTTTGGGCTTTTTGGGTAGCACTCCTGTTATGGACGGTAATGTATCCAAAAGAGCAAATATCTCTGGCTTTATCACGCGATAATACAGGTTCAACCCATCCCGACGGGAGTCCACCAGTTCAGCCTGCTTTAAGACCATCAACTGTTGGGAGATATAAGCCTGCCGTAAATTCAAGGTGGCTTCCATGTGACAGACACATTGCTCGCCATCCCGCAGAATATCAAGAATTGCCAAACGGGTGGAGTGGGAGATCGCTTTTAGAAAATCGCTTTGAGCATCATAAACATTCATCGTACGCACCTATATTCAAGATTATGAATATAGTATAAGCCAAAGAAAGACGCTGGTCAAATACCAGCGTCACCGATCTTCCATGATGAACGTCATGATTGTTCTGCCAGTCACGCCTTGATTTTCTTAAGGATTGGGAGAATGAACGGGATTATTTTTCCGCAGCAACAATGGAAATTGTGAGCAGCGACAATTCAGAAGGCTGTGAATGCCAGTTCCAGGTATTGAGATCTGAAATGGCACGATAGGCTGTCAGGTCCAATTGTAGAGGCGTGACGGAGACAAAGCCCGCCGCCAACGCGCCGACATCTGTCCCTGATTCTGACACACCCGTGGGCGCGTCACCGCCGATCCAGTAATAGGGGCGTCCGCGCGGGTCAAGGCGTTCGTCAAGGCGGCTGTGATACACACGCAGACCCTGTCGTGTAATGCGAAAACCATGAATCTCTTCGGCTTTCAGAAAAGGCACGTTGACGTTCAATAAAGTTTCCGGGGGCAGGCCGTTTGCGATCACATTTTGCACGGCTATTCTCGCGGCATAGGCTGAAGCTCCAAAGTCAATTTGTCCCACATACCCCTCTGGAACTTCAAGCGAAACTGCAATGCCTGGTAAACCTGCGATCACAGCTTCCATGGCAGCCGTGACGGTCCCTGAGTAAGTGACGTCATGCCCAAGGTTTGCGCCGACATTGATGCCAGAGACGACCAGGTCAAATTGCTCCTTGAAGTAGCCGAGGGTGGCAAGCGCCACACAATCAGACGGCGCGCCATCGCTTCCAAAAGCTTGTGCGCCATCTTCAAGATGAAACTCGCGCACACGCATGGCGCGGTCTAATGTTTTAACGTGTCCGCCGCCGGACCAGTTGCGGTCAGGCGCGAGGATCGTCACTTTACCGAGGTTACGCATTTCCTGCGCCAGGGCCAAAAGTCCGGGCGCAAGTACACCATCGTCATTTGTTACTAAAATATTTTTCATTATCCTTATGTTTTCCTGTTTATTTATTATGCACGTACTGTCGTCCCCATGCGAACAAACGCACTTTCAACATAACGCACTCCCCAACTGCTCACAATCTTGAACGCGCTCCATTCCTTTTGCTTGCGGATTCGGGTCGTTTTGTTCTT
>JBBSCM010000430.1:0-2855 GCA_038250295.1 Anaerolineales bacterium | reverse complement strand
TTCGACAAGTTCTACATTGAATTTGAAAAAGCACATGAAGCGCATCTTTGGGCTTCAACAAAAATTCGGAGCGGTCAGAAAAGACGACAGCGTGCTGTGGGAGCAGGTCGAAAGCACAAGTACGATTTGCGAGACCGCTTAAGGAAGTCGCGTTCGAGTATGCGTTTTTGATTGATCGGTTGGGAACGTGAATCAGGCTGGAGGTCGATATGAGTGTTGAGGTTACCAAAGAGGAGATTCTTCATCGATTCGCCCAGGCGTTTGATCAGCTCGCAGGCTTGGTCGATCAGTTCACACCTGAACAAGCGATACGTCCTGGCGTGCTTGGTTCATGGTCATTGTGCGATCTTCATGCGCATCTGATTGCGCATGAACAGCGCGCCATCGCCGAAGTGCAAGCGGCGCAACAAGGACAATCATTTCTGATCGATCATGAAGCCAACGACACTTTCAATGCTGGTGCGGTGTTTGCATGCCAAACGCTGGATTTTAATTCGATTCGACACGCTTGGGAGTCCTCCTACCAGACCGTTATCAATTTCATAACAACCATTCCCGAATCTGAGTTCGCACTGACGAGTATTACGGTACAGCAATTAGATGACTCAATTGATGGCGCTCTGGCGAATAACACATACGCACACTATGCAGAACATTATCCGGATGTGATGCAATGGCGTCGATACTTAGAGACCGATCGAACAGCGCAAGGGTGAATTAATTACTGGCAGGCGATACCTACAATGTAACTACGACTTGCAAGCCGGGGAACCTATAGAGGGCGAATGGTGTACTTTATCTATAAATAATTTCATGCCGTATTCTCTGGAGAACTTCAATGGATCGTATAATAAAGTTACCCTTTGGATTAATCGGTCTGGCCTTTGCGCTGGCCGCGTGCGCCCCCCAAGCGCCGATAACGATCTCACCTTCAGCTACGCCTAATATCAATTCTAACAGTCGATTCGGAACGACCAAAATCGAAGCCGTTGGCTCTTCGGGAGTCAGCGGCACGTTTATGGCAAAAGATAATGGAGACGGAACAACTCAAGTGATCGTCCAACTCGACCATGCTGGAGACTTTAATCCCTGGGGCATCTTTGCCACTGGCGATTGTCAAAATGGCGTTCCCGTTGATACACGTCCCATCTTTAGCCTGGCGGATATCGAGTCGGGGCACAAGGAAGAAACCATAGAAACTGCACCATACGAGTCGGTTCCAGGCGATTTGATCGTTATCATTTATGGCATCATGCAAGACGGAACTCAACAAATGGCAGCCTGTGCAAATCTTGGAATGCCGCAAACCGCGAATGGGGTATCGCCCACGCCATCGGCAACTTCAGATTGTGACTCCGGTCAACCCGCTGCTGTCCTAATGCCTTCAAGCGATGCCTGGCTGGCTTTCAGCGGGACGCATAATAACAATACAGATATTTATGTTCTTGACGCGGATGCAACCCTGAAGAAACCCGATCAAGCCACTGCAATCCGTCTCACCACCAATCCCGCCGTTGACTTTGACCCAACCTGGTCGCCGGATGGAACCCGCATTGCATTTCGAAGTCAGCGCGATGGCAACGACGAGATTTACATCATGAACGCAAATGGGACCTGTCAGACCAACCTAACGCGCGATCCGCGCGATGATTGGTCACCAGCCTGGTCGCCAGATGGAAAGCGAATCGCCTACGCTCATTTTTTTGCAGGCAACTCTTTTACAGATATAGTTGTGATCAACGGGGATGGTTCAGGCTTTCAACGCTTGACAAATGCAAGCGGAGAATACCCGGTCTGGTCACCGGATGGAACGCAAATCGCCTTTGCCTCCGCCCGAGATGGCAACTACGAAATCTATGTGATGAACGCTGACGGAACGAATCAAACGCGGCTGACGAATGATCCGGCTTACGATATGTCGCCAGCCTGGTCGCCGGATGGCAAACGCATCGCCTTCGACACACAGCGGGATTATTATCCCCCGGCAGAGGTTGGCATTGGCACTGAATTTGAGATACACATCATCAACGCCGACAGTTCGGGCGACACCCGCCTGACAAACAACCGCGATGAAGATCGTTTCCCAACCTGGGGGGCGAACGGACTGATTGCGTTCACGCGCAATGGCGATCTCTTCGTGATGAAGCCAGATGGTTCCGATCAAACGCTATTGTTCAACCGCGATATTCTTCAGCTCGACAGCAACACCTTTGCGGCCTGGTGGCCCGTTCATTGATATGCACACCGTTGAAACTGTCGAAAAAGTCACTTTTCAAAAATAAATTTTTAAAAGTGGGACGGAAACGCTGAAAAGCATCTGGTTTTAGTGTTCCGCACAACATTTTGGCAATATTTTGGCATTTTTTTAGCCTGTTGTGGGAGATTTTTTTGAACATTTTTAGAACCAGGGGTTTTTCGACAGTCTCGTTAGGCGGATATGCCATGTATAATTGATGGGTAGGTGTGAGGTGAATCATCTCCACTGTTTTTTAAATATAAGAAAAGGAGTAACTGTGAACACAAAAAATTCTGTGCGTTTTGGTTTGGTGATTCTGGTTGTAGTAAGTCTGCTTTTTACAACGACAACTACTGTAGTAGCTGGAGGGCAAGAAAAAGATAAAACTCCAAATGACTACTATTACAACGCAAGGTTACGAGTAAAAAGGGCAAATTAAGCCAGTCTAGCCCTGCGGTGAGAGTGATACGAGGCAAAATGTTGATTAGCAGAACTCAGCAATAGTTTGATGCCAATCAGAGGGGATTCGTACCAAATTTGTCCATACAATGCCGTTCACCCAGACAGATGGACAAAATTCTGGTGCTTTCCCTTCTCAACCTTGCGTTGTAATATTAGA
>JBBSCM010000429.1:0-2866 GCA_038250295.1 Anaerolineales bacterium | reverse complement strand
CGAATTATCTACGCATGGGATTGGCAAGGAATTAACCAAGTCACAGTGGATGCATATTTCCCGTCAACTGGTGGAGCGTGGACTGTTGGATCAGGAGCCTGCCTATCGCGTATTGTCGGTGACTACCAAAGGGTTGGAAATGCTCAAATCACGGGAGCAGATTCGAGGTCAAATAAATGAAGCGCAGAAGAGTGAGCGGTCAGGCGCGTCCGCTTCGCGCAAATCATCTCCAGAGTCTGATTATGACAAGTCGCTGTTCAGTCTGCTTCGGAATAAAAGAAAAGAGTTGGCAGATGCCGCAGGAGTTCCGCCTTATGTAATTTTCTCCGATAAAACATTGGTGGAGATGGCGGCGTATTTCCCACAATCGAAAGATAGCTTGTTAAATATCAGCGGTGTGGGCAAAGTTAAGTACGAACGTTATGGCTCGGCTTTTCTTGCGATCATCAGGGAATATTGCAAGTCCAACAGGATCGACGAAAAACATAAAACGCCGATGCGTGTGGACGGTAAAGATGCGCACAGAAGATACATGGCAGTCAGCCAGGCATATAATGAGGGCGAGAGTATCGAAGATTTGATGAAGCGCTACGCGGTTAGCGCGGATACGATCCTGAATCATCTGGCGCGATTCATCATGGCAGGCAACCCATTGCGCTCGGCAGAGGATCTGATCGCGCTTTCCAATCTTTCACCAGACCAGCAATTGGCTGTATTCAAAGCATTCGATACGATGGGTTCAGACATGCTTAAGCCTATCTATGATAAATTCAATGGGACTGTGAACTATGATGAGATGAGAATTCTGCGGCTTTGTTACTTGTGCGAGGAAAGATAAAAATGCCAGCATCCAAAACACCGAAATACTTTGAAGAATTTTGGCAAAAGGTTTTAAGCAGCGCAGGCAAACTGAATGAGCGCACCCATGGCTGGCTGGGTGTATTGGGAAATGCATTGAAAGAAACTTTTATGCCTGATACCGGCGTGATGGCATCCTCAATTGCATATATTGCACTCTTTTCCCTTTTTCCTTTAATTCTTTTGAGTATTTCAATTGCCAGTTTTAGTTTTGGGCCATCCATTGATCAACAGAGCACGATACAAAGGCTGGAATTTGTGGCACCGGCTTTGGAGCAGTTATTGGGAAAAAATATAGAGGCTATCATTCGCGCCCGCGGACCTGTGACCAGCTTCGCTTTGCTTGGCTTGATATGGTCTGCATCAGCGATCTTCAACACGTTAACATATACTCTTAGCAAGATCTGGCAGATGCGGCATCGCCGGGCCGCATGGAAACGACGCGGGATGTCGATCTTGTTTGTGATGGCATTTGTCGGCCCGACTCTTTTTCTGATCTCGGTTGCGGGCAGTGTCATCGCAAATATCCGCTTCTGGCTGCCAGATTTGATCCTGCCGTTTTGGTCTGGTATTAGTTTAATATTGACCGCCTTGCTAAATATCGTTTTATTCATGGTGCTATATATGTTGTTCCCGCATGGCGCTGCCACATGGCGCGAGGTGCTGCCAGGAGCGGTTGGAGCGGGTGTACTTTGGGAGCTTGCCAAAAAAGCCTTCCTATCTTTTGTTGCCACCTATATCTCCATCTCAAATTTGGTCTATGGAAGTGTGGCAACTATCATTGCCTTTCTGCTGTGGGCCTATATCAGCAGTCTCATTTTTATCCTTGGCGCTTATTTGAGCGTATCCTATTGGCAGTTGAAACATCCGCAAAAATAGTCATAATATTTTAAGCATAGCGTAAAGTTCATTCTTGAACATGCGTGCTATAATCCAATTCAGTTAGGTAGTTACATGGTTTTTAGTTTTGTAGTTGAACCATCTAACTAACAAACTACTAAACTAATATGTCTTTCGCCCACTTACACGTTCACACGGAATATTCTTTACTCGACGGCTTCTCGAATATCAAGAAGCTGGTCAAACGCGTCAAAGAGATGAACATGGAGCACGTTGCCATCACCGACCATGGCACCATGTTCGGGGTGATCGATTTCTACAAAGCCGCAAAAGCGGAGGGGATCAAGCCGATCATCGGACTCGAAGCCTACATGGCCGCGCGCACGATGAAGGACAAGGATTCAAAACTCGATCGCACGTCCTCGCACCTGCTCCTGCTTGCGGAAAATGAAACAGGCTATAAGAATCTCCTGAAGATCGCGTCCGCCGCACAGATGGAAGGCTTCTATTATCATCCGCGCATTGACCATGATTTCCTCGCCGCTCATGCGGAGGGATTGATCGCCACCTCAGGCTGTATGTCCGCGGAGATTCCGCGCTCGCTGCTCAGTGAAAATCCTGATGAAGCCGTAAAGAAATGGGATTGGTATGCCGATGTATTCGGCCGTGACCGTTTCTTTGTGGAGCTTCAGAGTCACAACATCAAAGAGATCACCGATCTAAATAAAAAGTTATTAAGTCTGGGCGCGCGTTATGACGCGAGATATATTGCCACCAACGATGTGCATTATGTGAATCAAGCGGATGCGCGCCTGCAGGATATTCTGCTCGCGATCCAGACCAACTCCCAGCTTAACGATCCCGACCGCATGAAGATGAGCGATGACTCGTATTATCTGCGCACGCCTTTGGAGATGAGCAAACTCTTCTCAGAAGTCCCCGATGCATTAAGTAATACGCTTCTCATTGCTGAACGCTGTAACGTGGATTTGGGATTCAAAGGTTATCACTTACCCGATTTCGCTGTCCCTGAAGGATATGCACCAGATTCTTATCTGCGTGCGCTGTGTCAGGAAGGGGCAAGGATCAAATTCAAAGATGACGCGACCAGTTCAAAGGTCCAGGAAAGACTCGAGTATGAATTAAACGTCGTCCACACAATGGGATT
>JBBSCM010000428.1:0-2871 GCA_038250295.1 Anaerolineales bacterium | reverse complement strand
CAGTTCGGGATTTTCGGATGCGCCATCCCATGCGGCGTTACCGTGCATACCCCAAATGGCGATGGACTGCGCGCCTCTTTCAACGGCGAGGCTGAATCCCGTTTCGAGTTCATGTTCCCTGCCTGACGGAATTCCAAAACCCTGCGCCCAGAAATGCGGAGTTAATCCACGCGGCTCACAAATATCCATCGTGCGTTTCATTTGACTGGAGACATATTCATTGCAATCTTTATTGTGTAAAAACCAATATGGGTCTGTGCCGAAAATATCGAGGCCGCGAATGTCCGCGACTTGATTCCACGGGAGAGACTCGTTGGCTTCATTATCTACAGGTAATAATGTGATTGCGTTCTTCGCGCCTTTATCTTTGGCATAACCGATCATTTCGCTGAGGAAGTTGATCATTAGATCTTCGCGGAAGAGTCGCATTTCAGGAGTCACAGTCTCGGGTATGGGTTGACCGAAGCGGCTCTGGAATGAGTCACGGCACCTCGGACAGAAGCAGGCAAAGGCGTCGTCGGGTGCGAAGTGCAAGTCATCCCAATCAGGAAGATAGAGATGCGGCTCATCCCAGAAAATAGTATCCGCGCCATCGTCGATCGCAGCATCGATCCAGTATTTCATGGCAGCTTTCGTTTCCTCTGCAGAGGGGCAGGCTGCCGGAGCGCGTTGCCCCGTGGAAAGTATCTGACAGGCATGCGGGTTGCGCGGAACAAATGCAGAAAATTGCTCGCCGCCGAAAAGTCCCATCACCGCCCAGGGATTCGCCCAACAACCGAGGCCGGCATCACGCGTCATCTTGAAAAACTGCGCGTTGCGCTTGCGTGCCAGGATGAGTTCATTCTCGCTGAAGCAATGCACGATGTAACTGCAATGATGTGCGAGAATATCCTCAAGGTCGCGTTCAAAGTGATGCGGCCATCCGTTGGCGAAATAACTTACGCCAGTTTCAATCATTGATTTCATTCTTTCGAATGACTTCCGAATACCACTCGCCTGAATCTTTGACTGTGCGTTGCTGAGTTTCATAATCCACACGGATCAGGCCGAAGCGTTTGGTGAAGCCATGCCCCCATTCAAAATTATCGAGCAACGACCAGACCATATAGCCGCGCACATCCACGCCATCCTGCATGGCGAGGCGCGTTTGGATGAAATGATTTTTCAGATAATCAAGTCGGCGCGGATCATGGATCTTTCCATCGGCGCTGACTTCATCATTGAAGGCTGCGCCGTTCTCGGTGATGTAGATCGGCGGCAGGTGATAGTCGTTATTGATTCTGTTGAGTAATTTTCGTAACGCAGGCGCATGAACTTCCCAGCCCATCTCGGTATATTCCGAGCCAGGCACGGGATCGATATTTCCATTTGCGGAAACAAGATTGCGCGAGTAAAAGTTGACGCCAAGAAAATCAAGTTTTTGCGCGATGAGCGCCATATCGCCAGCTTTGATATCGATGGATATATTTTCGGCTGCCATGCTTTTGAGCACTTCAGGATGATAGTAGCCGCGAAACAATGGATGGGGGAAGAGGGTTTCGCTTCTGTTCCACGCCAAATCTGCCGCAGCGATATCGGCAGGATCTTCGCTGGCAGGGTCGGCACCCCAAAGGTTTAGCACAATGCCCACATTAAAATTCGGGTCGGCGGCGCGCAGGGCTTGTGTGGCGAGTCCATGTGCAACCAGCAGGTTGTGCGTTACTTGCGCAGCTTTGGCTTTGTTCTGTTCACCAGGGGCATGTTCGCCGCTGAGATACCCGTCCCATGCGATCACGCCAGGCTCGTTGAAGGTTGTCCAGGATTTCACGCGGTCACCGAGACGTTTGGCAACGATGGTTGCGTAATCTGCAAAATAATGGAGGTTGTCGCGATTCGTCCAGCCGCCTGATTCATATAATACCTGCGGATAATCCCAATGATGAAGCGTGAGAAGAGGTTCAATGTTCGCGGCGCATAATGCGTCTACGAGGCGGTCGTAGAAATCAAGCCCGAGTGTGTTGACTGCTCCTTTGCCAGCTGGCAGGATGCGGGTCCATGCGACCGAGAAGCGGTAGGCTTTCAAACCAAGCTGGCGCATGAGGGCGATATCATCTACATACTGATGATAATGATCGCAAGCTATATCACCCGTTGATTTATCTTCGATCTTTCCAGGCGTGTGACTAAAACGATCCCAAATGGATTCGCCTTTGCCGTCTTCGTTCCATGCGCCTTCGATTTGATACGCGGCGGTCGCAGCGCCCCAGAGAAAGTTGTGAGAGAATTTGTAGGATGTCATATGTGTGATACTCCCAAATCAAGTGAATTAACCACAATCGGTTACCATCTGTGGCCTGAGTTTTTTATCCTTTGATGCCGCTGAATACCACGCCCTGCGTGAAAATCTTTTGGGCGAAGAAGAATAATAAAATGGGCGGGACGATCATCAGCACGGAGACCGCCATAATGAGATGGGTGTTGATGGTGTAGATGGCATCGAAGGTCTGCAAGCCCACGGCGAGAGTCCAGTTCTCACGGGAGTGGAGGAAGATGAGCGGTTCGTAGAAATCATTCCATGCGTACAGAAAGTGAAAGATGCCAATGGATACAAGCGCGGGTCTAGCTTGCGGCAGGATGATATACATCAATACCTGTAGCGGGTTTGCGCCGTCTATTTTTGCCGCGTCATCCAATTCAAGCGGAATGGTCATGAAGAACTGACGCAGCAGGAACACATCATAGGCATTGGCGAAGAACTGCGGAATGATCAAGGGCAGCAAGGTGTTCACCCAGCCCAGTTTGTTGAATAAAATATACACTGGGATGAGCCGCACCTGGCTTGGCAGCATGATAGTGGAAAGCAAAAGCAGAAATAACACGTTCAGCCACTTT
>JBBSCM010000427.1:0-2873 GCA_038250295.1 Anaerolineales bacterium | reverse complement strand
GGCCTTGTAGCCCGAGCACGCGGCCATCTTCTACATCCGCAACCACGCCTTTTTCCGCATCAAAGCTGGCCCCGTCCGCGATCAGTAGCTGCAGCTCCGCTGGCAATGCTTTTATCGCTTGCTGTTCGGGGGTGAGGGCTGGCTGCCACTCGCCAGTTTCTTTATTAAATGTATAACCTTTAACTTCAATTCCACTGTCACCAAAACTCAAGTCTTCAAAGCTCAATTCAACTCTCTGGTCATCTACTTGCAAGGTCATCACACCATTTTTATCTACGTTCAAGGCAGACATGGGCATGGCACCATCCTGGATTGTTCCATCAGGCATGAGGGTAAATCTCTCACCTAAAGCAGCGACTTGTTCTTGCAAAACAACAAATTGCGGATGTAAAGTTGGCATGGGCATGGCTGTTGCCGTAGGCGGCAGCGAGGTGACTGTCACTTCCGAAGTGACGGTCACCTGTGGGGCGCATGAGACGAGAAAGAAGAAAAGCAAAATAGCTGTCTTTTTCATAAGAACCTCCATCTATTGAAAGCAATGCTTGAATTACCGATGTTCGCAGAGGGTGCGTCGCACCACACAGGTGGGTTGATCCAATCAACGGGCAGCATCTACTCTGTGAGATTATCCTGTCTATAAAGGTGCGACGCACTACGTAAAGTGAATTAATAGGATTGTGAAAAGTATTTCGAAATCAAATCGCTGATATCCACGTTTACGGTTTCCCGCGCCACCGCGAAGAAATCAGCCGAGGTCGCGTGCCCGCGTGAATAACGCGCCGCATATGCCTTTAGGAATTTGGCGAAATTTCCGTATCCCATTCGCTCGCGTAATTCATCGATAAAATATGCGCCGTTCAAATAGACGGCATTTACATATTCACGCTGTGAACCGGCGCTGTAGACCGGCATATCAACAAAGCCGCTCGGCTTGAAATAATCCACGCGATACTGCCACCACCACGAAATATTGGCAGGATAATTATTTTCATAAAAGATGCGTTCGCTGTATAGTGCAAGCGCCTCATCAAGCCAGGGTTCGAGTGCCTGGTCGCTCCCCACCAATCCGAACCACCATTGATGCGCGATCTCATGCACTCCGATGGTGGTCAAATTATTTCTCGAACCGCCGCTGTACTGAGCATAAAAATCCGTGGCGAGAAATACCAGCCCGTCATATTCCTGGCCGTCGTTTATGTCCGCTTGCACCACTGCAAGAGTTTGATATGGATACGGCGCATAATTTGACTCAAATGTGCTGACCGCATCCGCCGCCGTCGATAGGATTGCTTCGCCCGCGGTCTGATATCCAGCGAAATAGTACGAGCGGATCACCACCGACCCGACAGCTGATTCTGCCACGAGGAACTCATCACTCGCTGAGAGTGTGAACGTGCGCGCGCCGTATAAACGATAGCGTGTCCATTCTCCGTTTTGCTCGGCAGGCGCACTCGCAGCGATGACGACACCGGCAGCTGTTTTCAGGTTCAATTCAACGTCAGAAGAATCGTAGACAAGAAATTCGCCTAGATAGGACGGGTCATGCAAAACCCAGCCATTGATATAAGGCACAACAAATGGATACCAGTCTGTAAGATTGATCTGATTGAAATCATAGCCGAACACCCCATCTGAGCGTTTCGCAGGAATATTGAGATTAAAGTTGAGAGTCAACGTGGTGGCTGAGTTTGGCTGAAGAGCTTGGGGCAGCTTCAAGGTCAGGCGTTGATCGTTGAGAGAATATGTTGTCAATGCGGCATTATCCTGCGATATCGAGTTCAGTGTGAACGCGCCGCCATATCGGTTTGGTTGAACAGACAGCACAATATCAGATAAGGCTGTTCCAGTGTTGTTGTAATAGCGGATAGTTTCATCTACTAATAGCGTGCGCGCAGTGAAATCCAATGTCCCATACAGGATGTAATTTGTGCGCGACGCGTCGCGTGATGCGGGCGGCGGCGCGGATGTGTTTATAGGGGCAGGTATCGCTGTGGGTGGAGCGGTGAAAGTCTGTGTAGGCTCGGGCGTGGCGGATGCAATGGGAACAGGTGTGAATGAAGCGATAGCAGTATCGATTTGGCCCGAAGGTTGAAAAGGCGTGGGCGTAGGCGAAGAGTTCGGGTCTTGAGTCACCAGGATGAAGGTTGGGAATTGAGGCGGAGGCTGTGTGGGCGAGGCACATGCTGATAGAAAAGTTAAAAGCAAAACGAAGGAAACTGCTCTTAACGGATTCCATCCAAAAAAAAGTTTAAATGTTTTCATCAATAGGTGTTTTGGAAATATTGGCGCACGAGGTCTGAATAATCTGTGCTGGTGTGTTCGCTGAGGATGCGAAAGAAATCAGCGGCGGTGACGATCTTGCCGCGCCCCTGTGCGAGATAATCCTGAATGAAAGCAAAGAAGGCTTCATCGCCAATGCGCGCGCGTAAATCTTCAAGAAAATGCGCGCCCTGGAAATACGCCGCGTTGGTATAAGGACGAAATCCCTGACCGTCATAAATTGGAATATCCACAAAGCCTTGGGGTTTGTAAAAATCAATTCGGTATGTCCACCACCAGCTTACAAGATTCGGATGGAGATTTTCGTAATAGACTCTCTCAGAGTATGCGGCTAAGGCTTCGTCCACCCAGGGCTGCAAAGCCTGGTCATTTGCCACCTGCTCGAACCACCATTGATGCGATGTTTCATGCACGGCTACAAAAGTTAAATAATTGGCTGGTGTTCCGTCGTACAAATTATAAAAGTCACGGCTGAGGTAAAAGAAAGCTGAATATTCCATGCCGTCGTTGAAATCACCCATGACGAGTGAAAGAGTTTTGTGTGTATATGGGCCGTAGCGTTGGCTGAAAACTTGCAAGGCTTCGGCGCTGGC
>JBBSCM010000426.1:0-2924 GCA_038250295.1 Anaerolineales bacterium | reverse complement strand
CAACATCGTGTGAACTTTCGAAATCTTCATCTTGCACCCACTTTCTAGCTGAATTTTGAACGAAAGATAATTTTCCCCATCAGGGGTTTACGACATGGTAAACAACGGCTTTATTATAGGATAAGTACCGTAAAAATCAAGGGATTAACGTCACTAATTTTCATACGAAGCGCGGCGATGAAATTTTGGAAGCAGTGCCGATGATCAAAGTGGATCAGGTGGTGTTGATGGGGCGCGGCGTGAGTATTACAACCGCCACGCTCCACGCGCTGATCCGCAACAAGGTTGACATTGTCTATCAGACCGGCGGCGGCGGACATGTTGCGCGGATGATCGGCGCGGAGCATAAGAATGGACGCTTGCGCCACCAGCAATCCCTGCTTGCGTCTGACCCGTTGTTCTCTTTGCAGGCGGCGCAGGGAATCGTCTATGGCAAGATCAGCAACCAGCGTACGGTGGTTCGTCGTCATGCGGAGGGCGCGCCGTGGGCGGGACGCGCCTTGACCGGGATGGAGGAAATGATCAAGCGCTTGGGTACCGCCCAGGATGCCGATCAATTGCGCGGTATGGAGGGGCAGGCGGCGCGCGAATATTTTGGCTTGCTGAGGCAAATGTTGAAAGCTCCCTCCGAAGGCGGCTCGTGGAATTTCGACCGCCGCGCCTATTATCCTCCGCCCGATCCGATCAATGCCGCGCTTTCCTTCGTTTATTCGCTGGTGTTGCGCGATGTGACCACCGCCTGTGAGTTGATTGGGCTTGACCCATATCTCGGTTTCTTTCACGTCATTGATTATGGACGCCCCTCGATGGCGCTGGATTTGATGGAGGAGTTCCGCCCGATCGTGGCTGATTCGATTGTGCTGGAGGCGGTCAACCGTCCCTATATTTCGCTGGCTGATTTCGAACAGGTGGATCTGACAGAGAAGGAGAGTGAACGCGACGAAAACGAGCAGCCGCGCGATAGCGTTCATGCGGTTTATCTGGCTGCAAGCGGGCGCGAGAAGATCATTGCCATGTACGAGAACCGCGTCAACGATGAAAGCATGTTCAACTATAAGGATCAGCAGGTCTCTTATCGTTACATCTTTCAGATGCAGGCGCAAGCCATGGCGCGTTTGATCCTGGGCGAGGCGAAAGAGTATGCGCCGTTTATGGTGCGGTGAAATGCGGAAGGATGAATGATGAAGCGTAAAAAGTTAGAAGTGAGAAGTACGGCAGCATAGCGCCAATCCAAAATCGCCAATCCAAAATCAAAAATCGGAAATCGCCATGAACACACAATTTCTGGTCGTCAGTTATGACATTCCATCCAACCGCCGCCGTTATAAGGTGATGAAAACCCTGGAGGGGTTTGGCACGCGCGTGCAGTATAGCGTGTTCGAGTGCAACCTCAAGCCACGTGAGGCGGAGGAACTTCACAAGCGCTTGAGAAAGTTAGTCGGGAATGAAGACAGTGTGCGCTTCTATTTCCTGGGCGCGGAGGATGTGAAGCGTATCGAGCGGCTCGGCGATATGCGAACCGTGGAAGAGAGAATATTTATTTTGCATTGAACTATTCAGCATGTCATTGCGAGCCGCCGCTCTTTCTCTTGGCGGCGCGGCAATCTCCTTCTGAGTTGAGAAGTCTCATAAAACGGGAGATTGCCTCGTCCCGATAAGAGCATTCGGGATGGTATCGGAAAGAGCAAGTGCCCTCCTCGCAACACTTGCACCGTACGCAAGTGCGGTGTGCCATTCTGTAAAGACAAGGAGAATCCCATGCACGAGTTGATCAATATCTTCAAGGATGTCAAATCAGGGGCGCTGCCGATCAGCGAAGTTCCAGGCTTTATGCTTTGGGCAGTGAAAAAGAGCCGCCGCGCGTTTTGGCTGGCATTGGTTGTTGCAGCGTTCGTGTTGTGGCGGCGTGGAAAGTAGTGACTCGCCTTGCGAAAAAAGATATTCCAGAAGGAAGTTTTTCGGCTTCATCCTTCATCCTTGGAAGTTCACCACGTTCCCGGTATTTCCATGCGATCCAGCCGAAAAGTGCGCTGTCCGCGGCGGGTCTGACAATAGGCGATGATGTAGGTCTGCTCGCCGCGCTCTTCAATGGAAAGCGGTGTGATGCGCCGTTGCTCGGCAGGGTATCCCGGCGCGCGGTACAGCACATCCAATGTCTGACCCAGTTGTTTGTATTTTTCGATCAGGGTCAGTTTGGGAACACTTTTGCCAATGGGCTGTAAAAGCGTTTTTTGCGGAAAATGTGTGCGCTTCCGACTCGCCTCAGCCTGTTCCTCATTTTGATCGAGATACACTCCCCGCCGCTTTAACATCTGAAACAGGTTTTTCGCTTTCTGGCTTGAAACCAATACGCGTTGGGACGATAGGAATTCGTCAATGTATTCCCTGAACCCAGGCTGACGGCGCAGCTGAGCCAACTCGGCGGGGCTGGAGAATTCAAGCACGATTCCCTCGGCAACGCGGATGGATGGCTGGTTGAGGATGAGCGCTTTCGTGCGCGCAGGAATTTCGGTCTGCAAGCCTTTTTCGATCAACCCGATCAATGTGCGCGGGTCTTCGTTGTGAAAACTCAGCGCGCGTTTGGTCAGCGGATATTTGCCCGGCATCACAGGGCGCAGGCGCTTTTCGATTTCCCATAACAGATCGGTATGCTGTGGAACAGGCGCGATGAAGTAGTCTTCGCTGATTCTGCACGGCTCGACAGGTTTTGGGGTGGGCAGGCTGCCTTCGCCTTTGACAAAGAATTTTCCCCAACGGGTAAGCTGGTTTTCTGAAACCAAACCCAACGCCTCCAGCCCGTTCAAAGCGTCGTTGTCTTTTCGCGTGAGCGGTTTATCTACAGGACTGCTACGCTGGTCCACAGGACTGCTACGCTGGTCCACAGGACTGCTACGCTGGTCGTATTTCAATTTCCACAACAATTT
>JBBSCM010000425.1:0-2953 GCA_038250295.1 Anaerolineales bacterium | reverse complement strand
ACCACGCAACACGAGACAGCTGTCCACACTCTCAACACCGTGCTCCTCCCCGCCATGAAAGAAGTCGGCGATAAATTTGGCGCAGGCGAATTGATTCTGCCTTTCGTGTTGCAATCCGCTGAAGTGATGAAGAAGACCGTCTCACATCTTGAAAATTATCTTGAGAAAGTGGAAGGTGTCACCAAAGGCACGGTCGTCATTGCAACGGTCTATGGCGATGTACACGATATTGGCAAGAATCTCGTCAAGACCATTCTCGCCAATAATGGCTACACTGTGATTGACCTTGGCAAACAAGTCCCAGCGGAGACGATCATCACGAAAGCTGTTGAAGTCAATGCCACTGCAATTGGACTATCTGCTTTGCTTGTGAGTACATCCAAGCAAATGCCGCTCATTATCAACGAGTTGTATCGCCGCGGACATAAAATCCCTGTGCTGGTTGGCGGCGCAGCTATTAATCGCCGCTTCGGACGACGCATCCTATTTGCAGAAGATGGCAACGCTTATGAGCCTGGTGTCTTCTATTGTAAGGATGCGTTTGAAGGTCTCGACACCATGGATCAGTTGATCGATGCGAATCGTAAACCTGCCCTACTTGAAAATGTTCGCAAGGAAGCAGATATGGAAATGGGACGCGCCACGCAACAAGCAACACGCACCACGCAACCCGCAACACGCTCCAACATTATTCCTTCACCATTAACCCTGCCTCCATCCAAGTTCGGAATGCGCGTGGTCAAGAACATGCCATTGGAACTTGTCTTACAGGAACTCAATATCAACGAGCTCTATCGTCTCTCCTGGGGCGCAAAGAATTCGCATGGTGAAGAATGGATCAAGCTCAAAGCGGAGTTTGACGCGCGACTTGAAAAGATGAAGAAACAAGCACTGCGCGAAAAATGGCTCAATCCCCAAGGTGTGTACGGACTCTTCCCCTGTCAGGCCGAAGGTGATGACCTCATCATTTATAACCCTGAAAATTTGGATGAAACATTAACTCGTTTTACATTCCCGCGTCAGCCTTATGATGAACATCTGGCGCTATCAGATTACTACGCAGCAGTTACATCGGGTCAAATGGATGTGGTTGCGTTCCAGGTTGTGACAGTCGGTCATGAGGCTACCGAACGTTTTGAGAAATTGCAAGCAGCCAATGATTACACTGAAGCCTACTTTACACATGGTCTCGGCGTTCAAACAGCAGAAGCCACGGCAAATTATCTGCATGAGCACATCCGCCGCGAAATGGGAATCCCTGAAAATCAAGGCAAACGTTACTCGTGGGGCTACCCTGCCATCCCCGAGTTGGAAGATCATCTAAAAGTATTCCAATTATTGCCCGCCGTTGAAAAGGAACTCGGAATACAACTCTCACCCGCCTATCAGTTGATCCCCGAACAATCCACTGCCGCGATCATCTTACATCATCCACAGGCGAAATATTATAGTGTTGGCGAGTCACGTGTGGAGCAGTTGATGAGGTGATTTCGTGGGGCGGGATGGTATCCCGCCTATTTTAGGTAGGAGCGGGTTAACAACCCGCTCCACGAAAAGATGAAAAATAATCTTTCATTTCGAGAATTCTATAAACGAAGATTGCCCCATATTCAAATTGCGGGAGCAACCTATTTCATCACGTTCCGACTTGCAAACTCCCTGCCAAAAACCGTTCTCGAAAAACTTGCAGAAGAAACATCCCAGATAAAAAAGCTTCCTGAAAACCAAAAAGAAGCCGGACATCGAGCATGGTTTACCAAATATGATGAGTATCTTGATAAAGCTCTTCATGGCGATCTACACCTCAAAAATGAGCAGATTGCCGATATGGTTGCGGCGTCAATTCAATTTCGCGATAGGAAAGTATATGATTTGATTGCTTACTGCATTATGCCCAACCATGCCCATTTGGTTTGCACACCACTTGTTAAAGTAGATGGAGTATATTTCAGCCTGACCGAAATATTGCATTCACTAAAGCGTCACACGGCCAGGGAAGCCAATAAGATCCTTCAGAGAAGTGGCTCGTTTTGGCAGGCTGAAAGTTACGATCATTTCATTCGCGATGACGCTGAGTTGGAAAGAATTGTGAAATATGTTCTCTATAACCCGGTGAAAGCAAATCTCGTGAAGGAACAAGTCGATTGGAAGTGGGTCTATTGCAAATCTGAGATGTAACATAAATTACCCGTGATAAACTTACCGCCAGTAAATTAACTGGAATAATAATGAAACATTCCCTGCAAACCGCATTCAAATCATGGATTGGATTAACGCTTCTGGTCATTGCCAGCCTGGTTGTCATCTACTTTAGGAATGGAGTGGCAGGTCTTGATCTGTTCATTCAACAATGGCCGCTGTCTAATTTGGTTGTGACCTTGGCCGCAACAACGCTGACCTGGCTGCTGCTGGGTGTGCTGCTCTACCTTCTCGTCAATGAAAAAATAAACGCGGGCAATGTTTTCACGATTGCAGGTTTCTTTCTTGTTATGTTCGTTTACCTCAACATCCTGCGCGAGAGATTCCGCTATGGGGATTATGCTTATTACATCGAGGCCGCAACTGCCTTGTTGAACAATCAAACCCTGCCAGATACTTATTTGTACTTACCTCTCTGGGCCAGCATCCTGCAATTCATTGTCCCGCTTGGAGATCAGGGAGTTTTGGCCATCCTGTGGACTGTCAACGCGCTGGCACTTGGGGCATTTTATATTTTGCTTATTCGTGTCCTTGAAAGATACGGTTTTTCAAATCGGCTTGCGGTCGTTGTCACAATTTTGTTCATTTTGATCAATACGCCACTTCTGAAAACGCTGGGCTTCGTGCAGGTCAACCTGCTGGTCATGGATCTTATCTTCCTCAGTATTCTGACCTATCCCAAAAACACGCTCCTCTCCGCGCTGACACTTGCCCTCGCTGTTCATCTAAAGACTTCCCCGGCCGTGCTTGTGTT
>JBBSCM010000424.1:0-2967 GCA_038250295.1 Anaerolineales bacterium | reverse complement strand
TGGCTCAGATGGATCAGTGCAGGGTGTCAGCCCCGATGGAGTTCAATTTCAAGGTGTCGTCAAAGATAACCAGTTTAGCGGCACGTTGGTCAACACTGCGGGCCAGACTCTGACTTTCAGCGGCGCATCAGTTCCAAATGGCGGCCCGGCCGGTCTCTATCGTGGGCTGGGTCAATACGGTGGTCAGGATATTATTGCCGGCGCTGTCATTGACTCTGACGGTTCCTTTGCTTCCACTGTGCAATACAAAGATCAGATTGCATTTGTGACACCAATTGCCAATGCGCCCACCCGCCTGGATAACACCTCAATGAATGTAACAATTGGCGATATCAGTGAGCAGATCAAAGTTCTGCTGGTTAATACGCTTGAATAATATATCTTAGATGCTGTTTCTTATGCTGTGAATTATCGTACTGTAAAGATTAGGAGCACACGTAATGATTAATATAAAAAAGACATCCAACCGTAATGCCCGGATCGCCTTGCTCGCAGTTTGTTTGGTTCTACTATCCTGCGGCAAAGCAACACCGACTGCCGCGCCTGTAGTTGTTGAGCCAGCTGCCACTGCGACAGAAGCAGCCGTTGCCGCACCGCAAGGGCCGAGTTTCAAAGTGATCGGAGTGATCAACCGCGATGCATCACAGGCGGCACAAAACGCTTCATTAGTGATTGGCCCCAATGGCTTATGGGCCACCTGGGCTGAAAACTCGTCCGGTAATGTGCGTCAGATTTTCGTCAGCGAATTGGTCGGCGAATCCTTCGAAGCGCGTGGTTCCTCATTAAATATTCACGTCAACGCGATAGGTGATTTTCCATCCATTACAGTGGCTGGCGAAAATAATTCGGTGCCGTGGGTGGCCTGGGCTGAGCCCAGCCCGGGCTTTGATAATGTATCCCAAATATTTGCCAGTCGTTTTAGCGCAGAGACCGGGCTTTGGCAGCAGGCCGGCCAGGATCGAGGCGGCGGAGAAGCAAGCATAAATCTACGTACGGATGAGCCTGCTACAAATCCATTTATTTTCTCCGGGTCAGCCGAACCGGGCAAACCTCCCGTGCCCTGGGTTGCCTGGGTGGAAAAGGCTCCTAATTCGGCATTTACCCAAATATTTGTATCCAAGGGCGTGAAGGATGAAAGCGGTGACCCTGCTGTTATTGGCGGATTCAAATGGGAGACGGTGGGCAAGGTGATTGCAGACGGTTTGCCCACTTTAAGTATAGATCGATTCCGCAATTCTCTTCGCCCCACAGGAGTCTTTGCTGAGACCGCCAATTCAGTACCCTGGGTCACCTGGCATGAGGCTGACCATGACCGCCCCAGCCGAATATTTACAGCGCGCGGCGTTGCCGATGCCAATGCGCCCGGTGGTTTCAATTGGATCAGCGTGCCAGCTTGTCAGCCTAATGATGAGACATCCTGCGCTTTGAACATCAACCCACTAAAAGATGCCAAGGATGCTTCGATGGCTGCCGGCAGTTTACTCCCCGGAGAATCAACGGTTCCGTGGATCGCCTGGCCTGAGCTCGGTCAGAACGGCAAGTGGCAGATCTTTGTCTCCAGGCTCGATACTAGCACCCGCAATAACTTTATACAGGTGGGCGCCAGTTTGAATGTGGACCCAAATCATGATTCTCGCACACCGTTCATCGTCTTTATTGGAAATGTCCCATACGTCGCATGGCTGGAAGATGATGGTACTGGCAAATTTACCGTGCAGGTAAGACACTTATCCTCCGATCCACAGACCGGTACCTGGACATTGGATACTCCTCAAGGCGGCTTCAACCTTGATTCCAACTCCTCTGACTTTGGCCTGTCAGCTGTGGCTTCCAGCGATACGCTATTCATGGCATGGACGGAAGGCGACCCTGCATCTTCTGCTTCTCAAATTGTCATTGGCGCATTCCAGGTCAAGTAGAGCGGGCAGCCAGAATTATTGGATTTCCGAAAGCTCGTGAGATTCCAGTGCAGTAGTGCTGGAATCTCACGAAAAGGATAATCTTGGTTGGTTGAGACTGATGCTATTCATAGAGAACCATCTACATGTATTTTTCCGAGACGCCGCGGGATTCCTTCCGCATCCTGATCGTGGACGATTCCCCATACGTGCGTGAGAGTTTGGGCTGGTTATTGCGCGACGAACCGGGCCTGACTGTGGCAGGCGATGCCGCCAATGGAGCGGACGCGATTAGTCAGGCGGTCAAACTAAAACCAGATGCTGTAATTCTGGATATTGAATTGCCAGATACGGATGGTTTTGCCGTAACACGTCAATTGAAACAATTACCTGATCCGCCCTTGGTAGTGCTTCTTTCCATCCACAATGATGCACTTTCCAAACAGCGCGGTGTGGAAGCCGGGTGTGATGCGTTCGTGGAGAAAGGCTCGGGCTGGCCTGAATTGCTGTTTGTTTTGAAAAAAGTTTTGGCTGATCCTGATCTTTAATCGGAAGAATAATCAAGTAATTTGTAATAATACTGGCTTTCATTCTGTAATTTTTTATGGGATGCGGGCCAGTATTTTGTGCGTGCGCGATGCTGGTATATAATGTGACCAGCATTGAATTACCCGTCATTAACAAAGGATGATCCATGACTGATCCCGCAGAAGAGGAGCACTTCAAGACTTTGTTTGAACACGCGCCAATTTCACTCTGGGAAGAGGATTACAGCAATATCAAACGACTGTTTGATGAGCTGCGCCAGCAGGGTGTTATTTCATTGGATTCTCACATGCATGAGCATCCCGGCTTTGTCGACGATTGCATTCAACAGATGAGGGTTCTGGATGTTAATCAACAAACATTATCCATGTTTAAAGCCGATTCGAAAGAGATGTTACTTTCCAATCTTGGGAATATTTTTCGTGACGGTATGCGTCATCATTTTCGAGATGAACTGCTCGCGCTTTGGAATGGGGATTTGGATTGGTCAGGCGAGGGGATCAATTACACACTGGCGGGAGAG
>JBBSCM010000423.1:0-2980 GCA_038250295.1 Anaerolineales bacterium | reverse complement strand
TTCCGGGCACACTCCCAAAATTATCAGCCGAACTTAAACGAAAAGGCAGCTCACTAAACGAGATCAAATATTTTCTGCCAACTCACTATCATCCAGACCATGCAGGGCTTGCGCAGGAGCTAAAAAATCAAGGGGTGAAACTAATCGTGCTGGAACAACAAGTCAAATTTATTCCACTCTTCACTGAGTTCTTCAAAACAAAGAAATATCCTTATCAAGAGATCGAGCTCAACGACAATCTTAACTTGAAATGCGAAGGCAGTCGAAAATTTCTTGCCAGCTTGGGAATAAACGGAGAAATTATCCATACACCCGGTCACAGCGAAGACAGTGTCACATTGATCGTTGATGAAGGATTCGCCTTCACAGGAGATTTGCATCCTGTATTCGTTCTCCCTGAAGAAGATATGGTTTCCAGGCAAAGCTGGGACAAAATTTATCAACATAAGATCACGAGAGTATTCCCTGGACATGGAGGATGAGTTGGAATCAACCTGGAAATCAAGAAAAGTTGTCATCGTAGGCGCGGGTGCAGTGGGGACATCGTTTGCATATGCGCTGGCACAAAAAGGCATGGCTGATGAGATCTGCATATCGGATGCGAATCAGGATCTGGCCGAGGGACAGGTTCTGGACCTTGCACACGGACTTCCCTATTACCCGCCTGTGCAAATCCACGTGGGGCATAAGCAGGATTATGCCGACGCCAGCATCATTGTCATTACAGCAGGAGCAAAACAAGGTCCAGGAGAGACGCGTTTGAATTTGCTGCAGAAAAATGCAGCCATAATCGAATCCATTGTGGATGATATCGTCGGTGAGAATTCGCAGGCGATTCTGCTCATTGTGTCCAACCCCGTGGATATTTTGACTCATGTCGCTTTGAAACGTTCGGGCTGGCCGAAGGGTCGCGTGATTGGTTCAGGTACCGTGCTGGACAGCGCCCGCTTCCGTTATTTGATCAGCCAGCATTGTAATGTGGATGTTGGCAATGTCCACGCTTATATTTTGGGCGAGCATGGCGACAGTGAGTTTGCGGCCTGGTCGATGACAAATGTGGCCGGTATCCCAATGGCGGAATACTGTCCAATGTGTGGAGCCTGTGAAGACTGGGATGAGCAACTTGCACAGATCGCCCGCGAAGTAAAGGAATCTGCATATCATATTATTAATTACAAAGGTGCAACCTATTACGGTATCGGCATGGCGCTCGTGCGGATTGTTGGCGCAATCTTGCAAGATCAACGCAGCGTGTTGACTGTCTCAACTTTTTTGAGCGGTGAATATGGCATCAGCAATGTCTGTTTGGGAATTCCGTCTGTGATTGGACAAGCGGGCGTAATAAAAATTGTTGAAGCCCCGTTGACGGCACAAGAGCAGCAATCTTTGGAAAAATCTGCGCATACTTTGCAGCAAGTGTTTCAAGATTTGCACGCTCCGCGTTAGGCGCATACTGTATCGACTAAACAAGAGGTTTGCCATGATCGATTTTCTCAAATCAGCAACTGAACTTTTTCCTTATGCTCAAACTTTGCGTCGTGATTTTCATATGCACCCGGAGTTGGGCTTCAACGAAATCCGCACGGGCGGCATTGTGGCAAAAGAGCTCGAGGCACTAGGCCTTGAAGTCACCAAAGGAGTTGGAAAAACTGGCGTGGTAGGCTTGCTCGAAGGCGCAAAACCTGGCCCCACCCTGCTCTTGCGTTTTGACATGGATGCGCTTCCAATTGTCGAAGACACGGGCGCCGAATATGCTTCACAGAATCAAGGCGTCATGCACGCCTGTGGACACGACGGTCACACTGCGATTGGACTCACTGTTGCGAAAATATTGAACGCGCACAAAAACGAAATTGCGGGCACGATCAAATTTTGCTTTCAACCTTCTGAAGAAGGCAGCAACGGCGAAGAAGTTGGCGGCGCGGAAATGATGATGAAGGACGGCGTGTTGGAAGGTCCGAAGGTCGACATGACCCTCTCCCTACATCTATGGAATGAAAAGCCGCTTGGCTGGGTGCATGTTGCCAAAGGCCCGGTGATGGCAGGCGCGGAAATATTCAAAATAAAAATTATCGGCAAGGGCGGGCATGGAGCGGTTCCCAATGCAACCATAGACCCTGTGACATGCGCCGCCCAGATCATCACCGCATCGCAAACCATTGTCTCGCGGAATGTCAGTCCGCTGGAAACGGCGGTTGTCAGCTTCACAATCATCAACGGCGGAACGGCTTTTAATGTCATTCCACAGGAGGTAACTCTCGAAGGGACGATCCGCACATTCGATCCGCAGGTCAGGCTAAAGGTCGTAAAACGATTCGAAGAGATCGTGAATGGCGTCGCATCAGCGATGGGATGTAAAGTAGAAATGAATGTTAAGCAACTAACACCCGCGCTCATCAATGCGGACGATGTCACATCCAAAGTGCAGGAAACCGCAATGCGCGTTCTGCCGCAATCAACTCATGACAATACCCCATATCTAACCATGGGCGCGGAAGATATGGCCTATATGCAAACCAAAGTGGATGGATGCTATTTTTTCATCGGCTCGAACAATAAAGAAAGGCATCTTGATTATGGGCATCATCACCCGAAATTTGATTTCGACGAACAAGCCCTCATCAGCGGCGCGGCGCTTATGGCCGCCGCTGCAGCAGATATATTGAAATGAAACATCGCAGAAATTGGGTTATTGGGATTATTCTGGCGGCAACCGCGGGATTCATCGCGCTGCAAAATGTAACTGCGCCCGAGGCGGATATTTCCACGGCAACCCCATCGATTACAAATACATCCACGCCTTTTTTTACAGACACTCCCACACTCGCACATGCTAATGAAGGCTGCGGATATACGTGGGCGTATCATGATGACCCTGCTTTGACGGAGAAGTTTGATAAAGCCGTTCGCGACATTAACCCGGATGCCAGCGCGCGAGCGGAATTATTTGGCGAAGATTGTGTATATGCCGATGGGACAT
>JBBSCM010000422.1:0-2990 GCA_038250295.1 Anaerolineales bacterium | reverse complement strand
TCTCCTTCGAGAGCCATCCACACGGTCCAATCTTTTTCGTCAACCAGCTCAGCCCAACCTTCACGCAATTCCTCCCAATCCTCAGGCACCGTCGGGTGCCAATAAGGTGCATTGGCGAGGGATTTCATTATGGTAGGGGAGAGCTCTCCGAGGTGATGGTTATCCCCTGTGACAGCCCGGCGAATAGTCACACCTGCGGGCGCTTCCATTTCTGGAATAACGATTGTTCGCAAATCCATTAAACCATCCACGCGTTCCTTGCCAAATCCCAGGGAAAACAAGGCATCAATTACATTTGCATCGGCTGCCGAGATATAAAGTCCGTGGCTGAAAATGCCTTTCTTCACCCAGTCATCACCGAGCAACGCATAAAGGTCTTGAAGGGTCATAATGCTTTCGCCTTCAGCCAATGCATACCCGGGCAGATAGACATATCCACAGCGTACCCAGGCCTGGTTGACGAAATCCCCGATCAGATATGCAGTCATCTTTCCATCGCGAAAAGCGGCGTATCCGTTCTTGAATTTCTTTTGACATAAAGCTTGCACCGCTTTGGATGTCACCGCTGGGTCTTCAAAACGCGCAGGCAGTAAAGGTAATTTCGTGCGGTTGCGCTTGTGACGCTGCGCCAACAGGTTTCCCGCTTCAGGAATCATTTCTTCTGTAAAGGGCAAAATATTAGTCTTCATGATTGTTTCCCATCATAGTATGTCGTTGCGAGGGCTGGTGGTTGAGTAGCCGCGCTCTTGCTCTCTGCGGCGTATCGAAACCCAGCCCGAAGCAATCTCCAAATAAATAATAATATCCCATACAACAGGAGATTGCTTCGGCGGAAGTGCACCGCCTCGCAACGACATCATAAAGTTTTAATCCGCCGCCATCGCCTCAGGCGCTTCTTCTTCAGCCTCATCAGCCTGCTCCGCAACACCATACTGCACTTCCAATTGATGGCGGAACTGCTGGGTGTACAGTCTATAGTAATGTCCGCGCAATTTGAGTAACTCGGCATGCGTGCCTTGTTCAGCGATCTTTCCATCTTCGATCACCAGAATGCGGTCCGCACGGCGAATGGTCGAGAGGCGATGCGCGATGACGAACGAGGTGCGGCCTTTCATCAAGGCTTCCATGCCGCGCTGAATGAGCGACTCGGTCAATGTATCCACTGATGAAGTGGCTTCGTCCATGATGAACAACTCAGGTCGGGCAAGCACGGCGCGCGCGAGGCTGATCAATTGCTTCTGACCAACCGATAAAAGATTTCCGCTTTCACCGACGTTTTGTTCATAACCCTTTTCCAGACCTGCGGCAATAAAATCGTCCGCGCCTGCGATCCTGGCGGCTTCTTCCACTTGCTCATCGCTCGCTTCCAAACGTCCATAGCGGATATTCTCGCGCACGGTCCCAGAAAATAGATGCGGGGTTTGCAGCACGATGCCGATCTTGTTGTGAATGGACTCCAACTTATAGTCCATATAGTCCATGCCGTTGATGCGGATCACGCCTTTGCTTGGTTCGTAAAAGCGGCAGAGTAGATTCGCGATCGTGCTTTTGCCGCCCCCTGTCGGCCCGACCAGAGCGATCATCTCGCCAGGATTCACTTTCAGCGTGAAATCTGTCAAAACGGATTTCCTGTCCTCGTAGTAAAAATCCACGTGATCGAATTCGATCTCGCCGAGTAAAGTTTTCGCTTCGACCGCACCGCTTCTGTCGTGGACGTCGGACGGGGTGTCGGCCAACTTGAAGATTCGTTCCGCTGAGGCAATGCTGTGCTGCGTTTCGGCATACACGCGCGCCAGCTCCTGAATCGGCCACAACATGAAGGTGAGATACGCCACGAAGGCCTGAATGCCGCCGATGGTCATGCCGCCAATTTGAATTTGATAACCGCCATAACCGACAATGAGACCCAACGCAAGCGCCGCGATGATCTGCACGGTGGGGAGGAAGTGCGCCGAGAGCCAGGCGGCGCGATACGAGGCGTGATACATGCGTGAAGTAAGTTCCTGAAACTCGCGCGTGTTTTCATCCTCGCGGCCCAACGCTTTCACTACACGCGTCCCTTGAAAGTTCTCGTTGAACGCGCCCGTGATCTTGCTGTTGGCGCGGCGTGAAATACGGAACTGAGTCAGAATTCTCTTGCGAAATTCAATTGCAATAAATATCATGACCGGGATGATGGTCAATACGATCAAGCCCAGCCGCCAGTTGATGATCATCATGAAAACTGTGGACGAGATGATGTTCATCACCGACCAGGTGCTGTCCACGAGGCCCCAGGTGAGCAGCTCAGAGACGCGTCCCGTATCAGACGTGACCCGCGCGATCAAACGTCCGACCGCATTCTGGGCGTAATAGGAAAGCGACAAGTCTTGCAGGTGATTGAAGAGCAACTTGCGCAAGTCATATTGAATACGCTCGCCCAGCACGCCCGCAAGGTAAATAAATGTAAAGACCGTGCCGGCTTGAACGACAATGAGTCCGCTGTAGATGGTGGCAAGCTGCAGTATCCGCGCGCCATCTTTCAACATAATGCCCTGGTCAATAAACTGCTTGTTCAGGTATGTGAAATAAGCATCCGACGCGGATGTGAAGGCAATGGTCAGCATAAAGCCCAGCACCCATTTCCAATGCGGCTTGAGCAGCCCAATGATGCGCCTCAACACGGGGGCAGTTAACTGTGATGTATATTCTTCTTCTTCGAGTTCGATAAGTTCGTCAGACATTTTTTGTCTCCGTTACATTACATTTGGTGGTTGAGTAGGCGGCGATGTTCTCTGCCGCCATATCGAAACCACAACTTTATATTACATCTGGTGGTTGAGACGCAAGCAGTCGAAACCACAACTTTATATTACATCTGGTGATCGAGACGCAGGCAGTCGAAACCACACATTAAACTATCTTGTAATTTTCTGTTTGCATATTACGCGGTGGTCTCGATACGTTCCTCACTTCGTTCGGAACACTCGACCACCAGGGGATGGATGATA
>JBBSCM010000421.1:0-2992 GCA_038250295.1 Anaerolineales bacterium | reverse complement strand
AATATCGGTGACAGGGAATCCCAATGCTTTGAGATATTCCAATATTTCCCATTGTGAAGTGGGAACTTTCCCGCCTTCAGAATGGACGATCTGATAGACCAGCAAAGTCAATGGACGGGAGGCAGTCAACTGCGGATCAAGCTGGCGTAACGAACCCGCCGCCGTGTTGCGCGGATTAAGATAAGTCTTTTCGCCTGCTTCTTCCAGTTTCCGATTTAGTTCTTCAAATTCTTTAATGGGAATAAAAGCTTCGCCGCGCACGACCAAATACTTCGGAACAGTGATCACTGATGACTGATCACTGTTCACTGGTATTCGTAAAGGTATTGCCCGTATTGTGCGTAGGTTTGAGGTAATATCCTCACCTATCTCCCCATTGCCGCGTGTGGCGCCCTGCACGAACATCCCATCGCGATAATGCAGAACTACGGATAAACCATCTATCTTTGGCTCAACCACAAACTTTGCTTTTTCCACGCGGTCATCGATTCGCAAAACGCGTTCATACCATGCGCGCGTATCGTCCGCGCCAAAGGCGTTAGCCAGCGAGAGTATCGGCGCGGGGTGGCGGACTTTGTCGAAACGGTCAGCAGGCCGGGCGCCGGCGCGCTGCGTGGGGGAGTCGGATGTGATCCAGTCCGGATGATCCGTTTCTATTTTCTTAAGTTCGTTGAGTAAACGGTCATATTCCAGATCACTGATGACCGGCGCATCCAACACGTGATAACGATGATTATGTAAGTTGATTTGAGCCTTGAGTTCTTCATATCGGGAGAGAAGTTTATCTGCCATAATGTGCATTATAGCCGAATCAAAACCTTCCGAGAGCGGCTAAAAAGATGGGTCAGGAAAACCCTTCACCACGGAGCGCACAGAGAGCACAGAGTTTTTTAAAGGCTTCTCTGTGGACTCAGTGATCTTATTACCCTGTGGGCTGTGGTTAAATCTTTTGGGTAGCCCATGAGATAGCCACTATCAAACCATCGTGTGGCAGCTGCTCAATAAAACTTTGCGATATACTTCCCGCATGTCACGAAAAAAAATCGGCATCTTTGGCGGCACATTTGACCCGCCTCACATTGGGCATCTTATCCTTGCAAGTGAAGCCGCGCAGCAATTGAATCTTTCACGAGTACTGTGGGTGCTTGCGCCTGATCCTCCGCATAAACAGGATCAACCCATCACGCCTTTATTACACCGCCTGGAAATGCTAAAACGGATGGTTGCTGATAATCCACTGTTCGAGATTTCATATCTCGAGATCGACCGTCCCGGTCCGCACTACACGATAGATACCGTGCGGCTGCTTGCTCAACAGGAATCTGATGCGGATATCATCCTTTTACTGGGCGGCGATTCACTGCGTGATTTACCGACATGGCGCCTCAATGCGGACCTGGTAGCTGCTGTTTCCAAAATCGGCGTGATGCGCCGCCCCGGCGACTCCTTCGACATGCCCGCCTTGGAAGCGCAAATCCCCGGGCTGACGGAAAAGGTCAGTTTCATAGATGCGCTTCTTCAAAATTTATCTTCCAGTGAAATACGCCGCCGTATTATTGAAAATGAAGTGTATCGTTATTATGTTCTTCCCTCTGTGTACGATTACATCGAATCGAATCATCTTTATCGTGTGATTTAATTCGTCCTGAGCGGAGCCGCAATCCTGAGCGAAATGAGACGAAGACGAAGGATCGCGGCGAAGTCGAAGGACAAGCCTTCAAAATAGTCAATTCTCACATCAAACTGTCCTTCGACTTCGTTCCTCGAAGAACACTCGTCACTTCGCTCAGGACGAAGATTAAACCCATGCCTCTTTTTCTTGACTCCATTTTTTCATCTGTTGCCCTCAGCCATTTTATAGTGGACACGTTCAATGCAAGCCGCCCTGTTTTGCTCACCTATCTTGGTTTGAGCGAATCGCAGATCGCCTTGTTCTCGACGATCTACATCTGGGCCTCTGCGCTTACGCAGCCCTTCTTCGGCTGGATATCAGACCGTGCTGGTCCTCGCTGGCTTGCTGCGGGCGGCGTCCTTTGGATGGCCGTTTTTTATTCTGCGGCGTTGATTATTCCGGGTAATGCCGGGCTGGCATGTCTCATTGTCGCGGCGCTGGGTTCCTCGGCATTTCATCCAGTCGGCGCAGTGCAAGCTACCTTACGCGGACGTCACCTCTTAAAGGGACGCGAGACAACTGCGGCATCGCTCTTCTTTATGGCAGGTCAACTTGGGCATTTTATCGGTCCGATCATTACAGGGTTTATCCTCGCTTCATATAAACTGCCCGGCATGTTGATTATCTCGATCGTTTCCATTCCTATTGGTTTTTCCCTGCTTTATCAACTGCGTGCCAATCATCCGCATCCGAAACCTGCCCAGGGGACTCGCGCCGCACGCGCGCAGGTGGGTATTGCATTCATTCTTGTTCTGGCTTTGGTAGCCATGCTGCAATCATGGGCGCAGGCGAACATGGTCAATCTCATCCCAAAATACATTAAAGATCTGGGGCAGGGCGCAACAATCTATGGAAGTATGGCTGGCTTGTTCATGGGCGGCTCTGCGCTTGGGAATGTGTTTGGAGGTTATTTTGGCGATCGATATTCAAAACGTTTTGTAGCTTCGGGCGTTTTGTTCCTTGCCGCGATCCCGATCTACCTTGCCAGTTTGATTGGCTGGTCGTGGTGGTTGTATCTCCTTGTCCCACTCGCAGGTGCATTGACCGGTGCCGTGCACAGCATCATGGTGGTTTTTGCCCAGCGTATCATCCCCGGTGGAATGGCCTTGGCGTCCGGGCTTGCACTCGGGTTCATCTTTTCATCGGGTGCGTTGGGATTGCTGTTTACAGGCCATCTGGCTGAGGTATACGGTTTTCCCTTTGTGTTGACCATGACAACTGCCATGGTGTTAATCGCTTCTCCGTTGGCGTTGCTCTTGAAAGAACCATCAGTAATCTGATGCACTCTAGAATTAATGGAATGCGGACTTCAGTCCGCTT
>JBBSCM010000420.1:0-3006 GCA_038250295.1 Anaerolineales bacterium | reverse complement strand
GGCTCGAACCAGTGACCTTTCGGATGTGAACCGAATGTTCTAACCAACTGAACTATGAGACCGGGGAAGCGTCGAAGATTATAGTATAGCCTTTATTCTTTGGCAAGTATTTACGGCGGCGGCAGATAATCCCACGGATTCACCTTCACACCCGCCATTAACTCAAAATGCAAGTGCGGACCAGACGAGCGGCCCGTGGAACCAATTGCGCCAATCCCTTCTCCCTGACCAACGCTTTGGCCGCAGCCTCGATATATTTCGCTCAAGTGGGCATACAGCGATTGGAAACCATTACCATGATCGATCATGATCATATTGCCATAACCGTAATCGTTCCAACCGGAATACACGATCACGCCTGCGTCTGCGGCATACACACCTTCACCTTCATTCCCTGCAAGGTCAATACCGCGGTGATTGGTTTTCTCCGAATAATCAAAGCCTGATATGTAATGTTTATTTGTCGGGTAAATATAGGAACCATATCCCACAGCGCCGCCGCTGATCGGTTCGCAGGCGCCCGCTCCAAGTACCCGCGCAGAGGCGGGATTTTCACGCGTTACCCCAAGCGGCGCGCTCCAACTCACAAATTCTCTTTCACCCGCGGGGATGATCAGCCATGTCCCCGTCTTAATATTTGCATTGTTAAAATCACCAACTGTGTTTGGGTCGATATGATTGCCCGGAAACTCTATAATATCTTTCGCTGTAACACCGTAAAAGTCAGCCCAATCCCCAAAAGGAATGCCGCCCAGCCACTCCCAATACACGCCGTTAACAGGAAGGATGGTCAGCTCCTGACCGGGTTTGAGTGAATGTGGGTCGTCCAGTAAAATATTGTAATTGCTCCACAAAATAGTCTGAGGTTGAAGCCCAAACTTTTCTGCGATTCCAAACACTGTATCGCCATCCTGGACGGTATATATCGAAATGTCCTCACGTGGCCGCGTCGGGACGTTTGTGTGGAGTTGCGCCGCGCGCGCAATGCCGGAGATAATGGGAACATCCGCCGCTGGAATCGAGTTGACATTAACAACTGCGGTCGGGGCTGGACCTGAATTCTGTCCGCTGCCTGCGAAAAACTGGTTCGGTGTCTGACGGTTAAAAGCCTGCACGAGCAGCACCACGATCACGATTCCGACAATGGAAAACAGATTTGTGCCAACCTTTAAGAGGGATTCACCCAACCCCATTTGCACAAGGTTGTTCAACCCGCCTGAAATAAAGCTGCCCCGCCTTAATGGATTGGGTGAATCCTCAGCCCGTTTTTTATTCGGTTTGACGGGGTCGGGTGTGTCTTCTTTAAAATTCTTTTCCATGTTGTTCATCATAACACGAGGAAAAATTCAACGTCAAGCAATCTGCTGCATGGCATCGCATAATTTACCAGTCGAAATTGTGATGTTTACTCGTAATTTTCACCAAAGGCGCGGTAATCCATAAGAAAAGCCAAACGCTAATCCTGTGTTAACCCTCCGTCAAGCCCTTGACGGACAATGGGACGAAATACTTGAATTCCACCGATTATGAGCAGCGAGATCAACCCGCAAATTAATGCGGTTGTGGAAAGGCCAAGTTCCTGTGTCATCCAACCGATTAACAAACTGCCGAACGGTGTGATCCCTTGTAAGGCCCAGAGATAAATGCTGAAGACCCTCCCGCGCAAAATGTCTGGTACTTGTAATTGAATGAGAGTATTCATAGTGGCAAGTTGAGTAACCGCGCCCCAGCCCATTAAGGCAATCACAACCATGACAAACCATAGCGAACGGGTAAAAGGAATCGCGATCATCCCAAGGATGAAGGCGGCTTCACCTAAAATAAGCCGAAGGCCGCGCCAGCGGGCTGTGTTGTTCATTGCGATTAGGAAAGCTGCGATCAATGCGCCCACCCCTTGCGCTGTATATAGCAGGCTGTTACGCATATCCACAACAGATTTTGTGTCCCCGATTTGCCCAAGCAGATCTTTGGAAATAACAGGCAATTGTTGAATGATGGGAAGCGCAAATATTCCCAAAGTAGCCGCAATGATAATTAGCAGCCCTATTGCTGAATTATTTACCAAATATTGCGCCCCCTCACGCAACTCAACCAACATGGATCGTGTTCGGGGTAGTAATGGTGTTTTATAACGCGCACGCACAAAAAACAAACCGATGACAATGGCAACAAAGCTTATACTGTTAAAAAGAAAAACCCAGCCTTCTCCATTTTTTGGAGAAAACAACAGAAAGGGCACAACCAGCGCGGGTCCGAGCACACGTGAAAGATTGAAGGCAGTGGATTGCAGCGCGATGGCATTTGGCAGAGACGCTCGTCCGACCAGCTCGATCAGCATGGCCTGGCGGGCCGTGATCTCGAAGGCAGATGCAATGCCTAGAATTAGTGTTGTAGCTACGATATGCCAGATTTGGATCGCTTCACTCAATGCGAGGAAGGCCAGCACAAATGTATCCAGCATCATAATGAACTGCAGGAAGATAATGGCTTTGCGTTTATCCACATGCTCGATCAATACCCCGCCCGGGATTGCGAGAAAAAAAGTTGGCAGGGTTGCTGCAAAACCGATGAGACCCAGGTCAAACGGGCGCCCGCTGAGACGATAAGCCAGCAAAGGCAGCGCCGTATTTTGCATGGACGTTCCGATCAGGGAAAGCAAATGGCCGAGCCAGAAGATGGCAAAGTCGCGGGAGTCTAAAGCGGGGAAGCGCTGTGCAAGGAGGATACGAAGTTTATGCATTACTTCCTGAGCGGAGAGACGAGCGATCTTCGAGGAACGCAGTCGAAGGATGCTTTGATTTGAAAATTATCCAATCTGAATTTCTGTCCTTCGACTATGCCGCACATCAAGCAAGAGCGCAAGGCTCCGCTCACATTGTCCCGACGATTTTTCGGGAGGACGCAGAATTTTTATACAGGAATGACCAATTCAGCGCGATCGGTACTTGGGCGGTTGACCATTGTCGAAACGGGGTAGGCAGACATTTTGTCAGCTGGGAAAGGCTG
>JBBSCM010000419.1:0-3024 GCA_038250295.1 Anaerolineales bacterium | reverse complement strand
ATCCCAGTCTCCATCCCTTTTTGGTAATCATCCACGTCTTTCCATTCATAGGAGAAATCGGGGTTGATCACAATGTCGAGATCCAAATCCAAAGTGTCTATATTGCAATAGTTTTTTATAAATGGCAGTTGAAAGTTTATGTAATAGCATAAAAACTCATTGATCTCATGATTCCAGAAATAGATCGTTGAATAATATTTTTCAGGCTCAAGCACAAACAATAATCGATTGGTGTGCCAGGAAAAGTTCACCAGTTTCCAATCTTCTTCCTTGAAATCCCAGCGGCGCTTTCCGTTTTTGTGGTGCCTGGCGTAACTTTCTTCGACCATGCAGTCAGTTCCGGGTGTCAGCGCCAATACCAGCTCTTGAGGCGAGTCTTTTACAACGGTTGTTGGGATGGCATGCCATACACGTTCGCGGTAGATACCTCTCCACGCAATAACTTCACCGGGTGTCCACATAAGATCTATTCTTCTCCGAATTCCTGTGCATTTTGTAGAATAAGTCCGGGTCAGCCAAAAACGCGCCGAGACAGGATTCTGTGCAAAGATAAATTGTTCTTCCGCGATATTGCACCGATGGAAAGTACTGTGGATCTGTCTCTCGAAAGATGCGTCCGCACAAAACAACAAATTTCCCGGGCAACTTTGCAGGTGAGGCGGTTACTTTATCTTTGTTCACGAACAACTTCCGCTATAAACACTTCAAATGGACTGACTTTGAGCTTGGGTGTGAACTCACTTGGCCGTCTTTCTGCGCTGGAGAAAAGAGTTTTCAAGTTTGCATTCTTTATCTCTTTCGTTCGAGTGAAGTCCAGTTCGAGAACTTTTTCTGAATAATTCAATACGACCAAAACAGTCTGTCCATTGGCTCGACGAAGGAAAGTGAAATAATCCTTTGATGTTGTTTGCAGTGGAATATAGTCACCTTCCACCAGCGCGGAAGATTCTTTGCGCACGCGCAATAGATGCCTGTAATAGTGTAAAAGTGAGCTGGGGTTATTCTCCTGGTCGTGAACATTGACGCCATCTTCATAATTTGGATTCACGGGCAGCCAGGTATTTATTCCCGACGGAGAAAAACCTGCATTTGGGTTGTTTGACCAGTGCATGGGAGTGCGGTTTTTATCGCGAGTCATTTCGGCAGTGCGGAGCATGGCTTCTTCAGGATAGACTCCCATATCTGTGACGATGGTGTGGTAATACCATGCGCCCATTGTATCTTTCACCTGTGAAATGTCCTTGAGCATAAAATCGATCATACCGATCTCTTCGCCATTGTAAAGGAAAGGAGTACCTTTCATTGTCAAGACCAGCGCCGTATTCAAGCGCGCCAACTCTGCGTCGTGGATTCTGTCCCCAAAGCGGGTATGGATGCGTGAACAGTCATGGTTTCCGAGTGTATTGCAGGGCCAGCCTGTACCAGAAGGAAGATTGTCGATTTGGCTTAATCTATCCTTTTGGTTTTTGCGGATATGAACGGGGGTGATTCTTTCTGTTCGCATCAACGGGAAATTGAATACCAGATGAAGTTCGTCTTCGCCGCTGCCCATGTATTCAATATTGTCGTCTTCCCCCACAAGCATACGGTCACCTTCGTACCCGTCTAGAATTGCGCGGAGTTCCTTCATCAGGTCATGTAAGCCCGCCTGTCCCCACTGATTCTTGAACATGTCGTGCCAGTATTTATCTTTGAGTTTGATCTCTTCAGGAGTTTTTGCAAGATCAGAGAAGCGGCGAAGTTCCGCCAAATTCATTGGAACATTATGCGGGGTCAGGTGCGGGTCTTCAAAGATGGTGCCCAATGCATCCAGGCGGAAGCCGTCCACGCCGAGGTCGAGCCAGAAGCGGGCCGCATCCCACATGGCTTTCTTTACTTCAGGGTTGTGCCAATTTAGGTCTGGCTGCTGCTTCATGAAGTAGTGATAATAATATTGACCACGCTCAGGTGAATATGTCCAGGCGTCGCCGTCAAAACAGGATTGCCAGTTATTTGGAGGAGAGTCAGCCCAAACATACCAATCCGCTTTGGGATTACCGCGGCTGGATTTTGACTCAACGAACCACAAATGCTCATCGGAGGTGTGATTCAGCACGAGGTCCAGAATGACGCGGAGATTTCGTTTGTGAGACTCATCCAAAAATGTTTTGAAGTCATCCATGCTGCCGTATTCAGGCGCAACGTCACAGTAATCTGAAATGTCGTAGCCGCAATCCCAGTTTGGAGAAGGGAAGTGCGGCGATAGCCACAAGGCGTCAATGCCGAGGTTGACCAGGTAATCGAGTTTTTCAGTGATACCTTTAAAATCACCAATGCCATCGCCGTTGCCATCCGCAAAGGAACGCGGATAGATCTGATAAAAGACTGCAGTTTGCCACCACTTAAGAGATGTCATGAATAAGATCCTTGTTGATGTGAATATTTAAACGTTTCAACCCTCGAGCCTACCAACGACCTTCACGCAATCATGTTTGAAAACTTCCTCTTTATGCGGCGCATCGGGGATTTCACTGGTGAGATCCTGGCCGGGGAAGTGTAAAAATTCGTGCATGCCTGTGCGCCATTTGGGGCAGTCGGTTACATCATAAATGATTCCATTGTGGGCGAGCCACATGCGTGTACCGCGTTCGCCTGTATTGCGTTTAAGCTCAAGCAGGGAGATGACTCTTTCTGGAATGTTCACGCTTTGACTGTGATGCCTTCCGGCAGATATTGTTGAATGTATGATAAGAGGGAGTAGATGGTGAGCGAGCAGCCGATCCATTCAAGTGATTCTTCAAGGCTGGTAAACATGGCATATTCAAAATTACGAAGGCCGATGGTATTGGCGTAATGGCCGCTGATCATTTCGCCGCCAATGATGCCGCCGACATACACGGCAATTGAAATAAAAAACAGGATCTTATATTTATTTTCAAGGTGCAAAAAAAATCGGAGATACGCAAGCAGAAAGAGAATCACAGCAACCATGCCGGGAATGACCCAGGCGAAATAGAACAGTCCGCTGTACCCTTCGAAATTTAT
>JBBSCM010000418.1:0-3076 GCA_038250295.1 Anaerolineales bacterium | reverse complement strand
TTAGCGGTGGTATTAACATTTAAAGCAAAAGCAGTAACAGGTTCATTAGGATCAAAAGTGCTAAATGCACCTGTAATCAATAAGTTATTAATAGTAACAGTATTGTTCCAGTAGTAGATGCTCAATGGCACGTTAAACTCTGAAAGATCGTTGGAGTTGAGTGTTGTGCCTGAGCCTGTCCAGCCTCCATTAATAGTCAATGCGTAATTTGCCATGTTTGTTAATAAGTGTCCGTTAAATATAAACGCAGTGGCTCCAGGGTCGTTTACACTGCTATCATAACTTGCTTCCACCCAAATGACCCCAGCTTTGGATGGGCCTTGAGGCCCATACATGGCGGTCAGGTTGGCAAGCATTTGAGCAAAACTTGATGTAGGCGCAGTGCAACCTGCCCCACCCGGAGTTACACCCACCGGGCACCACTGCGGATCACTTGAAAGGATGGCATCCGCCGCTTCCTGCGTGACGAGTGGAACTGTTTCGCCTTCTTCATTAACGACTACTACATCTGTCCCCTCGGGAACCTGTGTCAGTAATTCTGCTACTGTCTCTTCCTGTGGGGCGGTCTCTTCTACAGGTGCAGGTTCCTCGGGAACAATTTCTTCAACAACAGGAACTTCAGTGGGAGGAACTTCTTCCACGACTGGAGCAGCCTCTTCGGTCACTTCCTCTGTCGGCGGAGTTTCCAGCGTGGGCGTATCTGTTGGCGGCGGGGTAGTATCATCCGCCAAAGCCGGGACAGTGCTCATGGCGCTCAAAGCAAGCACCAGGAAGATTGTCACCACGAACATTGTGTAGCGAAGTTTGGTCATAATTTATCCTTTTCTATATTCCGCACTGAATGATCTATAAAGCTTTGACCCATCTTTCTCAGTCAAACAAATCAAAAGTTGTCGTGAAGCGAATTTTCAAAGCAGTTGGCGAAAATGTAAATATGGATTATTTTCTAATTTTTGAAACCAAACATATATTTTATTTTTAAATCCATACATATATCAACCTAAAAAAACACTAAGTGCTTGAAAAGCTTTCATTTTTTAAGAACTTCACCATTTTAATGGAAACCTTTCAAAAGTCAATGGATAGGGTGTTCAGGATCCATACAAATATTGACGAAATGCGCTAAAGTAAAATCGTCAAAGCGCCAGTTATCATTCAAAACTCTCTAACGATCTTATAGACCTGTTACCTGCTAAATAACCGTCAATCATTATCCTTGACAAATTAGAACATAAGTTCTAAAATCGACCTACTTACTCGACAAGGAGGTCGAAATGGCTAATTTCCGTAATCCGCTCGTGGATGGCCTGAAATCCATCTGGTACAACTTGATGCACAATCGTAAGTTTAACCGCGGCGCAGCGTGGGGCACAATGATCATCGGCGCGCTGCTGGCTTTTGAGGTTTTTAACTTTAGTACCACGCAGTTCGCCCTGCACGATATGCTCGGCGATCTTACCTTCGCAGGCATGCGCTGGGCGACCATTCTGGCAATTGCCTTCTGCGGTATTGACTTTGCCGGCATCGCCCGCATCTTCACCCCTGAACAGGGCCGCGACGAGCCTGCCGAAGTATATTATCTTTTCGGCGCCTGGATCCTGGCCGCAGGTTTTAACGCCACACTCACATGGTGGGGTGTATCTGTTGCCATCAGCAACAACGCAAACCTGCAATCCAGCGCGGTGATGAGCGCGGCTACCCTTACCAAAGTTGTCCCGATCTTTGTCGCAGTCATGGTTTGGCTGGTGCGACTGCTCATTATTGGCACCTTCTCGCTCGCAGGTGATCGTCTCTTTACAACTGCCGGGCAGCAGCAGGCATACAAACCACAATATCAATCTTCACAACAAACCCAACGCCCGTATTCACAGCAGGCGCGCCCATCTTATCAAGCTCAGCAGCGTCCTGTCAACCAACCGGTTAATCAACCCATTCTGCGCCCTGCCTCACAGATCAACCGTCCCGTAAATTCGAATACCGCTGCATTCCGTCCCGCGCCCAAGCCGGTCACATCCTCTCAACAGACTTCCTTTATTCCTCCTGAACCCACCTATCATCCCGTCTCTTACAACGCACGGACTACGGACGCTGGTGATCGTCATTTTGACGCGTAATATTGTTGGTCGAGTAGAGCGAGTGCTTTTCTCGCTCGTACCGAGACCAACATACACAACTTCATAATTCATTTTCGAGCCCGGGTCCTTTACCAAGACCCAGAATAGAGAGATAACTATGCCCCGCGCTCGCTCCGCAAAAGCGTATCTTCACGCTACGCGAGCCGCTCCCCAGGATGAACAAGGGAGCGGCTGTTTGTCTGGTTTTACAATCGTTCCGCTGACCGTGATCATTGTCAGCGCTTTGCTTGGATCATTTGCGTTGAAGATAAATCCATTTTCGGTTCAACCGTTAATTAAAGCTTCATCTCCATCTTTAAATTCTTCTGTTGATTTGCCGCCTGTGACGGCAACAAATGTTTCACCGATCTTTAGAGTCGAAATTCTCCACTGGGCAGAGTCCATTTCAAAGTGGGCGGCCGCTTCGCAGCTTGACCCAAACCTGGTTGCCACAGTTATGCAGATCGAATCCTGCGGCGATCCGCGCGCAATCTCCAGCGCCGGCGCCATGGGACTATTTCAGGTGATGCCATTCCACTTTTATGCAGTGGATAGCCCATACGCTCCGGATACCAACGCCGCACGCGGACTTGCGTACCTAGCCAAATCGCTTCAAACTGCGGGAGGTAATGCTCGTCTTGCGCTTGCAGGTTACAATGGCGGCATTGGGGTCATCAGCCGCGCCGAATGGTCATGGCCCGCCCAAACGAAAAGATATGTGCAATATGGCTGGCCCATCTACGAAGACGCCCGCAACGGACTTGCTTCCAGCACAGCATTAAATGAATGGTATGAAAAATACGGGGTAAGTTTATGCCGGCAGGCGCATGAACGACTCGGTTTGCCGTAAACCGTCCCGAAGGTTTAACCAACTCGACAAGGTTTTTTGAAGGAACCTTCGGGACGGTTACTTAACCACCGAAAGCCAGATCACGAAGGTTGTTCCTTTTCCCTCTTTCGAT
>JBBSCM010000417.1:0-3092 GCA_038250295.1 Anaerolineales bacterium | reverse complement strand
TGTTGCGCCAGGACAGTCAGTCGATGTTTCTGTCACCCTTACAGCGCCTGCCGTTAACGCAACTGGGGGCGGAGATTACTCGGGAGGCACAACAACAGCCTTTTACCAATTGCGAAATGCTGAGGGCGTCTCTTTTTTGAGTCTTACAGCATTGATCAAAGTCCATCAGGATCTTAAATAAGAGTTCATCGCTATCCTGATTAGGACGAGTTTCAGCGGACGCGAATTAGGATTAATTTGATAGAAATATTTCATACTTAAATATTTTTTGTATCTGCTATAACCATCTATTCTGTGTCTCGTAAACAAACTATAACTCTGAAAACACATTGCCATATTGGAGAACATTATGCAACTCACCATCAATAAATTAGGAAAAGAATACAAACGCGGATTTTGGGGACTCAAAGATTTTTCCCTTGAGATCAAACCTGGAATTTTAGGATTGCTCGGTCCGAACGGCGCGGGTAAATCCACGTTTATGCGCATGCTCGCCACGATCACCAAACCCACCGACGGAACGATCACATGGAACGGTGCGGACATCGTCAAATCACCTGATACCCTGCGCGATGTGCTCGGATATCTGCCGCAGGATTTTGGAGTTTATCCAAACCTAAATGCGATTGAATTTCTCGAATACATGGCTGCCATTAAAGGACTCGACGCCAACACCGCAAAGAAACGCATTGATGAATTGCTGCAACTCACTAACTTAATAGAAGCCGCCAAGCGTCCGCTCGGCGGATATTCGGGCGGCATGAAACAGCGTGTGGGCATCGCGCAGGCTTTGCTCAACGACCCGCAACTGCTCATCGTGGACGAACCCACTGTCGGCTTGGATCCCGAAGAGCGAGTCCGCTTCCGAAATTTGCTCTCAGATCTATCGGGAGAAAGAATCGTGATCTTGTCCACGCACATTGTTTCAGATGTTGAAGCGACCGCCACGCACATCGCCCTTGTCAACAAAGGTCAACTCTTGCGAGAAGCCGCGCCTGAAAGCCTGCTCAACGAACTTGAAAACAAAGTGTGGGAGTGGACAGTCAACAGCGACGATCTGCCCGCGCTCAAACAAAAACACATCATCAGTGGAACCATCCGCCGCACTGACGGTGTGCAAGTGCGCGTGGTTAGTGCGGATAAGCCCGACGCGAACGCACAAACCGTTTCGCCAAATCTTGAAGACGCGTATCTTTATTTCATTGGCGGTAAACAATGAACTCCGCACGCATCATCTACCATTTGGCGCGCGCAGATTTTTTGGAGCGTGTGCGCCGTTATAGTTTTCTCGTCATGCTCGGGTTGGTGGTTTTTCTTGGCTATCAAACCGCGATCGGCAACATGGCATTGGAACTGGGTCAATATCGCGGCGAATTTAATTCGGCGTGGGTCGGCGCAATGATGTCCTTGATCGGCACATTTTTCATCGGCTGGTTTGGTTTTTACATGGTCAAAGGCTCGGTGGCGCGCGACCGTGAGACAGGCGTTGGGCAGATCATGGCAACCACTCCGCTCACTCGTCCACTTTATTTATTGGGAAAGTGGCTGAGCAACTTCGCCGTATTAATGGCAATGGTTGCTGTGCTTGCATTGGCAGGTATCGTCATTCAACTATTGCAAGGCGAAAACACGCAAATAAATTTACTCGCCTTCCTTGATCCGTTCTTCTTCATTGTCATGCCGCTCATGGCGCTCGTTGCCGCCGCCGCAGTCTTGTTTGAAGCCATTCCATTTTTACAGGGCGGCTTTGGAAACATTGTTTATTTTTTCGCCTTCATTATGTTCGTTCCACTTTTTTTGGAAAACAACACCTTAAAAAATTATCCCGCCTTCGAACCGCTGGGGCTGGGATTATTGGCAGGTGAAATGGGCAAAGCCGTTACAGCAATTCATCCCGATTACAACGGCAACTTCACCCTCGGCGGCGGCGTTACCGAAGGGCCAATCACCACATTCATCTGGAATGGAATCCACTGGACGCCCGAATTTATTTTCGCGCGCTTCTCGCTGATCATCATCGCCCTCGCACTGACTTTCTTCGCGGCGCTTTTCTTTGACCGATTCGATCCCTCACGCTCAAAGCCTAGACGGATAAAAGTCAGCGCATCCGACTCTGCGCCCGCGCCTGCTTCAACATCACAAGCGTTACCCACACCTCATCTGACTCCACTAAACAAAGCCGCCAACCGATTCAGTTTCTTCACCGTTCTCAACGCTGAATTAAAACTGCTGCTCAAAGGTCAACATTGGTGGTGGTACGCCATCATGGGCGGAATCATCATCGCCTGTTTTGTGAACTCATCTACTATTGTGCGCGAAATCGTACTTCCCATCGCATGGGTCTGGCCCATCCTGATTTGGTCTGCGATTGGCAACCGCGAAATTCATAACAACGTCCAGCAGTTGACCTTCTCCTCCGCATCCCCATTATGGCGGCAAGTCCCCGCCCAATGGCTGGCTGGATTTATCGTCACCTTACTCGTCAGCATCGGCGCGATCCTCCGCTTCGTCATCGACGGCGACACCATCGGCTTGCTCGCCCTGCTTTCAGGCGCGATCTTCATCCCATCCCTCGCGCTCGTCTCAGGCGTATGGAGTGGAACCAGCAAACTCTTTGAGATCCTCTATATGGTCATCTGGTATCTTGGTCCGCTCAACAAACTTGCAGAGTTGGATTACATCGGAGCGCATGGAAATGGCCGCCCCGAGTTCTTTATCCCATTTTCAATTGCATTGATTGCCCTCGCGCTCTTTGGCAGGTCACGGCAATTGAGAAATTAAAAGTTACAGGCTTCGAAGTCTCGCGAACAGGAATCATAAAACTCCCCAAAATGAAAAATCTTGGGGAGTTTTATATAGGAATACCCTATCATCAAGAAAAGCCTTCAAAAGAACTTTTCTACACCTTGTTTTACACAAAAAATATGTTCGATTGTGTGTATCCCTGCCCCTGTGGCTACTGGGGCGATACACAAAAGGCCTGTGGGTGTGCTCCTGCTGTCGTTACCAGATACCAAAAACGGATATCCGGACCCCTGCTTGACCGCATCGATATCCATATTGAGGTCCCACGTGTGGATTATGAAAAACTT
>JBBSCM010000416.1:0-3113 GCA_038250295.1 Anaerolineales bacterium | reverse complement strand
ATATGGGAAAGGATAAGAGCCGCAATAATTGCCTATCAACAAAACGCCAACCGATTTGAAACAAACTTAAATCACGTCGGTCTTTTCTGTCTACGAAATGCCGTAGCCCAATGTGAATAATTTTTGCTCCAGCAGAAATCACATCACGATTACCACCGCGTGTTTTCCTCGCGGCTCCCTCGGCAGGACGCGGCGCTTTGTTCCCGGTGTTGGTCTCGATCCCACCTGCATGGATTCAATTCTGGAAGCAATTGGGTGCGACGGGAGTGCCGCAATGATATGCATGCGATGTGGGTACGAGTTTGCATCGAATCCAAATGATTGTCCATTATGCAACGATCAATGGCAGGGTTGGGAACTGCTCTTCGCTCCCCACGCCCTGGATGATCTGCGCGCACAGGTCATGGGTTGGATCGGACAATTGCCTTTTCCAGCCGTGGTCGAGTGGATCGCATCTCCAAAAGGGCTGCGTGTTCGTTTGTTCATTCCACCGAATGTCGCCGAAGGAGTCGTGCAAGCCTGGGCAGCCATGACAGGTCAGCATTCGCGCTGGCGAAAGTTGGGCGCTGTAAGCATTCAAGGTTCTGGATATGTTTTGCAATCCACCAATCGCCCAGCAATTCCAAATATGGAATTAAGCGGGAGATAGATGTTTGGGAAAAGGAAGGATGAACAAGCCCCATTCGAGAAAGGTGGGGCTTGAGTTGTAGCCAGTGTGAAAAAAGTGGGTGGTAGAGGAATCAGAAAACGCCGAAAGCAAGGAGCTGCAATCGTCAGATATGGAACGGTAGGAGAAGAGTGGTCAGCTGGTGTCCAGTTCAAGCCCCCGGCACATAAACGAAAAGAGTGCGTCCCAAGAATCGAACAGGAGATATTCCAGCAAGGCTTCGACATGTTGAAAAAACTTGCGGCGTTTTCGCAACGCTTTTCGCAGCAGTTGATATTTTTTGTCCACCAACCCCATGACAGTATGAAACAGAAAAGCCAGCAAGTTCAAACTAAGCAATAGGGAAGATAGGAATTGGGTTCCGTGTCCGAAATTGTGTTCGAGGTGATAGCCTTTGGTCTTTAGAATATTATTGTTCTCGTTTTCGATTTTCCAACGCGCACGTCCGTCACGCGCAATGGCTTCGACGGTTGTTTCCAATACTTCAAAGTCTGTGACAAAGGCATTTTTGTAAATGATTTCGCCAGTCTCTTCATGGATGATGGTCAGTTCAACCCAATTGACCTGCATGGCGTCCTTGTCGCCGCGCAAGGGTAAATGGTTGGCATAGCGATAGGTGTAGATTTCCCCGTATGTGCCGTTCCAGCGCCGCTTTTGATATCTGCCCAATACGCCCTGTCCATCCAAAAATGCCACACTTTCGTATAAATGAGGGTGCGAATCCTCTTTGCAGACCAGAATAAAGTGCATCTTGGCATCTTTGACTGCCTGACAGAAGGGTTGGCGGCTATACAAGTCATCGCCCAAGATCGTGACATTCCGTTTGGCATAGTATTCGCCATGCGTGCGAAGCCAACGCTTGCCCGCTTCAATTTCACAATCCTGCTTTTCATGTCCGTCTTGCGGCACGATAAATTCTGGCTCCAATGAAATCACATGTTCATTATCCGCCTGCACGATCACTGGTGTGATTACGCTGTGATAATAATTGGTCTTCCCATTGGACAATTCGCGATGACTGCAATTCGGGCAATGAATCTTCTGCGAAGAAAAATACTCTGTCCCATCCATTGCCACCAAAAAACTTCTGGCATGTGACCGAAACCTTTCCAGTACCCCGTGCGCTTCCAATCTTTCAAAAACTAATCGATACATGCGTTCCAAATACTTTGGCGACACGGGATCCAACAGAGAGCGTACATGGCTGTCGCTTGGAATGTTTCTCATTCCAAACAGATTCTCGGCATTGCTCCGCCCTTTCAGCCGCTTCATCTCTTCCTGATATTCCAGAAATGAGGCGCATTGCGTGAAGAATACTGAAAAGGCTCCCAATCCCGCGTCTCCAACTTCATACTGGCTGTTGCCGCCTGTACGTAAATCTGGAAATTCCTCAAACAATAGTTTGAGTTCCTTGATCAACCGATCGATCGCTAAAGTTTCCAACATATGCCCCTACCTTACCCTACTTTCTCTTCTTTGCGGTTAATCCTTTTCTCATATTTGGAATTGCTGAAGCTCCACCAATATCTGCCAAGCGGGATATACTTGATATACAGAAAATATCATAGCATTAAATTATTGAAGGACTACGATCAAACAATCATGCCTTGCCGTGAAGCATAACAAATTGCATAGTCCTCTATCAAGTATCAAGCGATTGACAATGAATTTTCATCACCTTGGACTATAATCTCAGAAACTGGTTATATTTTATTCACTATACAGGTTTCACATGCCTAACCACTTAATTAACGAAAACTCACCCTACTTGCTCCAACACGCCCATAACCCAGTTGACTGGCATCCTTGGGGAGATGAGGCAATAGCAAAGGCAAGAACAGAAAATAAACCAATCTTTCTCAGCATTGGCTATGCCGCCTGCCACTGGTGTCACGTTATGGAACATGAATCCTTTGAGAATCTTGAAACTGCAGCTTTGATGAATGAGCACTTCATTAACATCAAAGTGGATCGCGAAGAACGTCCAGACATTGACAGCATTTATATGCAAGCTACTGTCGCAATGACTGGCTCGGGCGGCTGGCCTATGTCCGTCTTTCTCACTCCTGATTTGCGCCCATACTATGCCGGCACCTACTTTCCACCCGTTCGTCGTTACAATATGCCCGCTTTTAATGATGTATTAATCAGTCTTTCAAAGGCATGGCAGGATGACCGAGAAGAAGTGGATCGTGTAGGAAGCCAGGTACTCCAGCACATTCAGCCACAATTATCTGCCAACAAAAGCACAGACACCTTTACACCGGAAATTCTGCAAGCATTAACAAATTCTATCCTGAAGTCTTATGATTGGGGCTTCGGCGGCTGGGGCGATGCGCCAAAATTCCCACAGGCCATGGCGCTTGAGTTTTTGCTTCAACACATAACACTATCCAAAGACCAAATTGAAGGCTCTGAAAAAACGTTAAAGCTGATCAACCATTGT
>JBBSCM010000415.1:0-3119 GCA_038250295.1 Anaerolineales bacterium | reverse complement strand
TCTTTGGGTATTCGAGAACGTTGAGAGTCTTGCTGTCCATAGTAAGAGATTATACTTTGGAGTCGAGCAGCTTGCTGCTCGTACAGGCAGCGAGCTGCCTGACTCCAGAGGAGAGAATATGAAACTCAAAAATAAAACAGCCATCATCACAGGTGGGACTTCGGGGATTGGAAAAGCAACAGCCTTATTATTTGCAGAAGAGGGCGCAAATCTCATCGTCACGGGGAGGCGCATCGAGAAGGGAAAAGCTATCGAAACAGAATGCAGGCAAAAGGGAGTCCGATGCGTGTTTGTAGAGGCGGATCACACAAAGCTGGAAGACTGTCAAAGAGTTGTGGATATCGCTTTGCGAGAATTCTCTCAAATCGATATTTTATTTAACAACGCGGGCATCGTCACAAATGGGACAGCGGATACAACGCCCGAGGATGTGTGGCGCGACACGTTTGAAATCAATGTGACGGCGGTCTGGCATATGTGCAAGCTGGTGATCCCGCAGATGAAGAAGCAGGGTAAGGGCGTGATCGTAAACAACGGTTCGGATTGGTCTGTGGTGGCGGGGAAAAATGCGTTTCCGTATATCATGAGCAAAGGCGCAGTCGGCATGATGACGAAGGCGATGGCGCTCGATCATGCGCGCGAGGGAATCCGCGTGAATGCGGTTTGCCCCGGCGATACGTTTGTGGATCGTTGGATGGAGAAAGGTTATTTCGAAGGCTCCGCCCCGGTGACGATTGAAGAAGCCATGAAAGAATCCAGTGAATATATTCCAATGGGACGGTTTGGAAAACCAGAGGAAATTGCAAATGCAGTTTTATTTTTAGCATCGGATGATTCAACCTTTGTAACAGGTCACTTGCTGTTGGTGGATGGCGGCAATACGGCGCAATGATGAAAGTATAATAATCAATAAAAGGAGTCTACATGATCGTCGCATCAGATTTAATGGGAACATTGACCACCGGCTCGCCATTCCTTGGCCTGGTGGATTGGGTAAAGCATAACCAGAGCAAAGTCCGCGCGAACCTTTATATGGCAGCGATCATGCCATCGTATGTTCTCGCAAAAAACGGAATCATTGACTGGCAAGCCTGGGGACAAAAGTTAATGGTGGACAGCCTGGCGTATATCAAGGATGCGAATCCTGAGAAGTTAAGTCAGGCCTCGGAATGGGTTGTGGAGCATGACTTTTGGAAAAAACGCCGCGAGGATGTGGTTGCGCGTCTCATTAAACATCGTGAAGATGGCGCAAAAGTTTATATTGCCAGCAGTGTAGTCGAACCATTCATTGAGCCGTTCGCAAGACGGATCGGTGCAGAAGTGATCGGCACGCCCGTTGAGATCGTGAATGGGCGCGTGAAAATGGTCGGCGAGTTGATGGCAAATGAAAAGAAAATTGAACAGGTGTTGAGCCGCCTCGGCGTTGACCGCGTGGACGTGGCCTATGGCGATACGATTTTGGATGTTCCCCTGCTCGAAAATGCCGATCATCCCGTGGCTGTTTATCCCGATGCAAAATTGAAGGTCATTGCACTGAACCGAGGCTGGGAGATCATCGGCGATACGCCGAAGGTTGGATAAAAATTATTCCGTCATTACGAGTCGCCGCTCTTGTACTTCGGCGACGAAGCAATCTCCTTCATCGAAAAAGAGTCAATAAATTAACAGGAGATTGCTCACCGCACGGTGGGATTAATTTTTACTTCTTCTTCAATTTAGCTTTTGCTTCCGCAACTTGTCTTTTTGGTGAACGGGCAGAATATACGGCGCTCTCATCCCGAGCAGACGTTAGATAATCTGAGATGCTGATCTCGTCGTTGATACCGCATTTTTCAGGGTCCCAAATAATCATAGTACGGCTTTGATTGATCTCAAATTTCTTTCTCTCATCTATGGTTGCGTTATAAACGGTTGGAATCCACCACAGGGGAATCGAGATCACGCGTTGATCTGTCAACTCAACGTGAATAAATTTCTCGTCAAATTTTACATCGTGGATGGCTGCTTCTTTGGGAAAAGTATATTCATCAATGGAGTGCTGGACCTTATATCTTTTTATTTGCACTTTTTCATCCATTTGCTTTACGCTTGTAACCATGCCATTCCTCCAAGAGGGTGATTATAGCAGTGAAAAACAATTTATAATCAGCCCGTGTGAAATTCCAACTTTAATGAGGTAACCCATGACATTCCAACTCGTTTACCACTCCCAGCAAGACCCAAAATGGAAGCAGGATATTCTCGGCTTCGGCGACCCCGGCGACACCATCGGCTATGTCGGCTGTGCGCTGACGAGCGTGGCCATGCTCATCAGCGGGCATGGATATGTCGAAACGCCCAAGAGCCTCAATCAAAAATTAAAGAACGTGAACGGTTTTGTCAGCGCGGGCATTCGCTGGGATACGGTCAGTCAAATTTACCCGCAGGTCAATATCAAAAGCAATATCTCCTGCGGCAACACAGATGCGCCGCTCGGCCTGATCGACTCATCCATCGCGGCGGGGCAACCTGTGATTGTGATGGTGGATAGCACGCCCGCGGCTGGCTTGCTAACGCATTGGGTCGTCCTGTATGCAAAGGAAGGCAACGACTATCTCATGCTCGACCCGTGGCCTTATCAAACCGACGTGAACAAGAAAACCTATCTCATGCCGCGCTATAGTCAGGGCAACCCGCTTCAACGTTCCATCATGCACGTCATCGTCTATCAATGTTTCAGCGCAGGTGGAGGAATCGCTCAACCGGGTTCATCTTCAACGATGGGCACGCCTCCGACTCAACCGATAACTGTTCCAGTTTCGATAGGCACATCCTCCGCCCGGGTCAAAGCCGATGTCACCTGGGGCTTGAACATCCGCTCGAGTATTGAGACATCCAGCACTGCAAATATTGTTGCTACAGCACCAGCGGGATCGACTTTAACAATTGTAGAATCTGAAGGCACCTCAAAGATCGGCGCAATCAATCAATGGGTACGAGTGCGCGATGCTCAAGGCCGCGAAGGCTTTGCTGCCGCTTGTTATTTGTAAAAAACTCAAACGGCTGCGCCTGTACCGATGACAGTACCAATTCCAAGCCCAGCAACGACCGCGCCCGCTTCGACACCTGCATCCACTACG
>JBBSCM010000414.1:0-3119 GCA_038250295.1 Anaerolineales bacterium | reverse complement strand
TGGATGCAGAATATCGTGGATGCAAAGACAAACAAGGAATTAGCCAAGGGGGAAGTGATTATGGTGACTTATGATTACAAGGAAGAAAAGACGATCAATATTCCGCACGAGTGGCGCGAGAAGATAAAGGCATTTGAAGGAATCTAAAGTTACGTCTGGTGGTCGAGTAGCCCCGCGTCTTTTTGCGGGGCATATCGAGACCACCTGTTTATAAGAAACTCAACGTTGTAGTCTCGATACGGCCTCGAAGAGCACTCGGCCTACTCGACCACCATTTGAAATATAGATATAAGGATTAACCATGCCCCTCCCAAAGATTAACGAAAAATATTTCACCACTTTCCTCGTTGACCTGCTCAACATCGCATCGCCTACTGGCTTTGCGGAGCCTGCCATTGAATTTGTGGAAAAGGAATTGTCCAAATATAAGCAACTGGAACTATCACGAACACGCAAAGGCGCATTAGTAGCCAAGTGGAAAGTAGAAAGTGACAAAGCGCCTGTTGCCCTAACCGCGCATGTGGACACGCTTGGCGCGGTCGTGAAGGAAATCAAATCCAATGGACGCTTGAAGTTGAGTCGCATCGGCGGGATTCAATGGCCGACAGTGGAAACCGAAGGCGTGTGGGTCATCACATCCAAGGGTGAGAAGATTCGCGGCTCAGTGTTAATTGATACGGCATCAGGTCATATTTACAGCGGAGCAGGAGGTGACACTCCGCGCAACGATGCTCACATGGAAGTGCGCCTCGACGCGCGCACAACTTCTGAAAAAGAGACACGTGAACTTGGAATCAACATCGGCGATTGCGCGGCGTTCGATCCGCGTGTGGAAGTGACGAACGGATTCATCCGCTCGCGCTTCCTCGACGACAAGGCTTGCGTAGCGAATCTTGTAGCGGCGATTAAGTCGATGGCAGAAGCAGGTCAAAGTCCGGTACGAAGCGTGTACTTTCACATATCCAATTATGAAGAGGTGGGTCACGGCGCGTCGGCGGGAATCCCATCTGACGTCGCGGAGTTGATCACAGTGGACATGGCGGTGGTCGGCGAGGGACAACAATCCGATGAATTCCACGCAACGTTATGCATCAAGGACAGCGGCGGGCCATATCACGAAGGATTAAATAAAAAATTGCGGGCAATTGCTGAGAAGAATAACATTCCATATAAAACGGATGTGTATCCATTCTATGGTTCGGATGGCGAAGCGTTTTGGCGTGCAGGCGGCGATGTAGCTTTATCATTGATCGGCCCCGGCATTGACGCTTCGCACAATTACGAACGCGCCCACATGGTCGGCTTGAACGCGACTACGAATTGGATCATGGCTTATTTGCTTGATTAACGTCACACCTGCACTTGCGTGCTGGTGCAAGTGTTGCGAGGGCTGATGGTTGAGTAGCCGCGCTCTTGTTCTTTGGGAGCGTATCGAAACCCAGCCCGAAGCAATCTCCCAATGACGAGAGGTGATATGAAACTGGATGCCGCGCTTCCCATTGTTCAATTGAAAGATGTGCCTGCCATTGCAAAGGCCGCACAGGAAATCGGATTCGATGCGTTGTGGACTCAGGAAACACAGCACGATCCTTTTCTGCCCTGCACGCTGATCGCTGAACATTCAGAGACTCTGCGCTTTGGCACAGCCATCGCGGTCTCGTTTGCGCGCTCACCTGCGACCCTCGCCTATACCGCATGGGACCTGGCCGCGCAATCGAGTGGGCGATTCATCTTGGGGCTTGGCACACAAGTCAAGGCGCATATCGAACGCAGGTTCGGCATGACATGGCCCGAGTCTGTGACTGGAAAATTACGCGAGCAGATTCAAGTCATCCGCGCGTTTTGGGATTGCTGGCAAAACGGCACAAAGTTAAATTTCCGCGGCGAATATTACAAAGCGACTTTGATGTCGCCGTTTTTTAATCCAGGAGCAATTGGACATCCGAATATTCCAATTTATGTTGCAGGCGTCAACACGGGACTTGCAAAACTGGCTGGTGAATTGTGCGAGGGATTTCACGCGCATCCGTTCAACAGTCCGCGCTACATGAATGAAGTCATTTTGCCCGCGCTTGAAGATGGTTTGCAAAAGAGCGGACGAACCCGCAAGGACATCACCGTTTCGATGACCCCGTTCGTGGCGACATCTCCCGAAGAAGAATCTTTCGCGCGGATGCAGATCGCATTTTACGCATCCACGCCATCTTACAAAGCCGTGATGAATTTTCACGGCTGGGGCGAGACTGCCGAAAAACTATCTGGCTTCGCCGCGAAAGGCGCATGGGCAGAGATGCCGATGTTGATTACAGATGAGATGCTGGCTAAATTTTGTTTGATGACCACCCAGGAAAAGCTGGCGGATGATTTGAAGAAGAGATATGATGGAATTGCAGATCGGTTGACACTGTATACGCCATTTGTCCCGAACGAAAAGGATGAGTGGTGGAGCGGATTGGCGAAGGAATTTAATTCGTAAAGCCTGTCAAAAAACCAAGTAGTTGAAATCCTTGGCTTCAGTCAAATTCAAGGATTTGCCCCAAAATTTACATATTTGACTGAACAGCTTAATAAAAACAATTTACCAGAATGATTGATCTATAATAAAGCCATGAAAATTTCACCTAAATTTGACCCAACAACAAACTATGTTTTATTTGAGGGTGATTGTTTAAATCTATTAAAGCAAATCCCCGATAAGTTTGTAAAACTAGTTGTTACATCACCTCCATATAACCTTGGCAAAGAATATGAAACTAGACGAGACTTAAAAAATTATCTAGAACTGCAAAAAAAGATAATTGAAGAATCTGTGAGAATACTTGATGACTCAGGAAGTATTTGCTGGCAAGTCGGAAACTATGTCGATAATGGAAAAATAATTCCCTTAGATATTGTTCTTTATCCAATTTTTGAATCGCTGGGTTTACAACTAAGAAATCGCATTGTTTGGCATTTTGGGCATGGGCTTCATGCTTCAAAAAGATTTTCAGGAAGATATGAAGTTATTATGTGGTTTACCAAATCCAATAACTATACTTTTAATCTTGATCCAATTAGAGTACCTCAAAAATACCCACAAAAAAAACATTTCAAAGGGCCAAAAAAAGGTGAATTATCTG
>JBBSCM010000413.1:0-3123 GCA_038250295.1 Anaerolineales bacterium | reverse complement strand
CGCAACACGCAACACGCAACACGCAACACGCAACACGCAACACGCAACACGCAACACGAATCAGACAACACATTCATCTTTTCCTTATGACCTTCTTCATCCGCCCTCCCATCCGCAATCGCTTCGTCTTAATTGGCGATATCGCCCTCATCATTGTTTCGGTGTTGGGCAGTTTTGCATTGCGATTGAATGTAAGCCAGCTCCCGTTTTATTTCCCGGCTGCATTGACCATGTGTGCCGTGGCCTTGATCGTAAAAATTCCCGTTTATTATTTCTTTGGCCTATATCGCCGCCTGTGGATTTATGCGAGCACAAGTGAATTGCGCCTCATCACGGTTGCGGTGACAACTGCCTCGGTGTTGACGTCAGGTGTAATGCTCCTGCTTATCAATTTCAGTCTGATCCAGCCTGGTATGCCGCGCTCCGCCCTTGGCATTGACTGGCTCATCTCGCTCATCCTCATAGGTGGTTCACGTTTTGCCTTACGTATTCTCGCTGAACAATCGAACACTCCCCGCAATGCGCTCCGCGAGGCCAAACGTGTGCTCATCGTCGGCGCAGGAGACGCGGGCGCGCTCGTTGTGCGTGAACTGCAAAAGCCATCACAATTAAATCTCATTCCAATTGGCTTTCTCGATGACGATCCCGCCAAACAAGATCACCAAATTTACGGTGTCTCAGTCATTGGCAGGGTGAATAAGCTTTCAAGCATTCTCGACACTCAACAGGTGGATGAAGTCATCATCGCCATTCCTTCCGCGCCGGGGAAAATCATTCGTTTGGTCAACGACGCGTGCCGCATAAAAGGAATCGCTTCGCGCACCATGCCTGGCATCTACGAACTCATCGGCGGCACGGTCAGTGTCAACCGTTTGCGTGAGGTGGATATCACCGATCTCCTGCGCCGCGAACCTGTACGCGTCAACGATGAAAAGGTGGGCCGTGCCATCCAAGGCAGGCGTGTACTCGTCACAGGAGCAGGCGGCTCCATTGGAAGCGAACTCAGCCGGCAGATTGCGCGCCGCAATCCCGCCGAGCTTGTTTTGCTTGGTCACGGCGAAAATTCCATCTTTGAAATTTTGCTTGAACTGCAAAGCGATTATCCATCCCTAAAATTGATCCCGATCATTGCCGATATTCGTAATTTGCAAAGACTTGATTTAGTTTTCAAGAAACATCAACCGCAGATTGTTTTTCATGCCGCCGCGCACAAACATGTGCCTCTGATGGAAGCCAACCCTGTTGAAGCCGTCACCAATAATGTAATTGGCACGCGCAATCTTGTGCAGGCCGCAATCGATTGCAAGGTCGAGCGCTTTGTTCTCATCTCCACCGATAAAGCTGTGCGGCCCTCAAGTATTTATGGCGCAACCAAACGCCTCGCCGAAATGATCGTCCTCGACGCCGCCCGCGAACACAAACGCGCCTTCACCGTTGTCCGCTTTGGCAATGTGCTTGGCTCGCGCGGCAGTATCATTCCCATTTTCAAAAATCAAATCGCAAACGGCGGCCCCCTTACCATCACGCATCCCGATATGGTCCGTTTCTTTATGACCATCCCCGAAGCCGTTTATCTCGTCCTGCAAGCTTCGTCGATGCAAAGTGGCGGCGAAGTTTTTGTGCTCAACATGGGTCAGCCCGTCCGCATCCTTGACCTTGCTGAAGACCTCATCAAACTTTCTGGCCTCGAGCCGCACAAGGATATTGCGATTAAATTTACAGGTATTCGCCCCGGTGAAAAACTTGCCGAGGAACTTTGGGACGAAGGCACGCCTCTCATGCAGACTCTCCACCCCGACATTTTCCGCCTCGATCAGGACGCATCATTCTGGCACAGCCCCCTGCGGGTAATCCCAAACCTGCCTCAAGCCATCGAGCAGTTATCCATCCTCAGCCTTACCGCAGATCGCGATGCTCTCACCAAACTTCTTGACGAATTGATCCCAGGCTCCACTGTCAATGAATCAAAACCTTCCGACCTTCGACCCTTGACCTTCGACTTATAAAAGCCCATGCCCGAAGTTAATCTCACTGACTGGAATCGTTTTCTCGAATCTCATCCCAACGCGCATCTACTACAAATGGGCGAATGGGGCGAACTCAAAAAAGATTTTGGCTGGAAACCAGTCCGCATCGTTTCGACAAGCTCAACGCATCGCATCCTTAACAACGAAGTTGGTTGCCAAATCCTCTTCCGCCGCCTCCCTTTGGGGCTGACTCTCGGCTACATGCCGAAAGCAGTGTTTAGTAATCAGCTCGCCCTGAGCGAAGTCGAAGGGTCAGTAATCAGTGATCAGTTTTGGAAGGAAGTTGATTCCGTTTGCAAAAAGAATCACGCCATCTTCCTAAAAATTGAACCTGATGTTTGGGAAGACTCTACAACGCAACACGCAACACGCAACACGCAACTACATCCTGAGCGAGGTCGAAGGAACGCATTCATCCTTTCCCCTCACAACATCCAACCTCCGCGCACCATCGTCATCGATATTAAAGATAAGGAAGAAATTATCCTCTCAAGAATGAAACCCAAATGCCGCTACAACATCCGCCTCGCCGAGAAGAAAGGCGTAACCGTCCGCTCATGGGACGATATCTCCGCCTTTCACGAAATGTTGACCGTCACAGGCGGGCGCGACAACTTCGGTGTGCATTCAAAGGAATATTATCAACGTGCTTATGAGTTGTTCCATCCAAATGGGACTTGTGAATTGCTGGTTGCCGAATACGAAGGTAAACCGCTCGCTTCGTTAATGGTTTTTGCAAATGCGAAACGTGCCTGGTATGTCTATGGCGCATCCAATGACCAGGAACGTAATAGAATGCCAACTTATCTCCTACAATGGGAAGCCATCCGTTGGGCAAAAGCACGCGGCTGTGAAGAATATGATCTGTGGGGTGTTCCTGACGAAAACGAAGAAACGCTCGAGGCCAATTTCGAAACCCGCCACGATGGCCTTTGGGGAGTCTACCGTTTCAAACGCGGATTCGGAGGCCAGCTTAAGCGAGCGGCGCAGGCATTGGATCGAGTCTATAACCCATTGTTGTATTGGGCATATTTGAAGTTTATTGGGAATAGGGTATCGTGACTACGAACATTTGGAACCAACTCATCTCCAAACT
>JBBSCM010000412.1:0-3123 GCA_038250295.1 Anaerolineales bacterium | reverse complement strand
TGAAATGACAAAACGCGGTGCGATATGTCTCACCGTGGAAACACTTTGGTCTGACCCTGATTTTTTCTTAAAACGAACGCACGCAGATGATATGCAAAATTCTATCGAAGAAATTGCCAACCTGCGCCGCTTTACGGATTTCCTGCTCGACCAACCCAAAGCTGACGCCAAACGGTTTGCCTATGTAGGCCATGACTTTGGCGGGATGTACGGTGTGCTCGCAGGCAGCGTGGACCAACGCCCAACTCATTATGTCATTATGGCTGCCACACCTCGCTTCCCAGACTGGTATTTGTATTTACCCAAACTGGAAGGAGAAGCGCGCGAGGCATTTATTCAGCAAATGTCTGAAATTGACCCAATAAATCACGTTGGGTATCTCTCGCCTGCGTCATCATTTTTTCAATTTGGGAGCAACGATCCGCATGTTCCCGCCGAAAGGGCGGATGAATTTTTCGAAGCCGCGAAAGAACCAAAAGAAATGAAGGTGTACGATTCAGGTCATGGGCTGAACGAAGAGTCCACGCGGGACAGAAAAGAGTGGCTAAAGAAGCAACTGGAATTATTGGGGGATACGACCGATAAATAATTCTGAAAAAAGAATCCTTTAGGGTCTGAAGTTTATGGTATATTTTGTACAGGAGTACCGCCATGAATGAAAGAATCCTAATAATCGAAGATGATCAGGCTATTCTCAAATTACTGCAACGCGGTTTAGCCTATGAAGGCTATACCGTCGATACTGCAGTGGACGGCCGCATGGGGTTGATCGCGGCACGTGACCACACCCCCGACCTTGTTATTTTAGACTGGATGCTGCCAGGCATGGATGGCCTGGAAGTATGCCACCGCTTGCGTACAGGCGGTTCCATCCCAATCCTAATGCTGACCGCAAAAGATACTGTGCAGGACCGCATCCAGGGATTGGACGCAGGCGCAGATGATTACATGGTCAAGCCGTTCAATTTGGACGAGTTGCTCGCACGAGTGCGCGCGTTACTGCGCCGTACTCAGCCTGAACGAATCCCGGTACTAAAATTCGCGGACCTCTCACTAGACACCGGCTCGCGCCAGGCATCGCGCGGCACCCGCATGGTGGCGCTGACAGCCAAGGAGTATGAATTGCTTGAGTTGTTCCTGCGGCATCCAAAACAGGTATTGACCCGCGAAGTGATCTTTGATCGCGTATGGGGATATGACTTTGGCGGCGAGAGCAACGTACTGGAAGTATATATCCGCTATTTACGACAGAAGCTGGAAGGCGAGGGCGAAATACGCTTAATCCATACAGTCCGCGGTGTTGGATATGTAATGAGAGAAAATCCGTAACCACAAAGCGGCAGATACCCTGCCGCTTCTTTTTTACATTCTCAGGTTATCCTAAACTCAGAACATTACACTTGCCCCATGTCCCTTCGGCTGCGTCTTACATTATTATATTCAACATTCATGGGCGGAATTTTGCTTATCTTTGGCGCGGCAGTGTATATTCTCGTCAACGTTATTTTGCTTAATCAAGTAGATACCATGCTTGCAAACGTGGTGCGCGATATTACCCAGGTGACCAAAGTTAATTCCGTGGGCGAATTGAGTCTGATCAGCCTGCCTCCATTGGACATGACATCGAACGCATACGTGCAAGTATGGGGACCCGATGGAAAGATCATTGCCACATCTCCAAGCATTGGTTCGCTGACAAAATCCCTCGATCCCTTGGGGCTTCAATCCGGTATTACAAGCTATGAAGATTCCTACCTCAATGGGGCGCATCTGCGTGTTTTGAGTGTCCCGCTTAAATATGGTCAGCGCATGATCGGCACGTTACAAGTTGGGGCGAGCCTTGGCGTTGTGGATGCGACACAAGGAAACTTGCTTTCAACGATGGCCGTAATTGCTGTGGTTGCTGTACTCATGGCCGCAATTGGTTCATGGGTCGTATTGGGACGCGCACTCTCGCCCCTTGAAGCGATCACCGACACGGTGGATCAGATCAATCGCGCAGATGATCTATCCCGCCGCATCCCTTTTCAGGAACAAAACGAAGATGAAGTCGGAGACCTGGTTGTCTCTTTCAATCAAACACTTGAACGTTTGGAATCCCTGTTTACTTCGCAGCAAAGATTTCTCGCGGATGTAAGCCACGAACTTCGCACGCCGCTGACAGTTATCAAAGGAAATGTGGACTTAATCCGCCACATGAAACAAGCTGACGAAGAATCCCTGAGCAGTATTGACCAGGAAGCAGGCAGACTCACCCGGCTTGTCGGCGGTTTGCTCATGCTGGCGCAAGCCGAATCGGGCAAGCTGACGCTGGTTTCAAAGCCGATTGAATTGGACCTGCTGCTAACCGAAGTCTTCACCGAAATGTGTGTGCTGGCAGGCAGTAAATTGCATGTTCATCTTAACGAAATTGATCAGGTCATGGTCAACGGGGATCGCGACCGTTTGAAACAGGTGTTTTTGAATTTAATCTCGAATGCGATTCAATACACACCGCAAGGCGGCGATGTATTCCTGAGTATGACCAAACTCGGCGATCAGGCGCGTATCATCGTTCGAGATACAGGGCCGGGCATTCCCGCCGAAGACCTGCCGCACATCTTTGATCGCTTTTATCGCGCCGAGAAATCACGCACACGTTCAACCACCAGCGGATTTGGGCTGGGGCTATCCATTGCACACTGGATCGTTGAGCATCACGGCGGACAGCTCAAAGTTGAATCGAAAGAGGGAAAAGGAACAACCTTCGTGATCTGGCTTTCGGTGGTTAAGTAACCGTCCCGAAGGTTCCTTCAAAAACCTTGTCGAGTTGGTTAAACCTTCGGGACGGTTTACGGCAAACCAAGTCGTTCATGCGCCTGCCGGCATAAACTTACCCCGTATTTTTCATACCATTCATTTAATGCTGTGCTGGAAGCAAGTCCGTTGCGGGCGTCTTCGTAAATAGGCCAGCCATATTGCACATATCTTTTCGTTTGGGCGGGCCATGACCATTCGGCGCGGCTGATGACCCCAATGCCGCCGTTGTAACCTGCAAGCGCAAGACGAGCATTACCTCCCGCAGTTTGAAGCGATTTGGCTAGGTACGCAAGTCCGCGTGCGGCGTTGGTATCCGGAGCGTAT
>JBBSCM010000411.1:0-3135 GCA_038250295.1 Anaerolineales bacterium | reverse complement strand
AGTCGGCGTGCAAGATCAATTGCGCTGACCACGCCTGCGCCATCGTCATTGGCCTGCATAGGGTGACAAGTATGCGCCTGAATGACGATCTCTCCCGCGGATGCATTTGCCCCGCCTGGCGCAGCCCCCTGTGGGTCAGGATGAATCACAGCCGTTGCAATTTTGAAGCCCTGTTTCGGGTCGGTGATAAATTCAGATTTGATAACCGCGCGATATTTTTTATCACGTGGAAGTTTATCAAATACATTCTTCGATAAACAGAATCCCCAGACACGGTCATAATATTTGAAAACCCACGGAATCGTATGCGGACGTTTTTCGTTGAAATGTAAATGTGACTGGAGTTCTTCGAATGTAAATATCCCATCGACAGGAAGAGAATACGAAACAATATGCAGCGGATTGTTTTTGAAATCAATTATTCTTTCGCCGCCTTCAATTTCAAGATAGGCTTCGTGAACTACATATCTTTCTGGTACTTTCCATGTCCATGCCTGTTCGAGAGGTGCGTAGGTCTCAATGGTGTAGTTGGATGAATCAGGCATGTAGGAGCCGATGATTTCAAGAGTCTTGTCCTGATCGTCAGAGGCTAGCGTTCGATGGAGCGGATAGAACTCAGCGAGAATGGATTTTAAGGATGTGTATGGTTTCATGATTATCTCCCGTCATTGCGAGGGCGATGTTCTTTCGCCCGAAGCAATCTCCAATATTGTGAGGAAGATTGCTTCGTCGGGCTAAAGCCTCCTCGCAATGACGATAAATTAATACTTTGGCTCTTCAATATAATGCAACTTCTCAGGATGCTCGCGCACAATCACAGACATGTTATCAAAGAAATCATTCGCAGTGGCAGAATGGACTTTCGCCGTACCCACTTGTACTTCTTTAATCACGCCTGCCGCGAGCAATTCATTCATACCGGGGTTGATGTAAGTCTTCACGCGGTCGTCCTTGCGCACAAACATTGAATAGGTCTTAGTCTGCGGCTTGCGGTCATAACCAACATAAACTCCAGAAAACTCCTTGATGCGTCGATAGTCACAGCCGACGTTGTATTCTATATAATGATGCATCGAAAACGTGCTGTTGAAATCCAGGCCAATGCTCACGATGGTTCCATTGAGCTTATGAAACAATGCAAACGCAGAGTTTGGCCCATACGCCTCTACATCTTCAGTGCGGGAAAATTCCTCGGCGCGAAACCCCAAAACGGAGAAACTGTAGATCGGATGCGGAGTCCGCTTTGCGTTAGGTCTGAGGCGCGCCATCTCCGTGATCATGCCCATCTTCGAAGGCGTCTCCATCACATCAAAATAATGCGTCTCCGTCCACGATTGAAAATTGAACGCAGGGAACATCACCGTGCCGTTCCTGCCCATCAATTCCTGCATCGCATCGATGACCGTATCCACGCCGCCTTCCACGCCGCCCAATGATTTATATGACGTATGCACAACGATGGTATCACTCTGGATATTTATTTTTTCAAAACCGTTTAGCAGATCTTTTTTTGTAAGCATATTATCCTTTCATCGTACCGCGACATTTATGTCGCATTCGCGAGATGAATCTCGCGGTACGCATTCATCAACGCTTCAGCATTCTTTTTCCAATCTGCACGCATCTCAGCGGACCTGTGGCTTGCTCGGCCAATCTCAGGCATTTTCTCACGCTGATTCATCGCCGCCAGAATCTTCTCCGCAAGGTGATCCGCATCGCCATCACGAAACAACCAGCCGTTCTCATTATCAACAATCCATTCCTTGTTGGCTGGAATATCAGAAACCAGACAGGGCAACCCGCAAGCCAGCGCCTCCATCAATGAAACAGAGGAGCCATCCACATGCGAAGGGGAGATATACAGATCAGCCATATGATACCAGCGCGGCAAATCATTTTGCGAAATCTGCCCGCCGAATGTGACACGGTCCAGCACACCGCCATTTTGCAATATCTGCCGAAGTTCTCCGCTTTGTGAACCGCCGTTCAGTAGAATCAAATCGACGTTTTCATTTTGCCGGGCCACTTTGACAAATGCGTGCGCAAGCACGTCTACGCCATAACGAGTTTCCCAGGAACGGTTGCAGAACAAAGTGAACGTGTTGCGTGTTACGTACTGCGTATCAGGTTGGAAATGATCCAAGTCAACACCCCAGGGGAAGATGATGGTTTTCTCAACATTCATTCCATACGTAACAGCCATATCGCGCGTAACGTTTGCATCGCTTGTAAAAAAAGACGACCTACGCAACACGAAACACGTAATACCCTTCATCCATTTACTTTTATGCGCATCCTCCATCAAATCAAATCCCCACGACATGGTCAGGATGGGACGGAAACCTGAAAGCACAGCAATAAATGCACAGGTTTGAATCGGACCCGCATGAATCAAATCAGGTTTAATATCTTTTACCAAACGTCGAAAATCGAGAGCCAGCTTCACGAGATTTCCCCAGCGGAACGGCTCCCGCCCGCCCTTCCAGATGACCTGATTCACGTTTTCAGGGACAGGCCGGGATTCCACCTGCCGTGCATTCCCTTCCAATTGAACAAAGAAGACTTCATGCCCGCCATCCGAAATGGATTTGAGGAAGCGATAATCGTGTGTGGTATAGCCGAGAGAGAAGTAGATGATACGCATAATTGGTAATTGGTAAATAGTAATTCATAAATTACGAATTACCATTTACAAGATTTAGAGGCCCAAATCCGTCCAGCGCAATTCTTTGCCGAGAGGCATATCGGTCAGTGCTTTTGTGCCGATAACGTTTTGTATCTGGTCAGGTTTGGTCGCACCAGGTGTAGCGGGACGAAGCACATCGATCATGTCGCGGGTGAAGACTTCCCCTGCTTTGATGTCACGTGCGGCACGCAAACACCTACGCTGTACGATCTGCGTTTCCTGTTCATTCTCTGCAATGAATTTATCTGAACTTCCAAGTTAGCGTTCAAGCAGACGAGTCTCTTCAACCATCTTTGCCCAATTCTCAGGGTTCATCGCAAATTTGTGGTCGGGACCTTCGCGGTCATTGCTGTCGGTGAAGTGACGCTCGATCACGCGCGCACCCAAAGTCACCGCACCGAGAACGGGAGCAACGGAATGCGTATGATCGGACAATCCTAGAATCACCT
>JBBSCM010000410.1:0-3175 GCA_038250295.1 Anaerolineales bacterium | reverse complement strand
TCATGAGCATCCCAGCGATCAAGACCGAAAACCTAAGAAAAGAATTTGGCAAGCAAGCCGCAGTGAAAGGCCTCACCCTGCAAGTAGAGCAGGGTGAGGTGTTTGGTTTTTTAGGGCCAAACGGCGCAGGCAAAACTACATCCATCAAGATGCTGTTGGGGTTGGTCGCGCCGACTTCCGGGACGGGATGGTTACTCGGCGCGCCTCTTGGCGACCGGGCCTCACTGGCCCGCATTGGATTTTTACCCGAACACTTCCGTTTTCAGGAATGGCTGACGGCAAATGAATTTCTTGAATTGCACGGCGAACTGCTGGGCATGGCTTCAGGTGATTTGAAACTCCGCCGCGATGAGCTTCTTGCACGCGTGGGCTTGACCGACTTCCGTCATAAACAACTGCGGACGTATTCCAAAGGAATGTTACAGCGCATTGGTCTGGCGCAAGCTTTGATGAACCGCCCTGCTCTCGTCTTTTTGGATGAACCCACATCCGGGCTTGACCCCGTCGGGCGCAGGCTGGTGCGCGATATTATTCATGAATTGCGTGACGAAGGCACGAGCGTTTTTCTCAACTCGCATCTCTTGAGCGAGATCGAAGTCACCTGCAATCGTGTGGCGTTCATCCGTCACGGCGAAGTGATTCGCGTGATGGAAATGTCTGCATTGGATAAAAACCTCTCGATGCTGACCATCCGCGCGGCGGGGTTTGATTCGGATATCGTCAGCGGGCTCAAACATTGGGGTGATGATATCCGCGTGGACGGCGAGCTGCTCACGATGACGATCCGCAGTGAGGCTGACCTGCCTGAGATCAATCGTTATTTGGTTGCACGGGAGGTGCAAGTCTATGCGCTGACTCCCAATAGACTCTCTCTTGAAGAAATTTTTATCGAAACATTGGGGAAGGACAGTGGGCTATGAAAAAAATATGGATCATTGCCCGTATGACTTTCCTCGAAACCATTCGGCGGCGCATCGTTCTCACTGGACTGGTACTTGGTCTGGTGTTCCTGACAGTGTTCACCATTGGGTTTCGGATGATCTACATAAATGTTTCAGCCGAGGCAGCAAATACACCCAATGAAGTTTTTACAAATATTATGAGCAGCGAAGGTTTCAACGTTTTGATGCTGGCAGGCCTGTATGCTGTAACCTTTCTCTCTGTTGCGATGGGCGCGCTGCTCGGCGCAGACACGCTTTCCGGTGAGATCATCTCCGGGACCATCCAAACCATCGTCTCGAAACCTGTACGCCGTTCGGATGTGGTGCTTGGCAAATGGCTTGGCTTTGCCATCCTGCTGGCGGGATATTCCCTGTTGATGTCCGGCGGGACGGTGCTCAGCGTATGGATTCAATCGGGATATACGGCGCGAAATGTATTGCCGGGTTTATCGTTGATCTACCTTGAGTCATTGCTGATCATGACCATATCCCTCTGCTGTTCCAGTTTCCTTTCCGGGCTGGCTACAGGCGGCGTGGTCTTTGGGTTGTACGGATTGTCCTTTATCGGCGGCTGGGTGGAACAGATCGGCGCAATTCTACAAAATGAGACAGCGGTCAAGGTGGGCATTGTGACCAGTCTCATCATCCCCAGTGAGACCTTATGGCGGCGGGCGGCTTTTGAAATGCAATCGCCCATCTCCGGTGCGTTGGGAATATCACCCTTTGGGACAATATCCGTTCCCAGCCCGTTGATGATCGGGTATGCAATTTTCTATTTAATCCTTGCATTAATGGCAGCGATCAGTATCTTCAATCACCGTGATCTGTAGAATTTATTATAGTGGATGCGTCGCACCTTACTCAACAAGATAAATCTAATCGATGGAACTTTACTCATTAATCAAAATAATCTCGCCTGTTTGGTGCGACGCATTCTACACGGGAAATAATTTCTCCAGCGCACGCCAGACGTCGTCACGCCAGCAGGTGGCGTTATGCCCGCCGACAAATTCACGGTAGGTGACGTTGTATCCGTTCTTCTGCAAAATTGGCTGCATGCGGCGGTTATCTTCCAACAGCCAGTCATAATGACCGATATCCATCCAGATCTTTATCTCGCGTGATTTTTTCGCGCGGATCATATCCACGGCAACAAAATCCCTTCCCTCGGACTCGAACACGCCCGATTGACTGATGACCTTGCCAAATATTTCAGGCATACGCAAGCCTGTGTACATGGACATCAATCCGCCAAAGGATGCGCCTAAAACTCCATATGCCCCGCGATTCTTTTTGACATCCAGCAGGTTTAGTTTTTTGCGTGCAAACGGCAAGATGACATGGTCAATCGTCATCAGTGTGGCATCGGAGCAGGCGTATTCCACGCCGCGGCGTTCTTGGCCGTGCTGCCAAAACGCCATCGCTATTGGTTGGATGCGTTTCTTGTAAATAAGATTATCCACGATGACGTTCAACATGGCGCGCTGCAGATAGTCCATGCCATCGTAGACGAGCAGCAGCGGCACGGGTTCCTTGACGGGCGGTTGATACAAATACAATTCTCGCTTGCCGTCCTGTTCCATCATCCACGTATCCACGAGGTAACGTGTGACCCTGCCGCGCGGTACATCCTTGCGCTTCAGTGTCAGCGAGGTGGAATGCGCCTCGGGCATATACAGGAAATGGTTGTAATCTTTAATTCCATTGAAGACTGTATTTTTATTCAACGGGTCTTTGAAGCGTCTCTTCGTGCGTGGATCGTAGAAGGCATATTCAAGATACGCGGCGGGGTCGAGTTCAATGGAATAGCTCCACAGTTTGGGGGCGATGCGCTTCATCTTTTGCGGGTTATCGTCCCAGCAATGAAAATCATCAATCAAATGCGGCGCGGACTTTCCCTTCCACACAAAGGTGACTTGATTCCCTTCGATAACCGGGTTGCCTAATTTGCGGGCGAGTTCGAGGAGTTTTGTGTCCATGAGTACCATTGTAATGCTGAGTGTAAAAAACATCGGGGATTTATTTTGAAGGGTTTACTCATAGTGTGTAGACTTATCGTATGCAACCGATTAATCTTCGGGGATGGATACTCTAAAGCGTTTTGGGCGCAGATAGTACGGATTTGTATTAGGGTGTAGAATTTAGGAAGATAAACAAACATGTCTAAATATATTTTCTTCGAATCAACAGATGAAATATTTCAGAAGTTTGATAATTATGAAATATGGCCATGC
>JBBSCM010000409.1:0-3185 GCA_038250295.1 Anaerolineales bacterium | reverse complement strand
GCGAAATCAATGCACATCACCTGCATTCCCAAACATAATCCGAGATAAGGGACTTTATTTTCTCGGGCAAAACGAGCCGCCATGATCTTGCCTTCAATACCGCGTGAACCAAATCCGCCAGGCACAAGGATTGCATCGGCCTTTTTGACGATATCCCAGCCTTTATCTTTTTCAAGGTCGGCGGAATGCACCCAGCCGATTTCAACCTCGACTCCGTTTGCAAGCGCGGCATGTTTAAGTGCCTCACGAACAGACATGTATGCATCCTGCAATTCGACATATTTACCAACTAGCGCAACTTTTACAGTTGGCTTGGGTCTGCGGACATCTTCCACAAGTTTCTTCCATGGCCGCATATTGGGTTTGCGTTTTGCTTTCAATCCAAGTTTGTTAAGCACGAGTTCACCGACACCAAGTTTTTCCAAACGCAAAGGCACTTCGTAAAGCACATCCGCAGTTGGCATGGGGATGACCGAATCTTTTTCCACATCGCAAAAAAGCGCGATCTTTTCGCAGAGACTTTTTTCCACGTCCTGATCCGCGCGCGCAATAATAATGTTTGGCGAAATACCAATCGAACGCAATGCCGCTACTGAATGCTGTGTAGGTTTGGTTTTAATTTCACCTGTTGCGCCAATGGTGGGGAGCCAGGTGACGTGTACGAACAAACAATTCTCACGCCCCACTTCATTGCGGAGTTGACGCAAGGCTTCAAGAAAAGGCTGCGACTCAATATCACCAACCGTGCCGCCGACTTCGAGAATGATGATCTCTGCATTCGTTTCTCTTCCAGCCAGCCCGATCCTGCGTTTGATCTCGTTGGTGATGTGCGGAATGACTTGAATGGTGCCGCCCAGGTAATCGCCGCGGCGTTCGTTTGCGATGATCTCGGCATACACCTGTCCCGTAGTGAAGTTGCTGACTCGGCTCAAGCGGTTATCTATGAATCTTTCGTAGTGACCCAGATCGAGGTCCGTTTCTGCGCCGTCATCCAGCACATACACTTCGCCGTGTTGATAAGGAGACATGGTGCCCGGGTCAACGTTGATATATGGGTCAAGTTTTTGAACCGCAACTTTGAAGCCGCGTTCTTTGAGCAGCAATCCCATCGCAGCAGCGGTGAGTCCCTTGCCAACAGATGAAACGACACCGCCTGTAAAAAATAAGTATTTTGTGGTCATTTATTATCTCCTCGTCATTGCGAGGAGGGTGCCTTTCCCGACGAAGCAATCTCCAACTTGCTGAGGAGATTGCTTCGGGAAGAGCGCCCTCGCAATGACGGTTATGAAAATGCAAAAAGAATGGGGAGGGCGTTTAAGCCCTCCCCATTTTGGGGTTGCGTATTTTGGATGTCGTGGATGTTATTTATATTCATCCAACCAGTTTTACAAGGTCTTCTGCGGCGCGCCGCATCTCCAAAAATATCATGCCGAGCTTGGCATCCTGCCGTGACATGGCTGTCAGGACTGCTTCCTCGCCAATAGCAGTCAGCACGATGGAGCCCTTGTCCCCTTTGATGTATACCTGCTCAAGGTTGCCGCGTCCAAGCTCACCAGAAATACGCTCGCCAAGGCTGAGCATGGCGGCAGACATGGCCGAAACGCGATCCTCTTCCACGCCCTGTTGCAAGGCAGATGCCATAATGAGGCCGTCTACAGAAACGACGGCGGAGGCTTCGATATCAGGTGCAGCCGCTTGCATATTGCGCAGACGTTCCACCATTTGATCAGAGCGTGATTTTGCCATAACTCGGTCTCCTAATGAAGCGGGTTTCCCCGCCATGGTTGTGTGCTTGAATGGCTTGAGTTTACCAGAAAAATAATTATTCGAGAATTGTTCTATGGCACTATGTCTTTGCGAGGGCGTTCTCGTTCTTTTGCCCGAAGCAATCTTCTCACCACATAAGATTGCTTTGTCGAGAAGATCACCCTCCTCGTAACGACATTTTCATAATGAGATTTGACCCGCTCTCTCCTTCATGTTAAACTTACCGATTGCCATGATGAAAGTATCTCTCATTCTGTCGCTTATTTTCTCCATGCAAACAGCGGATGTTTCCATCACATCTCCTCAACCCGGGGATGTTTTGCGCGGACAAGCGGAGATCGTTGGAAATATGAATGTCCCGAACTTTGCGTCCGCTGAACTGGCTTTCTCATATGCCGCTTCGGACTCTGCTAACAGTTGGTTCACCATCCAGACATTTCCTCAGCCGGTGCAAGACCCAACCATGGCTATTTGGGATACGACCTCGCTCACAGACGGGGATTATGTTTTGCGCTTGCGAGTCATTCTTCAAGACGGGACCTCTCAGGACGTGGCCGTTTCGGATTTAAAGATTCGCAACGATCTGCCACTCCCAACAGAGACTCCCACTGAAACATTGTTTTTTTCGCTTCCAATATCATCCCCTGTGAGCGCGTCAACGGTTCAACCTGTAACTCCGCTCCCGACATTTCCCTCATCCACGCCTTTGCCTGCCAACCCCGCCTCGGTAACTACCTCGTCTATTTATGGGACCTTCGCGCGCGGCGGATTGGCCACACTGGTTTTATTCATCATCTTCTCCTTATTACTCCGTCTCCGAAAAAACAGATAGCCATGACAATCGAAACTTCTTTTCTCCTCATTGGCCTGGGCAACCCTGGCCGCGAATACAAAGACAGCCGTCACAATATCGGCTTCATGCTCATTGACCGCCTCGCGGTGCGACTCAACGCGCGCGGGATGAAATTGCAATCCAAAGCGATAGTTATGTCCACGCTGTACGAAGAGCGTAAGATCATCCTCGCCAAGCCGCAGACTTACATGAATCTCTCGGGACAATCTGTGCAGGGACTCTTGCACTTCTACAAACTGCCAATGGAAAACCTGCTCGTCGCTCACGATGACCTGGATATCCCTTTCGGCACGATTCGTATTCGCCCCGGCGGAGGTCCTGGCGGACAGCGCGGCATGGCTTCCACAATTGACCATCTCGGCACAAAAGATTTCCCACGCCTGCGCCTCGGCATTGGACGCCCCCCTGGCCGCATGGACCCGAAAGATTATGTCCTGCAGGATTTCCCCAAAGAAGATATTAAATTTCTTCCCGAAGTATTAGACCGCGCCGCGGACGCCGCGCTCGAATTCGTCATGAAGGGTTTGAACGCCTCGATGAATAAATATAATGGCGGCGTTGAATC
>JBBSCM010000408.1:0-3187 GCA_038250295.1 Anaerolineales bacterium | reverse complement strand
TTTTCATCCGGCGCAGGGCATTTACCCGATGCCACGCATAAGGCATACTGGGAGTTGGTGACCTTGGTGCTGTAGATCCAGAAATCGCTGACGGTCACTTCGTGCACAGGATTATCTTCACCCTGATAACCCATGATAAAGCTCCCGCCCGGCACAGCCACCAAAATAGTCCCATCCACATATGGATATTTCGAGCCTAACTCCATCGGCGGTCCCGCCAGATCAATCGGTACCAGGGTCACCGCTGTTTCTGTCACATTAGCAGACGGTTCCGCGGTTTCCGTTGACCCAGTTACTGGAATCACCGGACTTCCGGGAAGATTACAGGCGGATAGAATCAATGACATGAGAGTCACGACTGAAATAAAATAAAATGTTTTTTTCATCATACTCTCCAAACGATTAATACAATTGGACGTACAGCCACGATAAAAAATTATAACCCGAGGTACATTATTTTGTATCCCGCTGAAACAGATTTCGAGTCACCCAAAGGTCATAAACAAAAACCCCGCAGGGTTTATCCTGCGGGGTTTTTTTCATTGTTACGGCGCCTTCATTTCGCAAACCGAGGCTTTTTCGTTCCACGTACAGAAATTCGCAACACAGCGCGATTCGCTATCGGTAAATTGTGCGCATGTATTCTTTGGTTCGCTGCACTTGAGTGTGTTCACGCGGACAGTGATACAGCCCTCGCCGCTCAGGTCCGCCCCTGTCGGAATACAGGTTTGCAGGTTTGGATCAAACACAGTACCGGCACCGCAGCCCGGATACGTTCCGCCGGTCACTGCCTGACAGCATTGAAAACCTTCATTGTAATTGTAACCAGCCGCACAGCCTGCGTAAGTCTGTTTGGCGAGAGTCGTATTGTCAATGCCATACGGCGCGGAGCTTTCTCCATTTGGAGGGGCACACATGCCGGCCAGTTCATCAAAATAAGTGCCGGCCGGGCAATAACCATTTGCGTCCTTGCTGATCGCGCAAGTTTGCTGTCCGCTTCTATCTATCATGGAATATCCAAGCGGGCAGCCCGAAACACTGACCTGACTGAGGATCGGTGTGTAATTGCACAACCCAGTTGCAGGGTCAAGCGTATAACCCGAATCACAAACCGGGGTAACTCCCTCGACGATTGGATTATTCGAGCAGGACGCATTACAAACGACAATTTCATTCGTGGATTCAACTGTCTGCGGGCCGCTGCAGGTCAACTGCCTGATGCCCCCATCTACAACTTCCGTACAAGTGAGGCGCGTCCCGCGCACTTCCCATGTTGAGTCGAAGGAAAGTTGAACAGTGGCATAGGTCTCACCCTGCTGACAATATTGATTCGTCACTGTGCCCTCAGGTAATTGACAACCGCTCGAAACATTCGTGCCCGTCGGGACAAAAGATGAGAGTTGGCAATAGGGCGCAACCGGCTGAGGATTCGCAACCATGCAGCGGAAGCCAGTGGCTCGCCCGGCATCCCCCGGTTCATTAAAGTGGCGAATTGTGGAAGCGATCTGGCTCTTGTCTGTTTCAAACGAACTGCCGCGTATAACACGATACTGTCCGCCATCAGGACCGCTAGGGTTGGCAAGAGGCGACGTACTGTAATAACTTTCATCATACCAATCGCCGACCCATTCGAAGGCATTTCCTGCCATATCCAGCAGGCCATAGGGGCTGGCACCCGTTGCGGAGAAAGCATCCACCGCGCTGGTGCTCTCGTAACAGTTGGCAAAATTCAGCAGGGTACAGGCCGGGTCACTGTTTCCCCATGGATATATATTCTCATTCGTCCCACGCGCGGCTTTTTCCCATTGCGCCTCAGTCGGCAGGCTGCCTTGTGTCCACGCGCAATATGCCTGTGCCTGATCCCAGTTTACGCCTACAACGGGGTGATTGCCATATTGCGGGTTACTAAAAACGGGTCCGCCCAATTCCTGAGACGGAGCCGAACAGCCTCCGACTTTTACGCATTGTTCATACATGCGGTTGGTGACCTTGCTTTGTTGGATCCAATAACCGTCCAGGGAAACCGCATGAGCGAGCGCGTTAATTCCGTCACCCATGGTAAAGTCCCCGGCGGGGATGTAAGTCAAAATACCGCCATCCACCCATTTCATTGTTGAGCCGCTTTGCGGTCCCGCCAACGCCACAGGCTCCAATGGGGCAGCCTGCGTCTCCACTGGGGCTTCCGTCGGCGGCAGATCTGTAGCTGTTACCACGATCACCAACGGCGTCGGCGTGGAACCGCTGCAAGCCGAAAGGACGAATGTGAATAGCAGGATGTATACAAATATCACGTGACGAGCGTTCTTCATTAAATCTCCTTTTCTCACATTTCGTGAGACGGCTATTATTATAAGTTAAAAACGGCGTTCACTTTGCCTTCTTAATCTCCTCCACAGCTTGCGGATTCACCAGCGAAGACGTATCTCCCAACTGCAGGCCCAAATACGCCGAGCGGATCACGCGCCGCATCACCTTGGCATTGCGCGTCTTTGGCAGGTCAGAGACAAACAGGATGGCCTTCGGCGCAAGCGCTTTGCCCATTTCTGCCACCACCATCCTTTTTAATTCCTGACGAAGTGCATCGGTCGGGCTTAACCCGGGCCGGGTCACTGCAAAAAGGATCAGTTCACTCCCTTTGACATCGTGCGGCACCCCGATCGCGGCCGCTTCCATAATCGATTCATGCCTCACCAGAATTGACTCGACCTCGGCAGGCCCCAACCGCTTCCCCGCGATCTTAATCGTATCGTCCGAGCGCCCAATGATGTACCAAAGTCCATCATTATCAATCGCGGCAAAATCACCGTGCACCCAAACATTTTCCCAACGCGACCAATAGGTATCCAAATAACGCTGATTGTCATTCCAAAATCCGCGCGTCATGCCGATCCACGGCGCTTTGATCACCAGCTCTCCAACCGCATTACGAACCGACTTTCCATTTTCATCCAGCACATCCGCATCCATACCGGGGCAGGCCGCAGAGAAAGCACATGGCTTCAACGGCAACAGCGGATTGCCCATCACGATGCCGCCTGAAATTTCCGTGCCACCGGAATAATTGATAATAGGCCGTTTACCCTCGCCTACTTTTTCAAACAACCACATCCACGGGTCTGGATTCCACGGCTCGCCCGTTGATGCGAAGCATTTGATCGAAGAAAGATCATGCTTCTTGAAATGCTCC
>JBBSCM010000407.1:0-3193 GCA_038250295.1 Anaerolineales bacterium | reverse complement strand
TCAGAAACTACTTTGCTGGATGTGTATTGCGGAGTGGGGTTGTTTAGCAGGTTTTTTGCGCCAAAATGTAAACTGGTCATTGGAATTGAATCTTCTCAATCAGCTTGTGAGGATTTCGCAGTCAACCTTGATGAGTTCGATAATGTTGAATTGTACGAGGGCGCAGCAGAGGAAATTTTGCCTGGGCTGGCAGGCCGGTTCGACAGTTCAGCTTATATGATCGTCGACCCTCCGCGCGCAGGCATCGAGAAACATGCCCTCGATGCGCTCATCAGCATCAAGCCGCAAGTTGTTGCCTATGTATCCTGTGACCCGTCCACGCTGGCGCGGGATGCGGCCAGATTAATTAATGGGGGCTATCGTTTGGTGGAAGTGACTCCGTTCGATCTTTTCCCCCAGACTTATCATATTGAATCGATTTCGATTTTTGAAGCAATCTAAAACCCTAAAGGTCTTAAAGACCTTTAGGGTTTATTTTAACAAGTCTATTCTTCCGCGATCACAATAATCTTATCGTCGTCAGAGAAGATCATCTTCTCCAATTTGTTTGGGTTGGTGTGAACGCCGTATGACTTTTCTGAATCATGGCTTTCACTCATCAAGCGGTAGCCAAGGGCGGTTTCGCCGCGTCTGCGGGCGGCCTCGGTGACCGTGTAGAAATTAACAGGCTGACCTGTAGCCACATAATCACCGATCGGTTTGAGATATATCTCGGCTCCTTCGGGGTCGAAGATATCAGCGAATACACCCATCAGTTCACCATTTTCGGAAAGCTGCGCCATCATCAAGCTGATCAGATGTTCGCTGACGATGAAATCGTCCACCCCGGCGGCTTCGGCAAGTTCGCGGTTGCGAAGATCAAGCATTTCGCTCACAATGGAGAACGGCGTTTCATCGCGTTCGGCAATGTCGCGCAGATGTAACAATGTGACAAGTGTGATCGCGTCCGCTTCCTGCTGCTCGAGGTGGCTGTACGCCAGAACGATGACGTGATCATATTCCGAGGCTCCGAGTTTTTCCAGCAAAGCGCGGTCACGAATATCGCCTTCCTGCACATCGATCTTTTGGTTTTTCAGTTTGCCATTATCAAGTCGGATCTTTTTCTCAAGGTTGAAGATATCTGAAACGACTGTCACCTGTGAACCCTTGGCAACATAATTATCCAGTTCGCGAATGATGGTGGCGCCGGAACGATTCCAGCCGAGGATGAGCGCTCGCTCAGGCTTGGGGCGGGAGGCCTTTCCAGTAATCCGGATCAGGCTTTCGTCAAGTGGGATGCGGGGATGTCCGCCAAGATCGATCTTGTCTTCATCGGCCGAGAGTACGAAGACCTGGTCACCGGATTGAATCCGCGTATCCATGGAGGGACTCAATGCAATGACCCCATCTGCTGTGCGAATACCCATCAACGTGGAGGCTTCATAAGCATGCAATGCATCACCAAAGGTTTTTCCTGAAAGTGACGGCTCTTGTTTAAAATAAATCTCATCACCGCTAAAATCCATCAACTCGGTGTAAACGAGGGAAAGGCCGCTTTGGCGGGATGTCTGCGCAACGACGCGCGCGATGAGATCATTGGTGAGGATGGGCTGCACAAGATCTTTTGTGCCGATCATCCTGACCACATTCATATTCTTGGGGTCGCGGATTTGGGTAACGATGTGATATGGCTCTGCGCGGCGGTTGGGATTATTGGTCAGCGCCAGCACAGACTTGATAACATGTGTATCGGGGTCTGAGCCTTCAGCCAGAACGATGATCGAACGCGCAGTATGCGGACTGCCAATCTCAAGATCGGTCAGATCGATGGGACTTCCTGAGCGGCAAATGACGCGGGTATTCTTTGTGTTGGGGATGCGTTCATTGACCGCATCTTCCATCTCGACCTTGTCATGGTCTGCCAATACGACAATGACTGCGCCGCTCTTACGGCTTTCGTTTGCCAGCACAAGCTCCGAAATGATGGTGAATATCTGCGGTGTCCAGCCGAGGAGGAGGGTATGATCATTCTCCAGCACCGCCGAGCGACCTTTGCGTAACTCGTCGAGTTTATCTTCGAGGCCGTTGTTGATAATACCGATCAAGGCGCTGACAACGAATATGCCGCCAAATGTGACGAGGAGCATCATCAACAGGAAGAAGACGCTTCCTGTGTCGCCGCCCATGGTTCCGGAATCGAGCGTGCGAAGAAGGCTCATCCATGCCAGTTCAGACAAGCTTTCTCCGTTGGGAGCGCTTCCGGTTATTTTCACCAAAGCGGCAATTACGAATATAATTACAGCGGAAAGCACAAATAAAGCCAATATCAACGCGCCTGGGCCTCGTGACATATAATTATCGAACCAGTATTGAAAGCGTTGTTTAAAAGTAGGTGATTTCATTATTTCTCCTCGAACCGTATATTGAGCTTATTATAAGAGGGTTTGCGTGAATTTGAATTGCTTGCATCTTGCACTATACTTACATTATTCCTTCCTTCGTCATTGCGAGGAGGGTGTTTTCCCCGACGACACTTGCGCCGTACGTGATTTGCTAAGCAAATCATGCGGTGAGCAATCTCCTACACAGTTGGGGATTGCTTCGGGCTGGGTCTCAATACGGTCGAGAAGAACACTCGCCCTACTCGACCACCAATTCTCGCCATAGCATTCCAACAAGTTAAGAAAACTGTAATATTTTACAAGTAACACCGACTCAACATATAAAGTCTATGCAGTGCCGCAATTATTCAATTTTTAGTGAGTGAGGTAAATCATGTTTTCATTCGAAGGTGTTGATCGACGCAAGGAAGAGGATCGCATCCGCTCCGAGGGCAGGCTTCCCCCCGGTCAGTCATTGACATTGAAATTCCCCGTGCTGCATTACGGCCCTGTGCCGATGTTTAATCCTGCTACCTGGGACCTGCGCATATGGGGCGAAGTGGAAGAGGAAAAACGCTGGTCATGGGATGAGTTCAATCAATTGCCGCGCTCCAGCATCAAAATGGATATCCACTGTGTAACGCGCTGGAGCAAAGCGGATACAGTTTGGGAAGGTGTTTCCGTTAAGACGATGGTGGAAAATGGATTGTTCAAGATCAAGCCTTCGGCCACACACGTGATGCAACATGCGGAATATGGCTTCACTGTGAATTTACCGATTGAAGTTGTCTTGCAGGAAAATTTTCTGCTGGCCACACATTTGAATGGCGAGC
>JBBSCM010000406.1:0-3201 GCA_038250295.1 Anaerolineales bacterium | reverse complement strand
CGGCATATGGACCGGGATGCTGTTCATTATCTCCTTGCTTAATTTATCGGCATTTGACTTCAAGCTGCTCCCCGTTTGGATTTGGTTCGCATCTTATCTCATCTATCCGCTGATCGCGATATGGATGACAGTACGGCAGCCGAAGCTCCTACAAGCGGATTCACTTCCTGGCGCATCATTGCCTACATGGTCAAAAGGATTTCTGCTTATACAAGGTCTTGTCCTAAGTTTATTGGCTGTGCTTTTATTTTTTCTCCCCACGTTCATGTCCACAGTTTGGCCGTGGAAAGTGACTCCAGTTCTGGCACAAATGTATGCAGGCCCACTTCTTTCCTATGGACTCGGAAGCCTGTTCTTCTCCCGTCAGAACACGTGGCTGGGAATCCGCGCCATTGTTCCGGGCATGTTTGCCTTTGCCGTAACGACAATAATCGTTTCATTCGTGCATATTAGTTTGTTTTCTTTTACTGAATTAGCTGATTTGCTTTGGTTTGGGTTATTTGTAATTTCAACTGTGACTTTGGGAGTACTTACAGTCCGTGGGATGCAAATGCGGGTATAAATTTGTATCGCTGTGTCACCCTGAGCACCAGCGAAGGGTCTCTGCCTGATGAGAGGAGATCCTTCGGTCGCGAAGAACACGCTCCCTCAGGATGACATAATTATGACAACAGCCCTCTCGCAAATAACAAGAAAGACTGCACATCATTGAAGTTCGTGACCATGCCCACTGAGATTCTCACTGCGCCGCTAGATTTACCGTCAATACACAAACGGAAATCATCAATGGATAATCTGTCTTCGTGGTCGGGACGGGTGAAGCAGACGTCCAATTCCACGCGGGAGATGCCGAGGGCGATCTCCCCTGCGCCGGGGTTGCAGAAGCAGCCAGTGCGAAGTGAAATGTTGACTTTGTTGGCTTCACTTTCGATAAAGCGATGGTCGAAGGCTCTATCATTCTTGTCGTAAAAATTAACCGTGACCGCGCCGCCGCGTCCCTCGTTGGTGGCTGGTCCAAACAAACGTACAAGCGGCACGCCGCTGCTGTGTTTCATTTGCGTGAGATTATCCAACAGCCAGCCTGTTAATGTTTTGACGCGTTCACTGATAACATCATAGCCAATGGATTCGATGTGCCTGAGTCCGATCTCAAGGGCGGGAATATTTAAGTAATCCAATGTGCCATCTTCAAAAGCGGCGGCGCCATCGGCGAGATAATATTTGTCGCCCTGCACAGATGCTACGGTGATCGTCCCACCTGCGAACCAGGGACGATGTAACTTTGCCAACGCGGCTTTTCTTGCAATCAACGCACCGAGTCCAGTTGGATAGCCGAATATTTTATAAAATGAGATGGGTACAAAATCAGGTTTGACTTTGCTCAAGTCCAATTTACTTGTGGGGACAAAGGCAGCGGCATCGAGCAATACATCCCAGCCGTGAGCGTGCGCTTTTTCTATCCACGCCAGCGGATGTTTGACCGAGGAAAAATTTGATTGCGCGGGATATGCAAAAAGGTTGTGTCCGCTCTTCGAAGGCTTGGCCAGTTCCAGGTCAAGTTGTGATGCGTCCACGCGCATGTCCGGGAGCATGACGGGGATATAGGTCACGTCGGCGCCTCGGGCGTGCGCAAATTCCCGAATCCCATTGACCGAATTGTGGTTGTCAAATGTGAGGAGGTAACGTCCGTTTGAAAACGGATAAGATTCGCCGATGAGTTTGAGTGCGCCGCTGGCATTGGATGTGAAGATGGCGAGATATTCGTCCGGGTCGGCGTTGAAAAATTTCAGAATATATTCGCGTGTGCGTTCAACAACTTCAGTGGACATGATCGAAGTGGGATTGGATGAATGCGGGTTGCCGAAAACATTCTCATGCAAAAGTTTTTGATGTTTTTGGATTTGCGATTCGGCGTAAATTCCGCCGCCGGTGTAATCAAGATAAATATGTTCACCCGCATCGAGCCGCGCATATTCCTCCTTACGGAGCGCGTCTATAGATTCGGTTTTTTTAAAAGCAGGATATTTTTCGAGAAAGGTTTGAAAATCCTTTGTAGACATGGCAGGAACTCCTGATTAATTCGTCCTCCCGAAAGAGCACACCGCACTGACGTACGGCGCAAGTATCGGGACGGTGTGAGTGGAGCGATGAGTGCCCTTCGAGAAGCGAAGTCGAAGGACAGAGTTTCTAGAAATAAGACTTTTCGTATTAACCTGTCCTTCGACTTCGCCGCAACAAGCACGCGGCTCCGCTCAGGACATATAGTTACACCTTGACCGGGTTGCTCAACTTCCCCAGCCCTTCAATTTCCACATCGACCACATCGCCATTCTTCAACTCACCCACACCAGCGGGCGTACCTGTGAAAATAATATCGCCAGGCTCCAGAGTCATTACAGACGAGATGTAAGCGATTAAAGTAGTTACGTTAAAAACCATATCGCGTGTGGATGCCATTTGGCGCATCTGTCCGTTCACGCGGCAGGTGACCACTGCATCAGACGCGTCGAACTCGGTATCGATCCACGGGCCGAAGGAACAGAACGTATCGAAGCCTTTGGCGCGCGTCCACTGGCCATCTGACTTTTGCAGGTCGCGCGCGGTTATGTCATTGCCAATGGTGTAGCCGAAGATATATTCCTTCGCCTGTTCGGCCGTGACGTTTCGTCCGCGCTTGCCGATGACAACAACCAGCTCCGCTTCATGCTCGACCTGTTTTGACTGCGGCGGCAAATAAATGGATTCGCCGTTCGAGATGATCGATGAATTCGGTTTCAAAAAGAGCAGCGGCACTTTGGGCACTTCATTGCCTAATTCCTTGGCATGTTCCACATAGTTGCGTCCCACGCATAAAATTTTGGTTGGGACACAGGGCGCGGCCAGTTTCACTTCTGCCATAGGTGTCTTGGCTTCACGCCTGCGGTATTCGCCGAAGATATCGCCCTGGATCTCGCCGATCTTGTCATCCAGCATCCAGCCGTAATTCACATTACCATTGGTTTTATAACGGACAATTTTCATGATTGCTTTGCCTCAAAAAATGTTATTTCGCTTTGATCCACATCTTCCAATAACTCGTTGATTGACTTGCGCAACACCGGGTGGATAAGCTCAGGCGCAACCTCCGCAAGAGGCACGAGCACAAAGGCGCGTTTATGCAAACGCGGATGTGGAATTGCCACTGAAGCGGTGTCGATGATG
>JBBSCM010000405.1:0-3229 GCA_038250295.1 Anaerolineales bacterium | reverse complement strand
CGATTTTCGGAAAATGATTGTTTCATAATTCTTAGCACCTATTGAATTTGGGCTGCCCAACTCGTGTTTCACCCGCCGTTTACCGTCTAACTGGCGATGGGCGGCCAAACATTAATTTACACAGTATCGCATAATTTGGTAAGCAGGAAACTCAATTTCCACTCGCAATTTCCAACAAAAAGTTTACTTTATTATGAGACAAGCGATAGATTAAGTATAGCACTCTTGCCGGGCTGTATAAGCCGTGGCGCTAAACAAAAATCCCTTCACCAGTTTTTGGCCTCATTTTTCGATAATCACCCAGGCGGTTGAGTCTTCTGTGTGGATGCGGGTTTTTGCTGGCCTGAAAAGCTTGCAAATATTTTCAGGGGAAAGAAAGTGACTTCGCATGAGCAGCAGCTTCTCTGCAAGTGCGATCAACTTTACGCCAAAAGTGCGGATATCTGGTTCTTCAATTACAAGCAACCCGCCAGGTTTTAGAACGCGAAACATTTCATCTGCGCTTCTGGAATGGTTAATGACGTGATGGAGAGCATCCACCATGATCACGCGCTCAAAGAAATTATCAGCGAAGGGTAATGATTCAGAACCGCCGCAAACAGGCTTGAGCAAAGAAAGATTCGTCTGCTTTAACATCCCAAAAGAAACATCGGCAACGATCACTTCATCCACCAGATCACGAATCGTGGAAGCGACCCGTCCTGTGCCGCCGCCCACATCGAGCAGGCGTCCTTTCACGGGCAGTTTGGCAGCTTCGGTCATGACATCCACTTTGGAATATGCAGCCCGCGCGTACAATGGGGCAATTGCGGCAAAATGATCGAAAGGCGGCATCAGGTTGTGATCATGGCTTGTATGTCTTCAAATGTCGCAGGGCCAATGCCTGAAACATTCATAATATCTTCGATGGTCGAGAACGGTCCGTTCTCGTCGCGATAATCGATTATTTTTTGCGCAGTGGTTGGGCCTATGCCCGGGAGCGTATCCAGCTCATCGAGAGAAGCCGTGTTAATGTTGACAAGGTCCTCACTGGAAGCATCATTGGAGTTGTCATTCGTTGGCTCATCTGTTGCATTCCCATTTCCTGATGAAGGCAGGTCAAATGTTGAGGCGCTGTCTGTTGGTTCGGTTCCAGCTTGATATGGAATTTCCAACTGTTGTCCATCTTCCAGCAGCGCGGCCAGATTGAGCGCATCCATATTTGCATCGGCAAGCGCGCCGCCGGCCGCATCGATCGCATCCTGCACGCGCGCGCCTTCGGGAAATTTATATAAACCTGGGCGCGGCACCGCCCCAATTACATGAACTGCCATCGGCGCTTCTGTTGGCGCGGGCTGCAGCATGATCGGTTCACCGGAGGGCGCGCGCGAAACAAATACCAGCACGCCCGCCAGCACAAACCCCGCCAGCACACCCAGCAAAACGTACAAAACATTCTTCATGGGAATGATTTTACTCCAACTTCATCACCAGCAACTGCTCTTCACTTTTTCGAAACACATCGGCAATGTCGAATAATTTTTTAATGCGTCTGAAATGACGCGGCATTTGCGAACTGCCAATGCTCTCAAAACCAAATTTTTCATACATCGGGCCATTGTGTGCAATGCACATTAAATATAAAGGTCTCGGGTTTTCAAGCAGCAGCATTTCGATCACCGCGCGCGCGATGCCTTGTCCGCGATATTCAGGCAAAACCGCAATGGAGGCAAGTTCTCGGATGTCTCCTCCGTGCGGTTTGATCTGCCCGCAGCCAATGACCTGCCCACTTTCATTCACGGCCACGATAAACCGCTTCCAATCCAGCCCTGTGGGGTTGATCCCGACTAAATTTATGAGGTCCTTAATTGGAGTGGATTCTGATTCCAAGGCGGGACGAATCGCATGGTTTGTCATATCCCGCCTCCAGCCACAATAATAATGAACGTTGCGATGAACCAGTGGATCAGGAACGGCCACACAAAAGACTTCGTGCGATAAGCAACCCAGCCAAAGGCAAATCCGCCAAAGATCGTGGAAAGCGTTTCCAACTCTGGCTTGGAGATGTGAGCAAGCGCAAATGGGACGGCTTGCAGCCACAAGGCTTCGTGGCCGAATTTACGGGCATATGCAAATAATATCCAGCCGCGAAAGAAGAATTCCCAACCGATCAAGTCGAGAAAGGTTGTCCACGGCAGGCCGGGTAGAAATTTCTCGTAGTAAGCTTTCATACTGACATTGCCGCTCCCCAAATAATAGATGACGGGAGCCATAAGCAAAATACCAAGCGCGGTATAGGTCAGCCCCAGCTTCCAATCACCGAAAGAAAAGCCGTACTCTTTCGGGTTTTCGCGGAACAGGATAATGATTATTAATAACGGAACAACGAGATATAAAATAACGCGGTCCCAATATTTATGAGCAGTGAGCTTATGGTAATGGTCCACCATCAACAATAAAGTGCTGACGATTGTTACCGTTACAACTTTCCAATCAAAATTTAGTTTTTCGCCGAGTAAATATTTCATAAGGTCTCTCAAAGGTTGTGCAGCGCGACATTCATGTCGCGCTGCGGGTCTTGAGAAAATGGAAGTTCTCTCAATATGGAAAGCGGGATATATTACCATCTGGGCCAAGCAACATGGCAATTTTATCCGCGTCGCGCGATAGTTCAAATCCCCAATTCAGGAAAAGCAGGAAAACGCCTAAGGCCGCGAATGCAACCATCCACTTGCCTGCACTTGATTCTCGCCAGCGCGCTGAAATCGACTGAAATCCACCGGCCCAAAATTGGGCCGCGAGAATGGCAAAAAACGGGATCAACGCCAGATGGAATCTGTCTTCGGAGAGGATGAAGACATGAGGCAGGAGGTAAAAAGTGAACAGCAAAAGCAGAAGCGCTGTTTGCAGATTCCATCTCAAAAGGGACAAGCCCAAAGTTGCTGAAACCGAAATAAACACAAAAGGTAAAAGCAGGATTGCGGCAATTGTGAGTAGTAACAGCTTGGGAATATATCCCAGTAAATTATTCGAGTAAAAATACATCAGCACACGCTTCTCCAGCCCAAAGAAAAATCCGAGGCGGTTAACTGCCAGCGGAAAGAATCGCTCAGGCTGTTCTTCGATAAACTCAATTGCCTTTTGAGTCCCGATCTCGTCACGCTCGGAATCGTCCATGATGGTAAGCAGATCAAGCGAAGGACCAAACACGAATGAGCCATTTCCCTGTGGATGATAGCCGAGGTACAGG
>JBBSCM010000404.1:0-3275 GCA_038250295.1 Anaerolineales bacterium | reverse complement strand
GATGTCAAAGAGCAGGATGGGGAGGAGTCCGATCGCTGCGTGAGGTTTGATGACTGCCGATAGACCAAATAAAAATCCGATAGCGAGGCGATGTTTGGGAGTCAAGTCATCACGCATATGTAAATAGACTGCAAGCGCGATAAAAATAAGCAGAAGATATTCGCGTTGAAGCGACATGGATGGGCCGCCCTCGAGATATTTCAAGCCGAAGAGAATGGCGGCTGCGATGGCAGGTATCTTTCCAAAATGCTTTAATGAAAAAAAAGTTGTGGTGAGAAGCGCCCCAAGAAGGATCAGGTCAAGAATGCGAATGCGGAGCGGGTCAAAATGACTCAGGATGCCGAGAAAATAATATGCGGCAAAACTGCCTGGCATTTGAAAATCAAAAATATCGCGATAGGGAACGCGGCCTTCGGCGCGCATGAGGAAGGCTTCATAAAAAAGCGGAGCTTCGTCATGGGCGATGGGCCATTGCAAAGAGAACGCGGCTTGAACAATAAGAAATGCAGCGAGGGCGATAACGAAGATTATGAGTATTGTGCGGCGCATCAATGAGAGATTTTATTTCACATCTTCGCCGAGGTCCATTTCAGTTGTTGTGACAACTTCACGGGTTGGCAGGTTGATCTTTGTCAGATAATTTTTTTCGTTCGAGTTGTAGATGACAAACAATGTGGAACCGTCCTTGTACACTTCTCCAAGGAGGTTATCTACATCTATAACGACTTCTGCAAATCCGTTGCCGCCAACATCTGAGATGCCGAGAGTCTGTTTATCCTGGAAATCCAAATTCCCATTTTTATTCGTGTCTGCCTTGACGATGACATACAACCACCATTTAATAGGCAGAGGCGGCACAGCAGGTTCTGTTGTTGTGTAGTCAGGAATGGGAAAGCCTATGATCTGGAGGATGACCGAGTCATTGGTTGGCAATAAGCGCTGATACGATTCAGAACCGAGATCAAAAAAGACATAGTTATATGTTTCGTATCCATCAGATGAATAACTGCTTTCGATCCACGTAAGCGGATTTGCACTTCGTTCGCGCGACCCGGGATCGGCGGAAATCCTTGCCATCAGGTAATTTGTCCCTTCGATGGGGCTGAAAACGGAGAGGATTTTTTCAACAGGTTGAAGTGTCGGCGCAGGCTCAGAGTTTGTATCCGACGGCCTTGAACCACTCAGGAGTTGGGTGCAGGATGTACTTACAACCATAAAGCTGATGACTGTAATAAATAAAATAAATTTTCTTTTCATTTTATACCTTTCCTGTTTTATATAAAACTTTGGTCATTTGTAGATAACCTGAAATCTTTCACAGACTAAAGGCATATCTTCGCTGAATTCCCTGCCAACTTTGGGAAGTGTACGCGAGAAGAAATTCTTATGAGCTTCACGCCAGTATCTGAGCGTGAGATCGCCTTCGCCTTCCGAACGCGCAAAATCTTCATCGACTTCATTGTAGCGGCGGAGGATGATTTCGGTAGTTTCAAGGATGCAGATCGGTTCGCCTTGACCGTTCAATGTGATGGAAATGAGTCCGACCTCAGGAATTGGATTCCCTTCCGCTTCCCACTCCCAGACGGCTGAGCAGGTGCCCGTTTTGATTCCGCTCAAAACCAGTTGACCGAGTTCATCTGCCAGTTCGGGGTTATCTCCAAACCATTCAGCGACATAGGTTTTGCCGTGATAAGGAGAATCGGATGGGAGAGTTTTGAGAAAGGTATTCCAATATTGCTCAACTTTCGGATCAGCCATTTTAGACAAACTCTCCGCCTTTTATTTCCTGTTCGATGAGTTCACGGTTATATGTAAATTTCAAATCGACTTCCATGCGTTGAAAACATCGATTCGCTCCCATTAACACCTTGCGTCCAATATATACATCACGGCCCGCTTCGTATTCGACGCTGAGGTCGTTGTCCAGGTCCATACGGCCTTCGATGATTTCTCCGCAGCGCAAACATTTGACAGAGAAGGTGTAATATCGTTTTTCTGGTTTGGCAGAAGCTCCGCTAAAAAGTCTTTTGAGAAAATTCATTGGAAACTCCATTTCTTCAAAACATCGATTGCCTTGTAGTGAGTCAAATCCAATTGCAAGGGTGTAATGGATACATAGCCTGCGCGCAAGGCACCGAAGTCTGTACCGGGTTCGTCCACACCTGTGGGTGATTCACCGCCGATCCAGTAATAGGGTCGGCCACGCGGGTCGCTGCGGACATCCAGCGCATCGCGATAAACGCGGAGTCCCTGGCGTGTGATCATATAGCCTTTGATTTCAGTCTCTTTCAAATATGGCACATTGATATTCATCACCACGCCTTCGGGCAAACCATCTGCGATCACTTTCTCCACCACGCGGCGCGCCACGGATGCCGCACAGGAATAATCCAATGCGCCTGCATGACCGTCAGGTGAATCAAGCGAAACAGCAATCCCTTTTACGCCTGCGATCACGGCTTCCATCGCGGCGGTGACCGTCCCCGAATACGTGACATCATGTCCAAAATTCGCGTTGGGATTGATCCCCGAAACCACCAGGTCAATTTGTTCTTCGACCAGCCCAAGCAAAGGCAAAGCCACACAATCTGAGGGGGCACCATCGGACATGAACGCAGTCGTTCCATCCGCAAGAATAGTCTCACGCACACGCAGCGGACGTTCCAAAGTCTTCACATGTCCCGAAGCGGACCAATTCCTGTCTGGCGCAAAGACAGTCACTTTGCCAAGTTTGCGCATTTCCTGCGCGAGGGCGAGGAGTCCGGGCGCTTGCACGCCATCATCATTGGTTACTAGGATATGCATTTTTTACTTCCAAGTCAGAATTTTGAATTATTTTATGATTATAACCCGCCAAACAAAAAATGCTCGTTCGGGGCTAAGCTCCGAACGAGCATTTCACTACGGTAAAGCCATCACGATCAAGGTCAAACCAATGCCAACCAGCGTGCCTTTTGCAATGACCTTTAAGGCCTGCATTCTCACCTGTCTCAATTCAGCTTGATCTTCTATCTTTTCCTCTTGCTCTGTTAATTTGCGTGAACCACGCGCAGCAAGAGATACTCAGGTCTTATCGCGCGCCTGAAAGTAGGTCACCGCAGCTGCGGAAAACATAAAGAATAAAGGCAAGCGCCATAGTTTATCTGCGCCTGTGACCATCAATGCCGCAAGCACGATCAGCGTCACGATCAATTCCTGGATGCTAAACCGGAGCCGCTTCTTTCTTTCCTTTGGGCTGATATTGGCAATGCACACTTCATAATTGCCGTCTTCTT
>JBBSCM010000403.1:0-3281 GCA_038250295.1 Anaerolineales bacterium | reverse complement strand
TTCATCTTCCAGAAATCATATTTGTTTCCGTTTCTGAATGTGGAGGAAAATATGGGCTTTGGTTTGAAGGTTCAAGGCGCTTCGGCTGAATCAATTCGCGCGGAAGTAAAGCTCATGTTGGATTTGATCGGTTTGCCTGGCATCGAGAAACGCAAGCCCGCGCAACTTTCTGGCGGGGAGCAGCAGCGTGTGGCGTTGGCGCGCGCGTTGGTGACTCATCCAAAATTGCTTTTACTGGATGAGCCATTGAGTAGTCTGGATACATCGGTGCGGATAAATTTACAGGAAGCCATCCGCGCCATTCAGCGCGAATTAGGCATCACCACGATCTTTGTCACGCATGATCTGGGCGAAGCGATGGCAATGTCTGACCGTATGGCGCTGTTGTTGAACGGCGAAATTGTTGCGCTGGATAAACCAGAGACGTTGTTCCATCGTCCGCCGAGCAGGATGGCGGCAAAGTTTATGGGCGTATCCACTTTTTTGAGTGGCGACCAACTCACAGTTAAGAAAGAAGCGCAATCTTCATCCAAAAAGGTATTTGCAATTCGCCCTGAACACATCCGCGTTCAAAAAGAAGGCTGTGAAAATTCCATGCCAGGCGTGGTGAGTGATTGCGTTTTTCGCGGCGAGTACGTGGAATATCAGGTGACGACAGGCGAGATGATTGTGCGCGCGCGCATGTCCATGCCCGCGCCGATGTTCCCGCACGGCGAACAGGTGTTTGTGAAATTTCCGTCTGAATATTTATTTGAGGTGGCGGGATGAAGCCGCGTGGGTTGGCGCAAGCCGAGACTGAAAAATTCTATGACCGCTTCGGCGCGAAACAGGATAAACAAAACTATTACGAAGATGTGACGTTGGCAGAGTTGACTCGCTTTGCAAAGTTTGAATCGGCAACGGCAATTGCAGAATTCGGCTGTGGCACGGGTCGCTTCGCGGAGACGATGTTGAATTCGAGCGCGGCTTCGTATTGGGGTTGCGATGTGAGCGGCACGATGGTTGCGTTGAGCCGCAAGCGTTTGGCAAAATTTGGCGAGCGTGTGACGTTGGTGAAATCGTCGGGCGAAATGACTTTACCGTTGCCTGATAATTCTGTGGATCGCTTCGTCTCGAATTATGTGTTGGATATTTTATCGGCGCAGGAGATTGAATCCGTGTTGCGAGAAGCGAAACGTATTTTGAAACCCAATGGCTTGCTGTGCCTGACGGGTCTCACGCATGGCGAAGGCTTGTTCTCAAAAACATGGACGGCGTTCTGGAATCTGCGTTTTGATTTGAATCCAAAATGGGTGGGTGGTTGTCGCCCCGTGGCGTTGCTTGATTTTCTGGATGATGATTGGGAATTGATCCATCACAATGTGCTGACGGCGCGCGGCATTAGTTCTGAAGTTTTGGTGGCGAAGAAGCGACCATAGACCACTGACAACCCATTACCGACTCTGTCTGCCGTCTGCCGTCATTTCTTGAATCGTTGAATCAACTTTAGTAGAAACAGATAACCCAGCAATGGAACATTAATCCCCAACTCTATCCAGAAGAATTGACTCGCAAAATGTGCCCTGTCCCAGTAACTGACGAGGCTGTGGAAGCGGGTATAATTTTGGCATGAAGTTGTCCAATGCTAGGCAAGCAATTGTAGAGATTGAGAAGCTTCGCGATTATTGTTTGAGCGAAACACACCCACGCGGTAAGCATAAAGCCCGTGTTTTTGCCGCAACTCTTGGAGTAACTTCTGAACATGCGGAAGAACTTTAAGAGTTAATTCTTCAAGCGGTTAAAACAGCAGACGCTGAACTGGGCGAAGCAGATGAGTACGGTCAGCGTTACATTGTGGATGTGCGCATAAGTTACTCAGGCAATGAAGCCATTGTTCGCACAGCATGGATGGTTTGTGACGGTGAAATTGTTCCGCGCCTGACAAGTTGTTATGTTTTGTAGGAGAAATATCATGAAACAAAAAGTGAAATTATTGGATGTGGTTGCCTTGACGCAGGAATTACCAAACCGCGAATTATCTTTGGGACAGGTCGGTACGGTGGTGGAGGTCCTTGCGCCTGATGTGTTTGAGGTGGAATTCTCGGACAATGAAGGTCGCACGTTTGCGGAGCTTGCCTTGAAAACAGAGCAATTGCTGGTCTTGCATTACGAACCTGCAATGGTGTAAAACTCCAAGCCCTGAACTGAAATAGTTCAGGGCTTTTTATTTTGGTTTGGCAAACCTCTGAATCAACTTTGGCAGAAACAGATAGCCCAGCAATACAACATTAATCCCCAGCTCTACCCAGAAGAATTGACTCGCATAGTGAGATCTGTCCCAATAACTGATGGGACTTTGAAAACGTGTGTGCCAATCGAAAGGAAAGAATAACACGGGTCCATCGTTGAAGTGGGTGAGGATGTCAATTACTGAGTGAACCATATTGCCAAAGACAAACCATAGCCACCAATGTCCGCGCGTGTTGGGCTGGTCTTTATACCGCCAGAGCAGGATGGCATAGATCAACAAGGCGGTTGGCGAATGGAGAAAATTATGACTGGCGATCCAAAAGGGATTATTGAAATACAGGTTGTCAAAAGCGCTGTTCATCATTCCCGATACGGGCTGGGCGGAGATGTAACGATTGTAAATAACATACCCCAACGATAACAGTCCCAACGGAATATCAGGCGCGACAGATCCCCAAAGAAAAGCGGATTTAACAATGCCAGATTTCTCGCCATATTTCTTCTCGATGGCGGCATTGATGACGAGATGAGTTGGGAGCGTGTTCATAGATTTTTCAGCACCTTGAGTAGATCATCCACAGGCGGACGGTCGGCGGGGTCGTGGCTGGGATAGATGAAACGGAGGTTGCCATTTCTATCCACGATGAAGTCACCGCCAAGTTGGGATGTATCGTCACCGTGTGAATCATGGAATTTTTGTCCCTGCAGCCAGCGGGTGAAGTACAGCCATAGCGTGCGCGGACTCTTCGAGCGCAGTTTAGAGCGTTCGAGTCCGTAGGCGTTGTAAACTGTCCGTTCACGGTCGAGCAGGACGGTGAATGTCGTGCAAGTCTCGTTCATCCACTGCTGGACGGCAGGCAGGGTGCCGAAAGAGATGATATAGACGCGGGTATTGAGTTCTACAAATTCGTTTTGGCGCGCGCACAACTGTGCGGCATGTTCGCGGCAGGGTATTCAGCCAAGGTGACGGAGAAAAACCAGCAGGGCGTTTCCGCTTTTGAGCACTTCGCTGAGTGTGACTTGTTCGCCTTCGACGGTTTGAAGCGTAAAGT
>JBBSCM010000402.1:0-3347 GCA_038250295.1 Anaerolineales bacterium | reverse complement strand
TGGAAACCCCAATAATGATCTCGCGATGTTCTTCACTAGAATGGTCTTCATCATCGAAAATAAGAGCTAGGGGATCTTTGAATACTGTCACCGCTTCATCAAAACTAACGCCATGCTTTCGAAGATTAACAGCAGCTTTATTTGGATCCCATTGAAATTTCATATTTTAAGTATAGCATAGCTCTCAAAATATGCCCTGATGCTTCAAAGGGTTTCAATAATGCGATATTAAAACAAAACGACTCCCTCATGAGAGTCGTTCTCCTATTCCCTATTCACCAATAACTATTCCACATAAATTTCAAAGTGCTCGCCGTCTTACACAGGCAATCATAAACTCTTGATGATGGTCTCGATATTCAATTTCAATTCTGGAATATCATGTTCCACAACTGACCAAACCGCTTCGGTATCAATCCCAAAATAATGATGAATGAGGATGTTTCTCATGCCAATAATATCCGCCCACGGGACATTGGCATAACGCGCCTGAAAATCGTCTGAAAGAGCGCGGCAGGCTTCCCCAATGATGGCAATGTGATGTACAACCCAAGTCTGGATCAATTCATCCGCTTCAAACGCCAACTTTCCCTCGACTGCATATTTTTCGATACGTTCGATGGCCTCAAGAATATCCAAAAGTCTTTCAGATTCCCCTCTCATAACGGACGAGCCTCTTTGAGTACCTGAGGCTTGATACGCGAACGTAAGCCTGCTTCCGTTATAACGTCCACGGGGCAGCCAAGCAGGGTATTTAACTCGCGCAAGAGCCGCGCAAGGTCCATTAAACTGCGTCCCGCCTCGAGGTTGACCAGGAAATCAATATCGCTGTCAGGTCGATTCTCCCCACGTGCAACAGAGCCAAACACGCGCACATTCACAGCGCCATTACGAGTGGCGATCTTGAGAATTTCATCGCGACGGATTTTAAGTAAGGTCTGCACATCCATATTTTTATTTTATCATAGCAAAAATGACTCCCTCACGGGAGTCGTTCTCCTGCTCCCTATTCACCAATAATTATTCCACATAAATCTCAACGTGTTCGCCATCTTCTTCATCGGTCACATCGATAATTTTGCCGGTCACACCCATGCGCAGGGCTTCCATCACATTGCTCATATCCACGCCTTCCACTTCGGGGGCGAAGTGCGCGCCGATCTTCATGCCTGCGTCCACAAGCGCAAGCGGAATTTGCACAGAAGCCTTCGAACGGCCTGTGCGCGTATCGGTCACACGGATGCGCAGCCAGCGCGCAGTTGTCCCGCCGCCCATGCCAGGCGGGCGCGGCGGTGTGGGCAACCCTCTACGCGACTCGCTTAAAGCCGAAAGCAGTTTCGAGCCTTCGTCTGCGCTGATCTTGCCCTCTTCGATCATCTTCAATATCTTCATTCTTTCTTCGCTGTTTGCCATGTCACACCTCTTATCCTATGAACACTCGAGTTATTCCAGCAGTTGCACTGCTGGGGATCGGCACGCTCCGCGAACTGCCTTTATAACAGTATTATGAGCATAATCTCTTATCCGATGAACACTTGCACGCGGTCGCCGCTGTCATCGTCATCAACATGGATGATCAACGGTTCGGTCATTGATTTCGCCAATGAGATCGCCATAATTACTTCGTCAACAGTGGCCCGTTTCAAGCCATCTATATGCGTGCCAAAATTTTTCAGGAACCAGCTTACCCATCCCAACGGAAGCGGTAAAGCCAGCGTAATATTTCTCGGCCATTCATTTTGGTACGTGCGATCTACATTGAGATATATCCATCGTGAAGATTTGCCTTTCGCGCCCAACGTGATCAACAGGGTACCAAACAAAAGCGGCACGGTCAAACAAAAGAACCAGAAATTCAAGCCGCTATTTTGCTGGGCAGAATACATTCCCCACGCGCTCAATATTGTGAAGATGACTCCGACCCAGAGCGGGATCGCAGCGAAGCGCATTGCCCGCTTACGAACATTTTCAAACTCTGGAGCATCGCTCGGTTCGGAGCTGAAACCTGAATCAGCTTCGATGACTTCGATCTCCTCTTCGGCAGATTCGTCCAACGTCCGCATCAGGGTCGCAGCTTCGTCCGCGCTGATCTTTCCGTCCGCAACCATCTGTAAAATTTTCTTTCTTTCTTCAGCAGACATTACGAACCTCCTTCCAATGCGGCCAATAGATTATCGGCTTCCTCTGCGGTGATCTTCTTTTCTGCCAGCATCTTCAAAATGACCATACGTTCCTCTTCAGAGGCTTGCGGCTTGGGCGGCATGGGAACGCCTTTTGGAGATAGGTCCCAATTCCAGGGACCTGAACCTGCTCCTCTTGGACCTGCACGGCGATTCATGCGGCGCGTAATATCATCCGCTTTTCTGGTGGCATTGCGTGCGGCTTCTTCAGCCTTTCTTGCCGCGCCGCGCGTGGCCTGTTCCACCTGACGTGAAATGCGTTCGCCGAATCCAGACCAGTCAAAACCCATGCCTGCAAAATTACCGAAATCTTCCGCAGAGTCACCCGCATCCGATTGATTGGACACGCGAATATCACTGCCTGCATTTAACGTAATTAACGCCGAGCCATCTCCAAGGGTGATCACACGGGATGTGGCATCCTCTTCATTGGGCACACCCTTCCAGTCGATATCAATTTCATCGGCGCTGAGGGTCAACGTGGCATTGGCTTTCGGAGGCATCACCAGCAAAATGTCCTCACCCGCAGTGACAGAATAAACGCTGCCGGGCTGCGGATTAAGATAAAGCACAACGTCTTCACTTACATTCGCAGAGACATTTCCGCGCACATCACGCAGAGCAAGATCATCGGCAACTGATTCAAGGGAAACATTCCCATCCACATCGCGGATGGATACGTCGCTGAGAGCATTCTTGATGGATAAATGCCCCTTCGCGCCTCGCAGGCTAAAGTCCGAACGAATCGTGTCAATCGCCACTGATTCCACATCGCGGATGGAGAGGTCGCCTTCGATTTCTTTCAATTCGATGCCGCCCATCACGCCGCGAATCGACGCATCCCCACCGATCATATTGATGTAAACCAAAGAGGCTTTCGGCACACGCAGAGAAATGTCGTCATCACAGGAAATGGTGACCTGGTCGCCATCCTGTTTGAAGCGCATCTCATCATCGTCGCCTTTGAGCAAAATGTCATCGCCTTCCCAACCCACGAGGCTGAGGTCGCCGCCGATATTTTCGATGAGAATCCTGGGAGAACGTCCTGCAGAAATTGTTTTTGACATGGCTTATTGCTCCTCACCGCGCAAAATGCGCATGGCTTGTTCGGCAGTGATTTTTCCAGCTTCAAGATCGGCAATGGTACTGCTGCGTTTTTCAGCTTCT
>JBBSCM010000401.1:0-3373 GCA_038250295.1 Anaerolineales bacterium | reverse complement strand
TTAAGTTTGATCGCCCGCCGGTTACTGTCTCAAAATAATAAAAAGCACCTATTACTTGTCATTGACCAGTTCGAGGAAGTCTTTACACAATGCCGTCAGGATGATGAACGGCGGGCTTTCATTGAAAATTTGCTTCATGCGATTGACCCAGCGAATCCACAGCCGATCAGTATTCTGCTAACCCTGCGGGCGGATTTTTATACACAACTCGCGTTTCAAGACCGCCTGCGGGAACTGGTCTCACAGAATCAGGAATTTATCGGCGCGATGAGTCGGGACGAATTAAAGCGCGCCATCCTGCTTCCTGCCGCTTTGGGAAATTGGAAAGTGCAGGAAGGGTTGGTTGAAGTTATCCTTGATGATTTGGGCAATGAACCGGGCGCGCTTCCTCTGCTGTCACATGCCTTGTTGGAAACGTGGAAACGCCGCCGGGGCAGAGTCCTGACCGTTTCGGGCTACACAGCTGCGGGCGGAGTCCGAGGCGCAATCGCTCAAACCGCCGAGACAGTTTTTCGTCAACGTCTCAATGCTGAGCAGCAGCCCATCGCGCGTATGATCTTCATCAAACTGGCAGAGATGGGCGAAGACTCGCTGGACACTCGTCGCCGCGCAGCTTTTTCTGAATTGATCACGCGCGCCACTGATACAAACACAATTGACGCAGTCTTGAGCATTCTCACCGATGCGCGGCTGGTCACGACAGGCACACTGGAGCCGGGCGATACCCGCGTTGTGGAAGTTGCGCACGAAGCGCTGATCCGCGAGTGGCCGACACTGCGTGACTGGCTCAATCAGAATCGACAAGGCTTGATCCTGCATCGGCAGTTGACAGAAGATACGAATGACTGGCTGAAACTTGAGCGTGACCCCGGGTCACTTTATCGCGGCGTGCGCCTTAAGCAGACATTGGAATGGGTAAAAGCTAACCAGGATTTGATAAGCCTTGCTGAGCAGGAATTTCTGGATGCCAGCCAGAAGACTGCGCGGCAGGAGGCTGGGCAATCTAACAAGCTGATACGCGCACGCTGGATTCAGGCCGCGCTTGTTGTCATTGCCATTATGGTGATCATGGCCGCCCTCGGAGTTTTTGCACCCAAGAGAATGAGCGGGATTTTCAATGTGGCTGTAGCGGAATTTGGTGAAATGGATGCGAACGGCGAAATTCGTTCCTCAAAAGCGGGCCAGCAAATGAGCGAGTGGACCGTAAACTATTTGCAAGTTGAACTCAAAAAAGAAGATTCAAATCTGGTTGTCTGGCCGAATGAAAACAATATATTCACACGAACCCGTGTGCCATTGGTACAACCAGATACAGCTGAGAAAACAGCCGCGGATATCAATGCCGATCTATTGTTATATGGATATATAGACACGCGCACGAATCCGCCGCAGTTGATTCTGAACTTCTGGATCGCGCCGCAAAATAAATATAAATTTGAAGATATTCAGGGCAACACGCAGATCGGCGACTCCATCCGCGTCCTAGACTTGAAAGACCCTGGCATTAGTGTGCAGAGTGAATTGGAACGGCAATCCATTGCGGTGGCGTTTATTGCCATGGGACTGGCTCAGGAACAATTGGGTCAAACTCAAGATGCTCTTGATGCTTTCCTTAAGGCCGAAGAGGCCGCGCCGCAATCTGAAGAGGTGCAGTTCTTCATTGGACGTGAATATCTTTTTCTGGCAGAATTTGAGCCTGAAAGACAGCAAGAACTTTGGCAAAAAGCCGAAGATGCTTATCGTAAATCCATTGCGCTGAATGACCAATATGCAAAAGCGTATCTCGGCCTTGGCAGTGTTTATATGAAAAGATCAGCGGAGCTTTTGGATGCGGCAATTGCTTCGAATACAGCAGTTGCCTCTCAGTCATTGCAGTTCGCGGAACAAGCTATTGAAGCTTATGAAAAAGTATTGGAATTAAAACCAGAGGCCGGGCAATTTGAGAACTCTGACAAAAATCTTGCACAACTAGCTTTAGGAAGTGCGTATCGACAGAAAGGCGCAATTTTACTTTTTCAGGGAGATGTGGATTCTGCCTTGAAGGCTTTTGATGAAGCCATCCAGTTTCTCGAATCTGTTCGCCCGGTATTTGAGGCTTCTATTCCCGAACATGAATCCTATCGTCGTTATCTGGTTCAGACGCACGAATATCTTGGTACTGTCTATCAATGGCAGGGAAGCGCATTGGAAGCTAAACAGAACTATGATCAAGCCTTGGGCGCTTATCAAAAATCAATAGATGCATTTAATCAATGTGTTATCAATGGAAAAGACTCTCCTGACTTGATCATTCAAAACGATATTATCGAAAAATATTGCCAGCCAAAATTTGAAGAAATTCAGCAGTTATATGATGAGTTGAAAGGAGGCAACTAATGAACCTAAATATTTTTCCTCGTTGGATGGCTTTGTCTCTCCTGCTGGTTCTATCTATTACTTCCTGCGGCGCTCCCGTTTCGGTAACTGCGCCTCCTGAGCCAACGGAAATTCAAACTGACCCCGCAGACACAAAGACTGTTCCGCCAACACCTACAGTGGATGAGGCTACTCCTGCCGGCGATGACTCAAGCTGTAACGTTCTTCAGGATTTGAATCTGCGCTTCGGCCCGGGGACTGCTTATCGCCCGCCAATTAGAGTCTTGCCTGCCAACAGTGTCGTGACCCCGCTGGGATTTGCGCCTCAAGGTGTCCCCGGCGGAAGCTGGGCATATGTCCGGGATACAGTCACGCAGGATGAAGGTTGGGTGAGCGCAGGCGCACAATATATATCCTGTAACGTCCCATTGGCTGATTTACCCGCAGTGGCTTACGGCACTCCTGCGCCCTCTTTCCCAAGCACATCTCAAGTGAGTCCGGGGCCGGGCAACTGCGGAAAAGGCGGCATCGTTCTGGATAACGGCGACATTTATGATTGCTCCGTTGAATTTTCAGAAGACTACTTGATACGATTCGTCATCCTAAAAAACGGATTGGAGATCGGCGAGAACGATGGTGTTAATGACGTCATTTTCACGGCGGAGAAAGATGATGATACGGTGCATGTCATTGTCGAAGAACTTGCCACCTACTGCATCTTTGGAGGAAATGGGCCGTGTAATCCCTGGGTGGTTGAGGATGGCGTCTATAAATGGGAGGCAGGCGGCGTGGTGGTGGAGGAAGGTGAATATCATATCGAGATCAGCGGCAACGTGACAGATAGCGAAGGAAATTTTCTGGGTATGGATTGGCAGGCGGATGTCACTGTGGATTTACCTTAATAAGATTTGGGTGTGTGTCAAATGAGTTGACCAAAAGAACGTCCCGAAGGTTTTGTCGAGAAAATTTGGTCGTTTGTGCCAACCTTCGGGACGGTTTCAACTGAAATGAAACACAC
>JBBSCM010000400.1:0-3374 GCA_038250295.1 Anaerolineales bacterium | reverse complement strand
CCCGCGTTGTTAAATAAAATATCGATTTGAGAGAATTCTCGCAAAGCGATATCCACAACTCTTTGACAGTCTTCCAGCTTTGTGTGATCCGCCTCTACAAACACGCATCGGACTCCCTTCTGCCTGCATTCTGTTTCAACAGCTTTTCCTTTCTCTGCGCGCCTCCCCGTGACGATGAGATTTGCGCCCTCTTCTGCAAATAACAAAGCTGTTGCTTTTCCGATTCCCGAAGTCCCACCTGTGATGATCGCTGTTTTATTTTTTAGTTTCATGTTCTCTCCTCTGGAGTCAGGCAGCTCGCTGCCTGTGCGAGCAGCAAGCTGCCTGACTCCAAAGTATAATCTCTTACTATGGATAGCAAGACTCTCAACGTTCTCGAATACCCAAAGATCCTGCAAAGATTGACAGGCTTCTGTGATTTCTCCGCTTCGATGGATCTGGCGCGCGCGCTTGAACCAACATCTTCATTTGAATTGGCAACGGCTCGCATTGCGGAGACCACTGAAGCGCGTAAATTACTTTCCATGCAAAGCACAGGCATCGGCGGCGCACATGATATCCGCCCGCAAGCGGACCTGGCTGCGCGCGGCGGTGTGCTCGACCCGCATGCGCTGCTGGATGTTAAGTCTACGCTGATCTCGTGCCGTGACCTGAAGAAGTCGTTTGATAAACGTGGGGACGAATATCCGCGCCTGACGCAGATTGCGCTGGGCCTGCCAGATTCACACGGCCTCGTGGATGCGATCTCGCGCATTCTCTCCGACCGCGGTGAGATATTGGATTCAGCTTCCCCCAAGCTTGGAGATATCCGCCGTAACCTGCGCGTGGCACAAGACCGCTTGATGAGCCGCCTGCAAAAATATGTAACCGATTCAAAGACTGTTTCGATGTTACAGGAACCAATCGTCACACAACGCGATGGACGTTATGTGATTCCTTTGCGCGCTGAATTCAAAGGCAAAATAAAATCCATTATTCATGACCAATCCTCCAGCGGTGCGACTTTATTCGTGGAGCCGCTGCCTGTGGTGGAAGCCAATAATCAGATCCGCGAGTTGCAGTTAGCCGAGCGTGACGAAGAACGCCGCATCCTTGCGGAAGTCTCCGTGCAGGTGGGTGAACATGTAACTGAATTAAAGTATGGCGTGGAAAATCTTGCCGTATTAGACCTTGCATTTGCAAAAGCAAAATATGCAGAAGAGTTGAGGGCAAGTGAACCGCTCATCAGTAATCAGTTATCAGTGAACAGTAAACAGTCTGAGCAATCGTCAGTTGTAAATCGTCAACACCCTACGGGCACGATGTCGTCAATCAAGTTGCTCAATGCGCGCCATCCTCTTATTGACCCAAACGATGTCGTTCCCATTGATGTGGACCCTGCGCCCGGTACGCGTGCCATTGTTATTACGGGGCCGAACACGGGCGGCAAAACGGTTTCACTAAAAACTGTTGGCTTGCTTGTCGCCATGGCGCAAAGCGGGCTTCACATCCCCGCGCAAAGCGGATCGGAGCTGCCGTGCTTCCATTCGGTGTGGGCCGATATCGGCGATGAACAATCCATCGAGCAGTCGCTTTCCACATTCAGTGGTCACATCACGAATATCATTCGCATCTTGAAGAAAATTGACAGCCGTTCGCTTGTGATCTTCGATGAACTGGGTTCAGGCACAGACCCGCAGGAAGGGGCGGCGATTGCGCGCGCGATTTTGACTCATTTGTTGGAATCAGGCGCGATGACCATGGTTGCGACGCATTACCCTGAACTTAAAACATTTGCCCATTCCACAGATGGAGTGGTTAATGCATCACTCGAATTTGACATCAAGACGCTTCGCCCTACCTACAAGCTGACTCTCGGTCTCCCGGGCAGGTCCAACGCCCTGTTGATCGCGCAGAAACTGGGACTTCCACAATCGATCATTGACTCGGCCAAAGCGGAGATCAATCCACTGGATCTGCGGGCCGATAAATTACTGGATGACATCCGCAAGGAACGCAACCGCACGTCCCGTGAACGTGAGAAGCTGGAGAAAGCGCGCGGTAAATTGGAATCCCAAAATCGTGATCTTGAGAAACGTCTTGAGAAGATAGAAGATGAACGCCGCGAAACTTTAGCCAAAGCGCGTGCCGAAGGTGAGTTGGAAGTGGCTGTGCTAAAAAGTAATATTGACACTTTGAAGACTCAACTTAAAAAAGCCAGCCAGCCTTTACAAGCTATCAAAGCGATTGAAGAAAAAATGGAAAAGATGGAAGAGAAGGTGGAGAGACCCGTTGAGAGAAAGAGTGAGCAGTTATCAGTTGGCAGTAATCAGTCCTTGAAGTTGGGAGAGCGGGTCACTGTCAGCACGTTGAATGCTGAAGGCCTCGTGACAGCTTTGGGTGAGTCTGATGCGGAAATCCAGATCGGGACATTGCGTGTGCGGGCGAGATTATCCGATTTGATTCGAAAACCCAAAGGTGAAGAGTCATTACATAATACGCAATACGAAATACGTAAAGAGCCCACGATCCATCGTCAATCGTCCTCGCCCGGTATGGAAGTTGACCTGCGCGGATTGATGTCTGAGGATGCACTCGATAAGATGGAAAGATATTTGGAACAGGCTTTTCTTTCGGGCCTGCCTTTTGTGCGCATCATTCACGGCAAAGGGACAGGTAAATTAAGGCAGGCCGTGCGCGAGGCTTTGCGCGGACATGAATACGTGGGTTCGTTTGAGGAAGGCGGAAGCACCGAAGGCGGCGAGGGTGTGACCGTTGCAAAGATGAAGAGCGGATAGATGGGTTATCCAGCAGTCCCACAGGGATGCTTCGCAATTCAACTGCGGGATAAAAAAATTGGTGAAGATGATATATAATTTTTATACCAAATCAGGAGCCGCTTATGTCCATTGATGATGCCATTAAACAAATGACAGAGAAGATCAAGGCCGCGTGCGGAAGTGCGGAAGTGAAGGTTGCGAAGATGTCTGATGAAGAGGCGCGGCTTTCGGTGTACGCGCCCGCTGGCGATATGCAAAAGATCAAGGACGCAACCTTCCAGCCTGCAATGGATATGTTGAATAAAGACGGGATGGATGTGCAGGTGTTCGTGTACGCTGCAAGCACACCGCATTAAGTAGGGGCGTGGTCTCCACGCCCAATTATGTTAATAAAAAAATGGGCGACCAGTGTGGCCGCTCTTTTTGTTTATATGTTCTTTAGGATCAAGTAGCGTAAAACCCTGTTCACCACAGAGCACACGGAGAGCACGGAGATTTAAAAATCTTTTCTCGGTCGACTCTGTGATCTCTGTGGCAAAAAGCCTTTTAATTTCCTGTTGCAGCGCGCCAGACATCATTTAACATTTCGAGACCCGTCATGCGGTGACGTTCACT
>JBBSCM010000399.1:0-3376 GCA_038250295.1 Anaerolineales bacterium | reverse complement strand
TACGAGCCCCCAGTCAGATTAGGTTGAACCGCTGATCTTTTTCACTTCCACGGTCAGGTGAAAATCGCTGACAGGCTTTGTATCCGCAGGCACCCAGGCAATGACTGATTGTTTTTAATTCACATCCCAGACGTATTTCCCATCTTTGATCTCACGGGTCAGGGTCGCAAAATCGTCGTCGTCATCACCAATGATCCAATCGTTTTTATTTGAATCAAATGTGTCAGAAAACAATACAGGCCACAGGTTAATCGAGTTCGTGGATATGGCTTGAACAGCTTGTGCGGTTGCCGTGGAACCTATCACTTGTTGATTCGCAGTTAAGTTGGGAGGCAAAGTCGCCGCTGCTTCCACAGTTGGAGGTACAGTAACCGTTTGAGAGGGGAGCGATTGGACGATCAGGGGTATTTTGTCAGGCCTAAACAGGAAGAAGACATCGAGCGCAAGACAAAGACAACCCGCCAGAGATAGTCCGATGACCACAAATGTAATCATCGGCGATCTGCGCTTTTCTTCTGTATGTAGACTGGATTTTTCTTCCATAATGGATCTCCTGTAAAGGGGTGATAATCCATTTTTACCACAAAGGACACAGGGTGAACTCAAATTTTATTTGTCTTTGACTTTAAAAAACAAACTCACCGCGAGATGTTGATATTGGGTGAGTTTGTTTTATCCTTATTTTATTATCACTCCGCTCCTCGGAGGAATAGTAACTTTGTTTCCCGAGATGACGGGTTTACCTAAAAGGATATTCGGCTTGTTGCTGAAATCCATATCAATAGTTCTTTCTTCATTCGAAACGTTGAATGCGACAATTACATTCTCGTCCTGATAGGAACGCATATACGCCATCACTTCACCTTCGGCATAAATACGTTTATATTCACCACGGCGCAACGAAGCATGTTCCTTGCGGATTTCGATACATGACTTTGCAAACGCGAGCAGGTCTTTATCCCATTTGCTTTCGTCCCAGGGAAAAGCCTTGCGGCACTCGGGGTCGTGAGCACCGTCCACGCCGATCTCATCGCCGTAGAACAGACAGGGCGCGCCTGAGATGGTGAACATGAACAGCCACGCGAGCTTGAGCGAAGCCTTGTCGCCGCTTACGCAGGAAAGAAAGCGCGGCATGTCGTGGCTGTCGAGCAGGTTTAGTTGTGACACGGTGATATCGGGCGGATAGATATTCAAGATACGGTCCACTTCATTGGCAAAATCGTGCGCATGCATTTGGCGGACGCGGTCTTTGAGTCCGCCCGCCTGCGTGACGATGTTCATATTCAGATGTGAGCTTGCAAAGAAACTTAGCGAAGCCGCCGTGAAAAGATAATTCATTACCGCGTCAAACTGGTCGCCTTGCAGCCAGCGTTGTGCCTCATGCCAGATTTCGCCAACGATATAGGCTTCCGGGTTTATGGCGCGCACACGCCTGCGGAACTCGCGCCAAAATTCATCATCGTCAATTTCGCCCGGCACATCCAGCCGCCACCCGTCAATGCCCTCATTGATCCAGTATTCGGCTACACCAAATAAGAATTCGCGCACGGCTGGCGTGTTGGTGTTGAACTTCGGCAAAGCGGGCAGGTTCCACCAGGCCTGGTAGCCGATTGCTTTCAAACTCCCCTCGCCATTTTCCAGGGCATGCAATTCGCCAGTTGCCGGGTAGGCTCCCCAGCGGCGGCGTCCCTTCAATCGCTCCGGGTCAAAATAAAACCAATCGATATAAGGAGAGCCTTCGCCGTTTTCAAGCACGTGATGAAACTGCCAGAAACCGCGGCTGGCGTGATTGAACACGCCGTCCAGGACAACGCGAATATCACGCTTATGCGCCTCTTTCAATAATTTTTTCAGCGCGTCGTTGCCGCCAAGCAACGGGTCAACATTGTAATAATCATAGGTGTGATAACGGTGATTGGAAGCCGAAGCAAAAACAGGTGTGAAATAAATCGCGTTGATTCCCAGGTCTTGCAAATAATCCAACTTCTCGATCACGCCATAAATGTCGCCGCCCTTGAATCCGTGCTGAGTGGGCGCGGAGTCCCATGGCTCGAATGGCAGCGAACTGGCAGGATTGTGCGGACTCCGTGCAAAACGGTCTGGAAAAATCTGATAAAAAATTGCATCTTTTACCCAATCTGGTGTGGACATTATTTTCCTCATTATTTGGATTTGCATCTGTGATATTCCAGCAGTTCAACTGTTGGAATATCACCCTTTGTTTATTTTGGATCGATTTTCAAAACATACATCGCGTATGGATCCAGATTCTCAAAAGGTTTATACGGGAATGCTTCGCCGCTTCTTTCGGGACCGTTAGCCTGCCCAGTCCCAAACAAGGTTTCCACACTATAAGATGACTCTGCCAAGCCTGCGCCTTCAAGAGTGAGCTCATAATCTGAAATCGACTCGTCTGTAAGATTGACCAAAACCATAATTGTTTCATTTTGATCGATCCTCAAGGCGGCGTAGATGCCAGAGTTCTTTGTCTCCAGCAAAACCACTTTCCCTGTCCGCAAGGCTGAATGAGACTTGCGAAGTGCGATCAAAGCCCGATAATGTTCGAGCAGAGAATTTGAATCGCCCGATTGTAGCGCAATATTGACTTGTGCGTAATCCTTGGCAGGGGCGCGCCATGGATTTGTCATGGAGAAACCCGCGTACTCGTCCGCGCTCCACTGCATGGGCAGTCGGATATCTTCATCCGGCTTCTGACCTTGCATGCCGATCTCTTCACCGTAATAAATGAAGGGTGTGCCGGGCGATGTCAGCATCAAGAATGAAGCGAGTTTCGCTTTATTCACATTTCCATTAAAAACAGACATGACACGGTTTTGATCGTGGTTGGTGAGGAAGGTAGCGTATTGATGGTCAGGGATTGCTTTGTCGCTGACTTTGAGTGTGTTTGCTAAATTTCCTGCATTGCCTGAATCGGCAGATTTCAGGAATTGATTTGCAAGTTGAAAATTGAACGCAAGATCGAACTGGTCATTCTTGATGTAGTTGGCGATTGTATTTAATCCATCGCCAAACAACTCCCCAACGGTCACGGCTTCCGGATTGATGGCTTTGTAGGCGGGATAGAATTCATTTTGATACCAGAGATGGGTGGCTTCTGTATTTTGTTGGGTCAAACCTTCTTCGATCAGATGCTTGGCGGCGTCTAGACGAAAACCGTCCACGCCTATATCTGTCAGCCAGAAGGAGGATATCTTTTTCATTTCTTCTGTTACGGCGGGATTTTCATAATTCAGGTCTGGCATGAAGGCTTCAAAAATGCCGTAATAGAAACCAGTTGTAGAGGAATGCCAGACACGCTCTCCCCACGGCCCCTTATATTTGGGATCTATGTTACTCCAAATGTACCAGTCGCGAT
>JBBSCM010000398.1:0-3394 GCA_038250295.1 Anaerolineales bacterium | reverse complement strand
GAATATTCCCACCCAAATCCACAATATAGATGTGGCTGAATTCGTCAGATACTACTTTGCGAAATCCATCAAAGGTTCTCGAATCAAGGAAGGAACTGTTCGTGATGAAAGCAATAATCCCATTTTTATCGAGGCGGTCAGATGCCCAACGATAGAAACGCGCATACATATCGTAAACTTTTGTTTTTTGCGCTGTGCTTTCATAGATATAAGTATCTTTGATGCGCGCGTCAATTTCAGGATACTCACGATTTTTATTGTTATCGTTTTCGTTGGCTTGATTGGCGTTATACGGCGGGTTGCCAATCACAACCATAATCTTCTTTTGGTTTTGTCTTGCAATACGCTCAATATTCTTATCCACAATCCCAAAGAAATTCAATTGCTTGCCCGTGTGTTCAAAGCCCGTATTATCGAGCGTATCCACAAAGCAGATGTTCTCGAATTCCTTGAACACCCCCATCTTTTGTTTGTAGGTATATTCAATGTTCAGGTTGGCGATGTAATACGGCAACAGCGAAACTTCGTTGCAGTGGATTTCAAGTTCGTATTTATATTCCAGTTGTTCAGGCGGCAAGTATTCGATCAACTCGGTGATGAACGTGCCTGTGCCAGTATCGGGGTCGAGAATCTCCACGCCTTTATCGCCCAGTGTTTTTCCAAAATGCTTGAAAATTAAATGATCCGCGCCCTCGATCATGAACTGCGCGGCTTCTTCAGGCGTGTATATAATTCCCAATTTATCGGCGTCTTTCGGGTTGTACGCCTTGTAAAAACTCTGGTACAACGCCTTCAAAAATTTCTGCTTCTCATGATGGTCATAGATTTGCGAAGCGCGTGCATTGATGGTCTCGTAATACGGCGCGATCTTGGCATGAATATTGCGCTTCGTCTCACCTATGTAAAACGTCCCCGCTACTTCTGCCAGTTTGTGAGCAATTACATTCTCACGGTGAAATTCAGCTTCATCGAAAACGCGCATAAAAATATCTTCGGTTAGCACATGCTGGATGATCATCTCGCGCACGTCCGCCATTTCGATATTCGGATTGATCGCCTTCTTCGCCAATTCCAAAAATTCAGATAGCGCGTCACTGAACTTACTGTTCACCGCTAACTGCTCACTGATTACTGCTCTTAAAACTTCCGCCAATCCGCCCACTTCCGCACTGAATAATTCAATTGCTTTATGAAATTCACTTACTTCCTTTGGTTCATAACTCACAAAACGCGTGATGATCGCATCCAATGCCTTTGCGTCCTTAAAGTCCGCTCGCATTGTTTCTTCCCCGCTTTGATATAAAACCGCTGTATGGGTATCTTCAAACAAAATATTGAAATTCGGATAGCCTTTATTGAACTTGGCTTTTATCTCGGCTTCAAGTTCATCTTTTTCATCCTTGCTTTCCCAAAATCCCCAATCCTGGCGCAAGGCATCTTTCAACACACCATCGGGACGAATGCGCGTGCCGCGCTTTGTTTGCAATTCAATTTCGGCGACTAATACAAGCCCTTTGGCGCGGGCATATTGCTCAAGTAAATCTTGAAACGGCTTGCGTAAAGATTGCTCATTACGCGACCCGCCGTAACGAATGATCCTGTCGAGTTCAGAATAATATTTTTGGATGAGTTGAATGGACATACTTTTCCTCTATGTCGCTGCGAGGCGCTTTTGGTTGTGCCGAAGCAGTCCCCTCACAACAGGAGAACACTTCTATTGAATTTTACCCGTTAAACAAGAGATTGCTTCGGCTATCGCCCTTGCAACGACATAAGTGTGCTTGGTCTTGGAAACTCTCTCGTTTGGTATATTGTTGACATCCTCTCTCTTTTTTGCTACACTTGAAGTTGTCAGACAACTCAACTAGGCGCAATCACTAATTACCAATTACTGATCACTTCTATGACAACTCTTCTCATCAAGAACGCACACATCGTAACCATGGACGACCATCAGCGGGAAATTCCCGAGGGTGGTCTTTTTATTCGGCGCGGACTTATTCAAGAAGTGGGACCTATGAGTGAGATGCCCGCCACTGCCGACGAGGTGCTCGACCTCAAGGGTCACATCGTCCTGCCTGGCCTTGTCAACACCCATCATCATTTTTATCAGACCCTCACGCGCGCCGTGCCTGCCGCGCAGGATGCAAACCTTTTCAACTGGCTCAAAACTTTATATCCCATTTGGGCGCGCATCACTCCCGAAGATATTTTTATTTCGACTCAAACCGCACTGGCGGAATTGGCCCTTTCGGGATGTACCACCGCATCGGATCATCTCTACCTGTTTCCGAACGGATCAAAACTGGACGATGAAATTGCTGCGGCCTCCGAGATCGGTTTACGCCTGCAAGCATCGCGCGGCTCGATGAGCCTCGGCGAATCCCAAGGCGGACTTCCGCCCGATTCAGTTGTAGATACCGAAGAGAATATTCTCAAAGATTCGCAGCGTCTCATTGAAAAATATCACGACGCCAAACCAGGCGCGATGACCCAGATCGTGCTTGCGCCGTGCTCGCCATTTTCTGTAACAACAGACTTGATGAAGCAATCCGCAAAACTGGCGCGTGAATATGGTGTGCATCTGCATACGCATCTCGCTGAAACCGAAGACGAAGAACAGTTCTGCATGAAGATGTTCGGTCATCGTCCTGTCGGATACATGCAGGAAGTGGGTTGGGTGGGTGATGACGTCTGGTTCGCGCACGCGGTCTGGGTCAATGACGAGGAAATCAAAGTCTTCGCCAAACATAACTGCGGCGTGGCGCATTGTCCCACCTCGAACATGCGGCTGGCCTCAGGCATTGCGCCGATCAAAGAATATCTCAAGGCGGGTGTCAACGTCGGTCTCGGCGTGGACGGCTCCGCTTCTAACGACGGTTCGCATCTGCTGGCCGAAGTGAGACAGGCAATGCTACTGTCACGTCTCAAAGAAGGCATTACAGGTTTCTCTGCTACACCCTCTCCCAACTTCGCGCTGAGCGGAGAGAGCGGAGCGAACGAAGTCGAAGCGGGGCGGGGCAGCCGCAAATTGATGACCGCGCGTGAAGCTTTGCATCTTGGCACCCTCGGCGGAGCGGCAGTCTTGGGCCGCAACGACATCGGCAGCTTGAAAGCAGGTAAATGCGCCGACTTCTTCGCGGTCAATTTGAATAGACTCGGCTATGCAGGCATGCACGACCCTGTGGCCGCAGTTGTCTTCGGTCAATCGGTCAATGCCGATTACACCGTTGTGAATGGAAAGTTCGTTGTGAAAGAAGGTCAACTGGTCACGGTGGACCAGGGCAAGTTAATGGAGAAGCATAACAAGGCAGCCAAGAGGTTGTTATCTTAACCCAATGTCGTTGCGAGGGCTGGTGGTTGAGTAGCCGCGCTCTTGCTCTTTGCGGTGTAT
>JBBSCM010000397.1:0-3411 GCA_038250295.1 Anaerolineales bacterium | reverse complement strand
TGACCATGGAGAATTACTCCAAAGATTTGTTGGATCAAAATCAACGCCGCAAATACGCGGCGGAGTTTCTAAACGGGTTTGATAAGCGAGTCCCAAAGAGCCTCAAGCAATTGGATATGATCCGTAAAACTCCACTGATGAAACTTGCCAAGCCTGTCTTGACCCACATGCAGAAGCAGGATCATTATGGTCAGGTTGTGCCGATGGAGGATGTGGAGAAAATCTTCGACATGGTGCAAGGCGCGGTGCGGCTTCCCTGCGTCTGCCGGCGTGTGACGACTGGCAATATGAATGCGCGCTACTGCTACGGCTTGACCATGGACAAGGAACTCATGGACTCGCTCGATGATTCGTTCAGCCTGGAAACTCTCTCAAAAGAGGAAGCACTGGAGTCCATTCGCAAACTCGATAAAGAGGGACTTGTGCATTCAGTGTGGACGTTCAAGACACCTTTCATCGGCGGACTATGCAACTGTGACCAGGATTGCATGGCTTATCGCATCACGCACGCACGCAAGGATTATCCCGTCATGTTTCGCGCGGAGTGGGTGGCAAGTGTCTCCATGGACTCGTGCAATGGCTGTAGATTATGCATGAGACAATGTCAGTACGGCGCGATAAGATATTCTTCAAATAATAAGAAAGTGATAATCGATCCGACGGCTTGTTATGGTTGCGGGGTATGCAGGGCGAGCTGCAATAAGAATGCGATTAAGTTACAGCCACGGGAGATGGTGAAGGAAGCGGCAGGAATCTGGTAAATCCGAGTGCGTCGCACCTCACCCGTGGGAGAATCCGATTTAGAAGACGAATCTTGTCGATAAGATTAATCCCACATCTCCTGCGTGGTGTGGTGAGTTATGGGATATAGATGCGACCCACGCCAAGGTAGTTTTCAATATTCAGAACGATTTCCACAAGCCGTTCGGCGCATTGTTCACGATAGGCGCGTTCTTCAAGGCGGTCAAGGATGCCTATGGTAACCACAGGCAATGAAGTCGGCTGGTTTTCATCCCAAATCGTTTGTTGCAGGGAATTTTCGCCATCATTGTTCCGATTCGCCGTAAGCAGAATCAGGCTGTTTTTCTGGATGAACCGCCATACATCCCGATCACTGCTGTCAATCGGTAAATCCACGTCTGCAAATGTCAACATGGGAATTTCAAGCAATGCAAGCCAGCCTTCATTTTCCAGAACGCCCCAAAGCAGGATGCCCTGTTTTTTCATGTGATGATCAAGAAGTACCTTCATGCTTCATGGTTGGCGTGATATTGCTCGCGCCATTCCCTTAGCTTTGCAAGAACCGTTTCCCGCTGTTGATAAGTTTTTCCCATCAATTCGCGGTTTTTTTCTTCCCAATATTTTTGATTTTCTTCAGAAGATTTCACAACCTGCTGATATTCTTTTTCCACTTCATCTTTGTGCAAATGAATATAGTCCAGAATGTCCAGCATTTCCTCGTCGGTCAGTTCATAAATATCGCGGACATTTTTCAGGGAGTTATTCTCTCTCATGGAATCCATGATGGTATATAACGTGAGACGGGAGCTTTTGACAGTTAATCCCGCTTCAGTACGAACTACAGTGTGATTCTCACGCGGCAGGGGACCATCGGTTTTCAAAAGCGCGTAGACAAGTTTCTGCGAGCGCAGGACAGCCAGTTCGCTTTGCAGACGTTTTATCTCTTCCTCCAATTGGAGAATACGATCATTCACTTGTTGGGGAGATGGGTTTGGTTTCATATCGCGCTCTCTTTCACTCGCTATTTTATCAGATGGATAAACATTCAAACGTTCCAACTTTCTAACTTTTCAACTCTTTCTCCACCGCCTCCCGCAGTTGACTCGCCAACGCGGACAAATCCGCTTCGCGTGCGTATCCCCAGCCATGATCCTGGACAAGACCCTGCCCAACTCGCTCATCTCCGCATGGACAACCGTCCACGAATTTTCACGAATAAACGAATGTCAGTGCCACGTTATTCGAGTATTCGTGGTCTCATTCGTGGATGGTCTTCAACTCTTTTTCCACCGTCGCATTTTGGGGAGGCTGAGTGGGCTGTATCGGGTAAAATAGGGATCAACCAATCACATCCAATGTAAAGGGGCTTTTCGCATGGCAATCAAATTGAAGTTACGCGAGGACGCGGGAACACTGGTCGTTACATTCGCTGACCAGACCGTAAAGACTGCGCTGGAGAAAATTCCAGCCATTGACCGTTTACAAGCCGACCCGTTCACGAACGGACAGGTTCTGACCGCCGCGCTAAGGGAATATCATGCCAAATAAACCGATCTCCACCCGTCCATTAAATGATAACGAAAAACTACTGCGCGGGAAGTTTTATGAAAGCATCGCCGCGCAAAGCGATTTGCTGGATAAACTCAGCGAGAAATTGTTGACGCTGGAACTTGCCATCCCGGGCTTGTATGCGACGGCGCTGAAACTGATTCACGGAGATAAGGCAACGGTTTCGCTCAATGCCGCGTTTTATGTCACGTTTGGCTGTTGGCTATTCGCGTTGATTCTGACTCTCGCGGCGTTGACTCCCAAAAAGTGGATGGTTGACCCTGATATTTTGAAGCAGGACCCGCAGAAATTTTCCGAAGGCTTGGGGATCGAGGATTTCTTCGAGCAGTCGGCAATTTACAAACGGCGGCTGGTGATCGCTTCGAGTGTCTTGTTCTTTGCTGGGATTGTTGGCGCAGTGTTTATGATGTGATTGGTAATTGGTGATTAGGTAATTGGGTAATTGGGAAAGAGGATGTTATGATGAAAAAGAGATTTACTTTCAAGTGCTGGAATTGCTCACGGACTTATACGTTATTGCGTGAGATCACGGATGAGCAAAAGCTTTCTGTGGCCTGCCCGTATTGTAATGCCGAGGCGGTGGTGATGTTGGACGCGTTCCCGAAAAAGAAAATCGTTTCTGTCATGCGCGGGGATAAGGATGAACAAGCGCTTGGCGAAGAATTGGATTTGCCTGATATTTTGCCGACACAGAAACCGGAATAAGATTCTTGAATTTATCAGACAGCAAGCAGTCTGACTCCAAAGTAAAAAAACAAGGGAAAACATAACCATGCCGCGACACATTTATTCAACTCCGTTCGTGATCTGCCCGCCCGATGATTTGGTTTACAAACTGCCTCACTTGCGGCGGATGAGTTCGCTATTGGCGGGCAAATACGCAGATGGGCAAGTGGTGACCGAAGAGGATTTGCGCGGAATGGGCAGCGCACTATGGGACGCGATCAATCTCACGGATTCTTTCGAGTCCGCTCACAGTGGGGCAGGAGCCGCGATTCTGTCCGTCATCCTCGAGAGTGGGGCGGCGGATGTGCAATCGCTGCCGTGGGAGACTCTCTTCCATCCAACGCTTGGATTTATCGGCAGGCACGCGGGCTTCAC
>JBBSCM010000396.1:0-3425 GCA_038250295.1 Anaerolineales bacterium | reverse complement strand
CGCGGCGATCTCGCGTACCAGTTCGCGGAATTTCTTGGGTTCTGTATTTTTATCACGCAGACGTGATAGTTTATGGGCAACCAGCGGGTGAGGGGATGGAAAAACGTTTGACATGAATGCCTCCAAAAAAGGGTTACTTTATTATAGTCTGGGAGGTGATTTTTGACCCGTGACTCTTTGCTCGGTTATGTGTACAGTTAAAGAAAGCAAGGAGTTCAATATGAAACTTGAAGGCTTGCATATTCTGCTTACCTATCAATGCACGTACGAATGCGATCATTGCTTTGTGTGGGGAAGTCCGTGGCAGACAGGAACTCTCACAATTGCCCAGATCGAACAAATTCTTGAGCAGGCAAAAAACGCAGGGGTAAGCTCGATCTATTTTGAAGGCGGTGAGCCCTTTTTGTATTATGCCATTTTGGTTAAGGCGGTTCGCAAAGCAGCAGATATGGGTTTCTCTGTGGGTATTGTCTCCAATGCGTATTGGGCAAACTCTGTCGCGGATGCCGAAGACTGGCTGCGTCCTTTTGCGGGGAGGCTCGCAGATTTCACCGTGAGCAGTGACTTGTTCCATTGCAATGAATGTCTGGGTGAACGTCCGCAGAATGCTTTGGTCGCCGCAAAGTGGTTGAACATTCCAACGGGTATGATCAGCATCGCACAGCCAGACTCAGAAGCCAAACAAACGCATGGTCAAATTGAAGATGAAGGCGCAGTGATGTATCGCGGTCGGGCGGTGAAAATGCTTGCCGAAAAAGCGGCCAGCCATCCCTGGGAAGGATTCGATGCCTGTCCGCATGAAGACCTGCGCGAGCCGGGCCGCGTCCATCTTGACCCGCTGGGCAACGTCCATATTTGTCAGGGCATTTCAATTGGCAATGTGTTCGCGGCGCCGCTCCAAGAGAGTTGCGACAAATATAATGCGGATGCCCACCCGCTCTGCGGACGCGTACTCGCGGGCGGACCCGCTGCGCTGGTGAGTGAATATAACCTTCCGCACGATTCACACTACGCCGATGCCTGTCACCTGTGCTATGAAGCGCGGACTACGCTGAGAGAACGCTTCCCGCAATATCTTAATCCCGATCAAATGTATGGAGTGATGAAATGAATGGAAACGATTTTATGGCCTGGGTCTTGCGTTCGCCCTTGCACGGCATGTTGAGCAACGGCACGATGTTGATCACAGTGACAGGATGCAAGACAGGCAAAACATACACAACCCCTGTCGGTTATTACAAAGATGACGGTTATTTGTGGGTCGTCACCAGCAGCGACAGAACGTGGTGGCGCAACCTGCAAGGTGGCGCGCAGGTGGATTTATTATTGAAACGCAAACCTGTCAAGGGATTTGCTGAAACAGAATTGGATGGCAGGGCTGTGGAAGCGCTGATGTTCGAATATATTCGACACATACCACAGTCGGCGAAACCTTTAGGCATTCGTGTTGAAAATGGAAACGCGAATCCAGAAGACATCGCGCGTACTGCGAAGGAGAGATTGTTCGTCAAGATACGAGTGAATTAACCTTCGCTGCCTCTATTTAAAGATGGATGCCGCAAAAGACTATCCTTTTGCGGCATCTTGTTATTCTCATTGAAACGAGTCTTATTAACTCACCTTACGCGATTCGGTTTCATCCTACATAGGTACCGCGACATTTATGTCGCTCTTGAGTGAAAGGCGACATAAATGTCGCGGTACGGTATATGAGCAGACAAAACTGCATAAGGTGAGTTATTAACTGAGGTTACACAGTTTGGAGGAGAGACCTTTCGCTACGCTCAGGGGATCATACTTGACTGCGTCAGGTGCGACGCATTGCGATCAGCAGAATTATAAGTAATTTATATTGTCCTCAGTGTGTGTTGGCATTACAATCGTGCCAGCCAATTGAGAGGAGAATATCCATGCCAGAACAATTTACTTTCGGCGGTGATATTGTTTGGAGACCAACCTCTGAACATATTGAACACGCAAATTTAACAGCATTCATGCGAACGCAAGGGATTAAAGACTTTGAAGAACTCATGCGGAAGTCCACGAGTGATGTGGCCTGGTTCACAGATGCCATCTTTAAATATCTTGATATCCAATTCTACGAGCCGTATTCAAAAGCCGTTGATCTCTCCGATGGCATTCAATTCCCGAAATGGTGTGTAAATGGGAAGATGAATATTGTCCATAATTGTGTGGATAAGTACCAGTCATCAGTTATTAGTGAGCCCCCTTCGGGGACTTCGCAGTTGTCAGTCGTGTGGGAGGGAGAGGAAGGGGTAACCAAATCCTTGACTTATAAAGAACTATATAAGGCAGTGAATCAAACCGCAAATGCATTGCGTTCGCTTGGCTTGGGCAAAGGCGATGCAATCGGAATCTTCATGCCGATGACGCCTGAGATCGTGATCGCTTTGCTTGCGATTGCGAAGATCGGCGGAATTATATTGCCATTATTTTCTGGTTACGGCGCGGGCGCAATTGTCTCTCGGTTACAGGATGGAAATGCGAAAGCGCTTTTTGCATCCGATGGCGCGTTTCGGCGCGGTAAGGCTGTGGAGATGAAAACCATTGCAGATGAGGCGGCTGAGCAAGTTGATTCATTGAAGCACATGATCGTATTGAAAAGAACGGGACAGGCTGTCTACATGCAGGAGGGGCGTGACCACTGGTGGCACGATCTGATTCCGCCGCAAGCTGATTCTGCTCAAACGGAGATCACCTCCGCCGAAGACCCGCTGATGATTATCTATACCTCGGGCACAACGGGCAAGCCGAAAGGAGCAGTCCACACGCATTGTGGATTCCCTATCAAAGCGGCGCAGGATATGGCCTTTGGGACGGATGTGCATGGGTCTCGATACGCAAAGAACGCTACTCGACCACCAGATGTGATTTACTGGATGACCGATATGGGTTGGATGATGGGACCGTGGCAGGTATTTGGAAGTCTCTTACTTGGGGCCACGATGTTCATTTATGACGGCGCGCCAGATTTTCCTGCGCCGAATCGGTTGTGGGAGTTGGTCGAAAAGCACAAGATCAATCAAATGGGAGTCTCGCCGACTCTCATTCGCTCGTTGATTCCACAGGGTGAGGAGCATTTCAAGAAGCATGATCTTTCTTCGATCAAATGCTTCGCATCAACGGGCGAGCCGTGGAATCCAGACCCGTGGATGTGGTTGTTTGAAAAAGTAGGCGAGGGCAAACGGCCTATTATCAATTATTCTGGTGGCACGGAAATTTCAGGCGGCATTGTGATGGGCAATCCGCTGTTGCCGTTGAAGCCATGTGCTTTCTCTGCGGCCTGCCCCGGCATGGACGCCGATGTGCTGGATGAAAATGGAAAGTCGGTTCGTAATGCGGTTGGAGAGCTGGTGATCAAAGCGCCGTGGATCGGCATGACGCGCGGATTTTGGAATGACAAT
>JBBSCM010000395.1:0-3452 GCA_038250295.1 Anaerolineales bacterium | reverse complement strand
GGCTCCTGATCCAACAGTCCACGCTCCACCAGTTGACGGGAAATATGCATCCACTGTGACTTGGTTAATTCCTTGCCAATCCCATGCGTAGATAATTCGTGATGCCTGTATTTTTCGATCTTTTCGTTTTTGGAGCCCAGCAGAATATCCACAACATGCGCCGCGCCGAATCTTTCTCCGCTGCGTTTCACGCAGGACAAAAATTTTTGCGCGGGAATGGTGATGTCTGCGAGTTCAGTTTCATCCACTCCGCAGTTATCGCATGTGCCGCAATTCTCGCTGACAAATGTCTCGCCAAAATAAGAGAGCAACGGCTTGCGTCTGCAAATACTTCCCTCTGCGTAGCGGGTCATCGCATCCAAATGTTGATAGGACGCGCTTCTTTCAGGTTCCTCTTTTTGGTCGATGAAATATCTGAGCTTGCTGGCGTCACCGTAGCTGTAAAGCAATAAACAATGCGAAGGCAAACCATCTCTTCCAGCGCGGCCGATCTCTTGATAATAACTTTCTATGCTCTTTGGAAGATCATAATGGATTACGAAGCGCACGTTCGGCTTGTTGATTCCCATTCCAAATGCAATCGTTGCGACAATTATTTGCACATCGTCGCGGATGAAGGCTTCCTGATTTCGTTTGCGATCCCCATCTTCCAGCCCAGCGTGATACGGGCGGACAGAATATCCATGCCGCGCAAGGGTGGCCGAGAGTTCATTCACTTGCTTGCGCGAGAAGCAGTAGATAATGCCTGACTGGTCTTTGAAATTCTCCAGAAAGCGTAAGGTCTGCGCAACTGGGTCTTGTTTTGGAGTTACCTCAATAAACAGGTTCTCTCTATTAAAAGAAGCGAGGAATTCATTCGATTGCGTAAACCCCAGTGATGACATAATATCCGAACGGACGCGCGGCGTGGCGGTGGCTGTCAATGCCATGCACACAGCGGACGGGAATTTTCTGCGCACATCCACAAGCTGACGATATTCGGGGCGGAAGTCGTGTCCCCACTCTGAGATGCAATGGGCTTCGTCAATCGCAAGCAGATCAAGTTTTGAGGCTCGCCCTGAGCCGGTCGAAGGGGAGGAAAGAAGCGAATAAATTCTGGGAGTCAGTAATGTCTCAGGCGCCACGTAAAGCAGCTTGGACTGTCCGCTTTTCACAGAGTCCATGTTCATCTGATATTCTTCGGGAGATAATGAACTGTTGAGAAAAACCGCAGAGACACCCAACGCTTGGAGCTGCTCCACCTGGTCTTTCATCAACGCGATCAACGGTGAGACGACAACCGTGAGACCGTCTAACATTAACGCGGGCACCTGATACGTGAGCGACTTGCCGCCGCCTGTTGGCATGATGACCAGCGTGTCACGGTGTGCTATCACGTTGTCAATGATCTCGCGCTGCAGCGGTTTGAAGGTATCGTAACCAAATGTGGATTTGAGAATGATTTCGGGAGTGAGCATGTCTGCCTGATTATAATGTGACTACCCTTATTATTATGTCATTGCAAAGGATATGACCGAAGCAAACCTTTATATCAAATGTAATAAAATCATAAAAAGTACCTGCTCTTTAAGGTAAGATAGTCTGACTGAACCATCATATGTCCCTTATTCCGATCAGCAAAACCAAAATCATTCCTCCACGCCGCCGGGCAGAGTTATTAACGCGCAAGCGGCTGTTGGACGCTTTATTTGAGTCTCTTGATAAAAAGTTGACTCTGGTCTCTGCGCCCGCCGGTTATGGAAAGACATCCCTTCTCATTGACCTGGCGGATCAAAGTGAATTGCCGTGCTGTTGGCTGGCTCTCGATGAGCTGGACCGCGATCCGCAGCGTTTCATTGCATATGTGATCGCAGCGGTGGCGGAAAGATTCCCTAAATTTGGAAGCCAGTCCACATCCATGCTTGGCAGTTTAACTTCGCTCGAGCAGGATATGGAGAGGATGCAGGTCACGCTGGTCAATGAGACCTATGAACAGATCCATGAACATTTTATTCTGGTGCTCGATGACTTTCATCTGGTCGATGATGTTCAGCCCATCCAAGCCTTCTTGAATCGATTCGTTCAGCTTGTGGATGAAAACTGCCATCTGATTATTTCCTCGCGAACCCTGACAGGCCTCCCCGATATTCCTTTAATGGTGGCGCATGACCAGGTCGGCGGTTTGGATTTTTCCGATCTTGCGTTTCATTCAAGTGAGATCCAGGCTTTGTTCGCACAGAATAACAACCTGCGCATTTCTGACGATGATGCCAGAAAAATGCTCGAGAGAACAGAAGGCTGGATTACCGGTCTGCAATTCACTGGCACAAGAGCATTGCCTGCCGATTTGGCTAAACCCTCGTCAAACACTGGGGTGGGTTTGTCCGATTTTCTCGGCCAGCAGGTTCTTGACCGTCAGTCTCCAGCCCTGCGTGATTTTCTGTTACGCACATCCATGCTCGAAGAATTTGACACGTCTCTTTGTCAGGCTGTTCTGGCTCCATTATATTCAGAGCCGCAGAACTGGCAGAACCTGATTAGCGCAGTTGTGCAAAACAATCTTTTCGTTTTGCCTGTTGGCACGGATGGAAAGTGGCTGCGCTATCATCACCTTTTCCGTGATTTTCTGCGAACGCGCCTTGAACAGGAACATCCTGAAGAGATTGATCCGATCCTGTCACGTATGGGGCGGGCCTATGAAGACCTGGGTGAATGGGAGAAGGCGCATTACATCTATAAGCGATTGGGGAATAACGATGTTCTTGTGGAGATGATCGAACGCGCTTCCACGCCCATGCTGCAACGTGCCATGCTTACTCTTGAGTCATGGTTGAATGACTTGCCGCCCTCTTTACTGCGAACGCGGCCTGGCCTGCTTTCGATTCGCGGTGCAATTACATACATGAAAGGGGATCTGCGTGATGGATTGAATCTGCTGGATCAGGCTGAACGATCTTTTCGGCGGACCGAAAATAATTTTGGCTTGATCCTGACTTTATCCAGACGGGCAACGGCAAATCGCTTCTTAGGCGATTATGATGCATCGCTTCGTGATGTTGATGAAATTATCCAATTATCCGAGTTCAGTGATGAATATCAAATGTTCTATGCAGATGCGTTGAGAGTTAAGGGTTTAATCCTGCACCGTTTGGGACAGTCTCGCCAGGCAACAGAGTTTTTGGAAGACTCATTAAATTTATATAGTCGCCTGAAAGATGAAGCAAATATCCCCATCTTATTAATGGAGACTGGCATAGTATATGGCGCTATCGGAAATTATACAGAGGCTGGCACTTCTTACGAGAAGGCACTTCTGATTTGGCGGCAGGAGGGAAATCTATCCTGGCAAGCTAACTTGTTAAACAATTTAGGTGTTCTACGCCATTCTCAAGGCGAATATGAGAAAGCTGCCCTGGCTTTTGAAGAGGGATTGGTATGCGCCCAACGCAGTGGGTATACGCGTATGGAAGCGT
>JBBSCM010000394.1:0-3479 GCA_038250295.1 Anaerolineales bacterium | reverse complement strand
CTCACCTTACGCAGTTTTGTCTGCTCATACTACTGTACGCGACATTTATGTCGCCTTTCACTCAAGAGCGACATAAATGTCGCGGTACCTATGTAGTGATGAAACCGAATCGCGTAAGGTGAATTAGTTATTACAAGAACAGGAACCGCCGCCACCGCCGCAGGATCCGCCGCCGTCGCTGCCACAAGCGCAACCACCTTCGCTGTGAGAATGCCCGCTCTTGGCATTCGGGCTGCTTACCGCAAACCCCTGGCCGTGTTGGGGATCGTTTACGAAATCAACGGTGGCATCGCGCAGGTAATCGATCGATACATTGTCAACAACCACTTGTATGCCGTTTGCATCGAAGGTGGTATCCACATCGCGGAAATTATTATCGAGCGCCATTCCGAAGTTCACGCCGCAACAGCCGCCACTGGCAACATACACACGCAATGCGTAGCCCGTCAGGTTACGTTGTTCAAGAATATCTTTAACAGCCTGGCTGGCTGCTGGGGTTAGGGTGAAGAGTTGAGTCTCAATTTCTTGGAGCATGTTTTTTCTCCTGGTTTTAGGTTATAAGTAATTTCGACAAATCTTATCAGGTTTGGGGGGCATTGTCAACTTCTGCACACTAAAAATTATTGATACCCACATTTCTTGACACATTCAATATGCCCCTGTAAAATCTCTGTGCTTAATGGGCGAAAGCCTATGCATATTCTTCAATGTTTGGAAGGAATAACCTAAATGTTTGAAATGGGACTTACCCCGGTAGAGACAACTGCAATTTGGGCTGTGTTTGGCATTGCAATTGTCGGTTTGTTGTACGCAGTGTTTCTGCGCTCCCAGATTTTGCGGGAAGACAAAGGCACTGAAAAGATGCAGGAAGTGTGGAACGCAATTAAAGATGGAGCGAATGCCTATTTACAAAAGCAGTTGCGCTCCATTTTGCCTTTAATTGCCATTTTGACCGTCGTGCTCTTCTTCTCGGTCTATATTGTTCCGCCGTCTCCTGAGGCTTTGGAACGATTCCAAGGTTCCACGTCAGATCAAGTGCGCCTAATTATCGGCTTTGCGCGCGCGATTGCCTTTGTAATGGGCGCGGGCTTCTCTTTGGCAGTTGGCCGAATCGGTATGCGCATGGCCGTTGAAGCCAATGTGCGCGTGGCTTCAGCTTCCAAGCGTTCGTTTGGCGAGTCGCTTCGCATCGCATATCGCGCTGGCACCGTAACCGGTATGCTCACAGATGGTTTGGGCCTGCTTGGTGGAACGATCATTTTCATGATCCTCGGTATTGCTGCGCCCGATGCTTTGCTTGGCTTCGGTTTCGGCGGCACGCTGCTCGCGTTGTTCATGCGCGTGGGCGGTGGTATCTTCACGAAGGCTGCCGATGTCGGCGCTGACCTGGTCGGTAAAGTGGAAGCAGGCATCCCTGAGGATGATCCGAGAAATCCTGCTGTGATCGCTGACCTCGTCGGTGATAACGTCGGCGACTGCGCAGGCATGGCCGCAGACATTTTCGAATCCTATGAAGTAACGATCGTTTCGGGCCTGATTCTTGGTCTGGCCCTCTGGCACATTACCGGCCGCCTTGAGTGGATCATCTTCCCCTTGATGGTGCGTGGCATCGGTGTGCTTTCCTCCATCATTGGCACTTACTTTGTGAAAGCTGGCAAGACCGGCAAGAGTGAAGATGCCATGAAAGCGATCTTTAGCGGCTTCCTTACATCTGCTGTGGTTTCTGCCGTCTTATTTTTCATTGCTGGTTTCTTTTATTTGAATACAACGGGTATGAATGAGTGGGGCGGTTGGTGGCGCTTGCCGATGGCTGTAGGTGTAGGGGTTCTTCTCGCGATCGTGATTGACCGCTTGACTGAATATTTCACCGGCACACACGCAGCTCCTGTCAACGAGGTGAAGAAAGCGGCAGATACAGGCCCCGCGACTCTCATTCTCAACGGCATCTCCCTGGGTTTTGAATCTTCTGTGTGGTCTGTACTTGTGATCGCAATGACCATTATTGCGTCCATTGCTATTTTCGGTACGATTAGTAATCCAGAATTGGATGCAGTTGGCCGCTCAACCTTTATTCTCTACGGTGTCGCGATGACTGGTATCGGTATGCTGACCCTCACCGGTAACAACGTGGCAATGGACTCGTTTGGTCCGATCTCCGACAATGCAAATGGTATCGGCGAAATGGCCTGGTCTGGTAAAACAGATAAGGCTACCAAAGATGCCCAGCAGATCATGGCGGACCTTGACGCAGTGGGTAATACCACCAAGGCAATTACAAAAGGTGTGGCCATTGGTTCCGCTGTAATTGCGGCTGTTTCATTGTTTGGGTCTTTCCTTGTGGATGTTTCCCGCGCGCAAGCCACTTTGGGAATTCCTCTCGCCGAGCAAATTCAGGCAATTGGTATTCGGGTTGACATCCCGCAAGTATTTGTCGGTATGTTGATCGGCGGCGCGTTGCCCTGGTTGTTCTCCTCCTTTGCCATTCAAGCGGTTGCGCGTGCAGCCTCCTTGATCGTTTTGGAAGTCCGCCGCCAGTTCAAGCTTGGTGTTCTTGAAGGCAAAGTCAAACCCGACTATGCCCAGGCAGTGGAGATCTCAACCACAGCCGCCCAAAAGGAATTGGTTTCACTTGCGCTGCTCGGCATTGTGACTCCAATTGTCGTTGGCATCTTCCTGCATGTGGAGGCGCTCGGCGGCTTCCTTGCGGGCATCATCGTTTCAGGTCAGTTGTTGGCTGTGTTCTTGAACAACTCAGGCGGCGCATGGGACAATGCCAAGAAGTTGATCGAAGATGAACCAAAAGATATAGCGAAAAATACTGGCAAAGGCTCAGAACGTCACAAAGCTGGTGTGGTTGGCGACACAGTTGGTGATCCATTCAAGGATACCGCTGGTCCTGCGCTCAACCCGATGATCAAAGTTGTGAATCTAGTCGCTGTGATTATTGCGCCCATCGTTGTGCAATATACACAACCTGACACTGATATTTCCGTCAAAATTGTTGTGTGGATGGTAGGCGTCGCTTTGCTCGGCGTTCTCGCTTGGGCAGTCAATCGCTCCAAAGCACCTGCTCCATCGATGGCTGTTGCTATTGATGTAGAAAAAACCGCAAAGAAGAGTAAGAGCAAGAAGAAGTAAGAAATTTAGTCAAATATAAAAGAGTGGAGCTATTTTTAGCTCCACTCTTTTATATTTGCTTTATCCAGCCGAATTAAAAAACGCACTGAAAATCATGCTTATTAAGCTAAAATTAGATATTAAAGGATTCTAATGGTAAAAGCTTATATTGAAAAAATTTCTGGGGAAAAACCTGCTGTGATTTTGGGGCGCCTGAAAGGCTGGGGATTGAAAGGAGGACTGGCTGTATTTGACCAGGCGATTTTTTCTGGGGCTAATTTTATAGTTTCTATTATATTGGCAAAGTGGTTAACTAGTAAGGATTTTGGTGAATTCGCGATTGGGCTTGCAATCATAACGTT
>JBBSCM010000393.1:0-3497 GCA_038250295.1 Anaerolineales bacterium | reverse complement strand
GATTCTGTTTCCGGTTTGAATCTGTCTCTCGTTGGGGTAGCAGGAATAAGGTCCTCGTGATGCTTATTCATTACCGCGAATTTCATGTCGCCATGCTATGGGCGACATGAATGTCGCGGTACAAAAATCTATTTTTTCTTAACGATCAATCTCAATCCACGCACTTCGACAACTTCAATTGAATCGCCCTTACCGATGGCTTCTGATCCAGTGGATTTTTCTGCCGTCCATAATTCGCTTTCCACTTGGACTTGCCCCGCATCTCCCGCAAACGTTTTAGCTGTTCCTGTTTTCCCAAGCAGACTCTCACTTCCAGTTTGGATCGGGCTATGCTGCACGCGCAATGCAAGCAGGAGAATGCCAAAGAATAACAATCCCAGGAAAATTCCCATGCCGATTACGAGTGGAACCGATACGCGTTGGAATTGCGGGGTGCCGGGTGAGTTGAACAGCACGAGCGCACCAACAATAAACGACGCCACGCCGGCTGTGGTAAGCGCTCCATGTGTGGGCGCTTTGATATCGAGGATGAAAAGCACGAAGGCGATGATCAGGAAGATGAATCCAAACCAGTTGACGGTCAATACGCCCATGCCGTAGACGGCCAGTGTAAGGCAGACCGCGCCGATGAAGCCTGCGAACCAACCGCCAGGGCTGGATATCTCAATGAGAATGCCTTGCACACCAATGGCTAGTAAAAGAAAGGAAATATTTGGGTCGGTGAGCATCAGCAAAAGCTGTTCGATGAAACTGATGTTTACATTTTCTGTGCGGATATTCTCCGTATTGATCGCCACCTTGCCAGCATCCATTTGAACAGTGAAACCATTGAGTGATTGAAGCAGGTCTTCGGTATCATCGGAGATGAAGTCGATCAGTTTTACTTCAAGCGCTTCCTTGGCGGTGACAGCTTTCGCGTCTTCTATCATGGCTTCGGCAAGTTTGATGGCTTGTGTGCCGCGCTCTTCCACCAGGGAGCGCGCTTTTGCTTTTAAGATCTCTTTTACTTTTGTTTCCAGTGTCGATTCAATATCTGCACCGGAGCTTTCAATGGGGCTGGCCGCGCCGATGGCAGTGCCGGGCGCCATTGCAGAGGCATGACCGGCCATGGTAATTAATGCGCCCGCGCTTCCCGCAATTGCATCTTTTGGAGAAACATAAACGACAACGGGCACATCGCTGGCACGCATCACTTCAATGATTTCCAGCATGGTGGCTATGCTTCCGCCCGGCGTGTTGAGCTGCATAACGATCACTTCCGCATTGCGTTGTTCGGCGGTTTCAATTCCGCGCTTAATATATTCCAGCATGGGCGGCATGATCGGGCCGTCAACTGTCATGATAATAGCTAATGGTTCATCACTCTGAGCCCGGACTGATGAAAAGAAGGCCAGCAAGGTTAGCGCAAGCAGGATTATGCGAATTTGTTTCATAATGTAAGATTATACCCTTCACGGGCACTTTGTAACCCCAAAGCAAAGACGGCCTTTCGGCCGTCTCCTCTAAATCTGACCTTCCAAATATGCCTTTGTACGTTCGTGCTGCGGATTTGAGAACACTTCCTTTGCCGGCCCGGCTTCGATGACCTCACCCAAATACATATAAATAACATAATCTGCAAGACGTTTTGCCTGGCGCAGGGTGTGCGTAACAATAACCGTTGTGTATTGATTCTTAAGCTCAAGCAGACGGCTTTCGATGTTTTGCGAGGAGATCGGGTCCAGCGCGGAGGTGGGTTCGTCGCCGAGGATAATTTCAGGTTCGACGGCCAGGCCGCGGGCCAGGCAGAGGCGCTGTTGTTGCCCGATGGAGAGGCTGGTGGCGGGGTCATGTAATCGTTTGTGGACTTCCTCCCATAAGCCGACGATCTCCAGATAATGCTGCACCGCGGCTTTGTAATCTTTACGGTCCTTTTTCATTTTGTGGATGTGCATTCCGTAGGCGACATTATCATAAATAGACATCGGTAACGGCGAGGGGCGCTGTGCAAGCAAACCAACTACTTTGCGGACCTCGGTCACATCCGCATTACGGTCGTAGATGTTTTGACCGCCCACAAGCACTTCGCCTGTGAGCTGCGTACCATCGGTCAGCTCGAGAAAACGATTGAAGGTTTTCAGCAGAGTTGTCTTGCCGCAGCCTGAAGGTCCCATAATCACCGTAATTTGATTCTTGGGGATTTCAATATTGACGTCTTTTAACGCCTGCTGCTTGCCGTAATAGACATTGAGATTTTTAACTTGAATATGAGTATCCATAATTTCATCCTTACGGAACACGGAACATAGAGTGTGTTCCGTTGAAAACCTATTTGACTGTGTATTTATTCAATCGTGCTGAAAGCCAGCGCGAGCCGAGGCTGACTGCCAAAACAATAATGGTAAGAATTAGTGCGGCGGCATATCCGCGCTGCTGCACTTCGGGATAGGGCGAGCCGAGTTGGAAGAAAACTGCCAGAGGCAAAGATGCCGTGGGGCGCATCAATGAGGTGGGAATGCGATCTGTATAACCTGCTGTAAATAATACAGAAGCAGCGTCGCCGATGCCGCGACCAAAGCCCAACAGAATGGCGGTGGTGATACCCGGCAACATCTGGCGAGTGACCACGCGCAAAGCCACTTCGAATTTTGTGGAACCGAGTGCGAGCGCGGCATGTTCCAGGTCAACGGGCATGCGGCGGATGACTTCATCCATGGCGCGCGTCATGATGGGAAGTTCGATCAATGCCAGAACGATGATGCCTGCTAATAAGGAAGCGCGGATACCGAGAGCGATCATCAAGGTAAACCCGAAGGCACCATACACAATGGAAGGGATACCCCAAAGCACATCCAATGAGAGGCGCACATAATGTCCCCATTTTGAATCACCCAAATAAGTTTTGAGATACATGGCAATTGGCACACTGAAGAGCATGGCTAAAAATGTTCCGCCTGCTGCCAAATACAACGAACCGATGATGGCGTTAAGAATGCCGCCGCCCTTGCCCATGTAATAACCACCTTCGGGAATTTTCGTGACCATATCCCACGAGAGGGCTGGCAGTCCGCGCACGACGACGATCCATAAGATCAGTCCAAGTGCGCCTGTCACAATGAACAACGAAACCCGCATGATAAATTTTATGAAGGCTTCCATCAGGTGACGTCTCTGCCAGTGTTTTTTTGTTAAGATGCCCATTTTCGCCTCAACATTCGCTGGATCACCAGCATGGAAAGGATGTTAAATATTAGAATGACTATTAATAAAACAAGCGCAGCGCTCAACAAAGCCGCATCATATAAAGGAATGGACATCATCTCGCCGTAGTTATTTGCGATCAATGCCGGCAGTGGATAGGCTGAATCAAATATGGAAGTTGGGACTTGCGGAATATTTCCGACCACCATCAACACAGCGATGGTTTCACCAAGCGCACGCGAAGCTCCGAGGACGATGGCGGCGAGAATCCCCGGCGCTACTTGCGGCAGGACGATATTGCGAATGGTCTGCCATTG
>JBBSCM010000392.1:0-3503 GCA_038250295.1 Anaerolineales bacterium | reverse complement strand
CTCCGCCCACCGAAACCATTAAATAAAAACCTGTCAGATGCTCGGCATGCGGGCGCAGCCGGTACAATTCGCCGTGACATATCATGCAGGCCAGGAACAAAAGCAGGTTATAGATGGCAATTTGCAATAGAACATTTAAAGTTTCCGCCTGTGTCAACATCCATAGCGTGGCGAGGCTGGTGAAACTAAACAGCAAGGCATATACCCGTCTTTCATACCAGCGCGAGTCAGAGAAGGCAAGGATGAAGGAAAGCAAATAAACAGCGAGCGGCAATATCCACAAAAATGGGATAACCGCCACTTCCTGCGAGATCTGATTCGTGACCGACAATAAAAATAACGAGGCGATGCCGCTCAAAACGATCCATAACACGCGCAGTGAAGTTGACGGCTTTTCGCTTGCAGAGACGCGCTGCACTTCTATTTTTATTTCCCGTGCGCGCCAGCTCAACATTCCAACGATCACAGCAAAGAGCACAAAGCCTGCGGCCCAGGCCCAGCCCTGTTGACGAAGAGTCAACATTGGCTCAACGATCAATGGATATGCCAGCAAGCCAAGCAAAGAACCGACGTTCGACAAGGCATACAGGCGCGCGTAAGACCTTTCGGGGAAAACGCGACTAAACCACGCCTGCATCAATGGCCCATTTGCCGCCAGCACGAAATAAGGCAGGCCGACGGACACGGTCAATAAAATGAATATATGGAATATGGGAAAACCCACATCGGTGGGACGCATGTCAGCGGAGGGAGTGACCGGGGACGGCCACCCAAGCCCAAGCGCGGCAAGAAGCGCGATCGTGATCCCCAACAGCGCGGCGTGAATCCATCCCTGCTTCGGGCGTTTCACAAGCCAATAGGCATATGCATATCCGCCTGTCAAAAATATTTGAAAGAACAACATTGCAGTGGACCATACCGCGGGCGTGCCGCCAAACCACGGCAAAATAAATTTACCGATCATCGGCTGCACTTGAAACAATAAAAACGCTGAAAGAAAAATGCCCAGGGAAAATAATATCATTGCGCCTCCACATTCAATTTTATGCAAAAAGCTTTAAAATGACAGGCACAAATTAAAAGGAAAACCATGCGCCCACTTGAAATTCTGTTCCCGTTACTTCTTGTCATTTATTTACTTTGGCCACACCCGCGCCCGCTCGTGATTCGATTTGTCCCAGCCATCGCGCTTATCGTTATTCTTATTCATTTTTTTGTGGAGGGATATCGCTGGCAGATGGTCCCGCTTTATGCGCTGACTTTAATATTAACCATGCTTGCCTTTTTTGTTCGGGATATAAAACCCATCGCATCCATCTCCACCCTTCGACTCGCTCAGGGCGGCACCTTTATCCTGCTCCTGCTTTCAACAGCATTACCTGTCCTTTTGCCTGTTCCCAAGATCCCCACGCCAGGCGGACCGTTTCAAATTGGCACCGTCCTTTATGAATTTACGGATACCGCCAGAAAAGAATTATATTCTGGAAAAGACGAAGCGCGCAGGTTCATGATCCAGGCCTGGTATCCCGCAGAAGTCAAACCATCAGACCAACGCGCATCCTGGATGTCAAACGCTGATATTTATGCGCCCGCCGTTGCCTCCCATATTGGCCTGCCATCTTTTTTTCTCGACCATCTTGCTCTTGTGAAGATTCCAGCTTACAAAAATCCGCAGGTTGCGCAAACCGAAGATGCTTATCCGGTCATCATCTTTTCTCATGGTTGGAATGGATTTAATGCGCAAAATACAGGTCAGGCGCTTGAGTTGGCGAGCCATGGATTTGTGGTCATTGCCGTTCAGCACACGTATGGGGCTGTCACCACAGTATTTCCAGATGGAACGGTGATCCCCAACAACCCCAAAGCATTGCCTGAAAACGCTGATGACCCAAATTATGAAGTTGTGGCTCGTAAGCTGGTGGATCAATGGGCCGGGGATATTTCTTTTACACTGGACCAGTTTGAAGGTTTAAATAAAGAGGCGGGCAGTATCTTCTTCGGAACATTGGACATGGAGCGCATTGGCGTTTATGGACATTCCACGGGCGGCGGCGCGGCCATCCAATTTTGCGGCACAGATTCGCGCTGCAAAGCCCTTTTAGGCATGGATCCATTCATGCGTCCCGTTTCAGCAGAGGTAATTGCGAATGGCGTTCCGCAGCCATCCTTCTTTATGTTCAGCCAGGGCTGGGCCGACCTGATGGATAGCAAGAATAACCAATTGTTCAATCGGTTCTACCCTAATGTTCTAAACAGTAAAGGCGCGATTGTCATTAACGGCACAAAACACTTTGACTTCAGCGACCTGCCTTTGCTTTCTCCCATCGCCCCGCAGCTCGGACTGAAGGGTCCATTAAACGGAAAGCGTGTAACGGAGATCGTTGATGCCTATCTGCTCGGTTTCTTCGAGATGACCTTGAACAATAAATCGTCAAAACTATTTGATGGATCATTTGACGATTTCAGCGAAGTGAAAGTGAGATAAATCATGAAAATAGACCGCCGCAGCGTATCGACAGTTTTTCTTATTCTTGGCATGGCATTTCTGGCCATCGGCATCAGCACAGACAATACCGCTTTCTCTTATGCGGCGGTTGCGTTTATTCTAATCTCCCTTATCGCAGGTGGAAGATGGATGAGACCCAGAAAGAAATAAAGCCTGTTTCAACTGCCAATGCAGAACATTACTTATGGGGAGACAATTCCGATGGCTGGCATTTGCTTAAACGCGATGATGTCAGTGTGATACAGGAGCGCGTGCCCGCTGGAAAGGCAGAGGTCATGCACTATCACACAGTATCTCGACAATTCTTTTATATTCTTGGGGGTGAAGGACAAATGAGGCTTGAAAACGAATTACTAACTTTACAAAAAGGCCAGGGTTTGGAAATCCCCCCGCTTGTAAAACATCGCTTTGAAAACAACTCACGCGCGGACGTAATTTTTCTGGTCATTTCTGTTCCAATAAGCCATGGGGACAGGGTCAATGTGGAATGAATTTGTGTCACTCTCCCGAAAGAACATCGGGACGATGTCAGGAAGTGTTTTTCGTGACCGATACTTGCGCCGCGCAGGGAATCACAATTAGGTGAGTAAGGTCACACTTACCTACACACCTTACGTGATTCGGTTTCATCCTACATAGGTACCGCGACATTTATGTCGCTCCTGGGTGAAAGGCGGCATTTATGTCGCTCTTGGGTGAAAGATGTAATAGTCACGAATAGGTTGTACATTTTTTGAACCACGGAGACACGGAGTCACTGAGAAAAAACAAGGGTAAAACTCCGTGCCTTAGTGCCTCCGTGGTAAAAGTTTTTTGTTCAATCTTTCCGTGACTAATACACTCTTGGGTGAAAGGCGACATTTATGTCGCTCCTGGGTGAAAGGCGGCATTTAGGGAGTGGCTAAAAGGATGGGCTAAGAAAATACATCACCACAGAGATCACGAAGCGCACAGAGATTTTTAAGGGCTTTTCTCCGTGAACTCTGTGGGCTCCGTG
>JBBSCM010000391.1:0-3522 GCA_038250295.1 Anaerolineales bacterium | reverse complement strand
GTCACATCGTGACCCACATCCACGCGCGCGCTGATCTCACGATCGGTCTCCCGTTCGGCAACCAAATCGCGCCGAAAGAGAGTGAGCAGACTCCGTCCAATGCGTAGTTTCATATAATTATCCACATTTTGCATAATGAGCAATATGGTGACATTATGCGCCCAGCCTGGAAGGGCCATCGCGCGCAAAAAATCCAATGGGTTGCGAAATACCCAGGTGAACGAACGCATCATCCGCGCTGGGATATTGGTCACATCGGAAACAAGCGGCGCGCCGAGGAATCGCATGAGTGAAGAACCATCAGGATAGCGCACAGGTTCCACACGGGTTACTTCATCCGCATTGAAGATCGAAGAGATGGCAACGCCTTCCGAGAAATTGATATCCGACTTGCGCGCAATCGAACCGAGCAAAGCTTCGGAGTTTGTGCGGACCATATCGCCAAGCCGCGGGGATAGGTCTGGCAATGATTTCTTTACATCCCGCAATTTCAATAAGAGTTTCATTGTTCCCATCACGCCCGCAGAAAAGATAACATTCCTGGCGTGGATGGTTTGTTTAATCTTGAAGAGCCTGGTTGAGTCTTGATAGGTAATTGCATAGCGGGCGTCTGACGACATCGTGCCCGAAGGGTATGGACCGTCCACCGTAGATTGTCCACCGTCCACCGTCAACGGTCTGACATCGGTTACTTCAACTTCAGCAACAACCCTCGCCCCATTCTTCTCTGCAAAATAGAGATAATTTTTTGGCAGTGTATTCTTCGCGTTATGACGACATCCCACCATACATCCGCCGCAGTGCTGACAGCCCGCACGTGGCGGTCCTTCGCCGTTAAAATATGGATCAGGCACGGTGACGCCCTCTTCGCCAAAATAAGCGCCTACATCTGTCGCGCGAAAGGTGTGTCCCATGCCGCGTTCTTCCGCAATCTGCTTGAGAACATTATCCGCTTTCCATAACTTGGGGTTGCGCGAAACGCCGAGCATTTTCTTCGCCGTCTCATAATGCGGATGTAACACCTCGCTCCACTTTACATTTTGATTCCATGCAGGCGTCGCAAAGGTCTCAGCGCTTGGAACTTCCAACACGTTGGCGTATCCCAAACTCCCGCCGCCCACCCCCGCTCCATGCAAGACCATCACCCCTTTGAGAATCGCGATCTGCAAAATGCCGTGCGCACGGATGGCTGGCATCCAAATATATTTCCAGAATTGCCAGTTGGATTTCGCAAAGTCTTTATCTTCAAAGCGCTTTCCTTTTTCAATGACGAGGACGGAATAACCTTTTTCGGTTAATCGCATGGCAGATACACTTCCCCCAAATCCGCTTCCGATGATTACATAGTCGTAGATTGTTTCAAGCATTCAGCACTCAGCTTTCAGCGGTCAGCGCGGATGGTTTTCAGGAGAGACGCCAGCATACGTTTGACTTCTTCAACATCGGTATGAAGTTTTTCGTAGGTGTCTTTGGGGAGAAACTCAAGATCATGAGCGAGAATAAGTTGGTACTCTGTTTCACTGGCAGGCCCCATTGCAATTTGAAGAAAGCGGGCAAACTCGGGATCAGTGTTTCGTCCGCAGCCTTCGGCAATATTGGTTGGGATGGACATGCCCGCCCGACGGATCTGCGAAGTCAAGCCGTAAAGTTCTTCTTTCGGAAAGCCTTTTGTCACTTTATAAACAGATAGCGCCAGTTGATGCGCCTTTTCCCACACTTTGAGTTGACGAAAATCCTTCATATTGTCTCCTTGTTGTGCGTAAAAAATTCAGTCACCATCATACTGGGCTCTGATGGCTGAATGCTGATCGCTGACAGCTAACTACTAATACTTGTAAAACCCTCTTCCAGTCTTTCTTCCCAAATATCCCGCATCCACCATTTTGCGAAGTAGATACGCGGGGCGATATTTATCTTCGCCCAAATCTCTTTGCAAAACTTCCATCACGAATAGAACAACATCCAAGCCGATCAAATCCGCCAGCGTAAGCGGGCCCATGGGATGATTCATGCCCAACTTCATCACCTGGTCAATGGCTTCCGGCGTGCCGACATTTTCCTGCAAGGCAAATATCGCCTCGTTAATCATCGGACACAGGATTCTGTTCGAGATGAACCCGGGCGAGTCATTGGCTTCGACGGGTTCCTTGCCCATTATTTTGCAAAGTTCCACAATGGTCTTCGTAGTTTCATCGGAGGTGCCAAGTCCGCGGATGACCTCAACCAGTTTCATCAACGGTACGGGATTCATAAAATGCATCCCGATGACTTTGTCAGGCCGTTTAGTTACAGCTGCGATCTTTGTAATTGAAATGGAGGATGTGTTGCTTGCCAATATCACGCCTTCGCGAGCGTTGGCATCCATGTCTTTGAATATCTTGAATTTCAACTCGGGGTTTTCGGTTGCGGCTTCTATGACCAGATCCGCACCCTTCATCAAATCCATATTGGTGACATAACCAATCGCATCCGCTGATGCTTTTTGTTCCTGCGTGAGTCTCCCTTTTTCCAAAAGCTTCTCTGTTGACTTGTTAATCGTCTCTTTGGCTTTCTCCAATGCGGTAGGCATCACATCCATGCAAGTGACTTGATAGCCCGATGTCGCCGCTACCTGTGCGATGCCGTTGCCCATGGTCCCTGCGCCGATAACGAAGATATGTTTAATAGTCATCCATTCTCCTCTTTCGCCTCGTCATTGCGAGAAGCCGCTCTTTGGCGACGAAGCACTCCCCAAGTTATTGGAAGATTGCTTCGTCGGGAAGAACACCCTCCTCGCAACGACATATTATTTTTCTTTTTCTTCCCATAACTTTACATTATTTTGTATCTGTTCAATATGACCTGGAATATGCCCCGAATAAATATTCAGCCACTTCTCGAAGGTATACGGCTCATCATAGTCAGGATGTTTGACTGAATGTTCAAAGACTTCATCAGGTTGTTGTTTTAGTAATTTATAGGTTGTTTTCCGAACGAACTTCACAACTTCCAAAGCCTCTTCCCAACTTTGTTCGTGATAATTTAATTCAATTGCCCATTTATCTTGGTCATAGCCCATCAAAACACCGTTTGGTTCAACAATTAACTTTCTCGCCCGCAACGCCGCATTCGATTCTGAATCCGCGAGATGGATAAGAATCTCATGCACACTCCATTCTTTCGGCTCAGGCTTGAACTTCCACGTTTCTTGTGGAATATCTTTCAGTGTTTGCATCAACAAATCATATCCGTGACCATACAATTCAATTTTTTCATCGCGTTCTTGTTTGTCCATTTTTTTATTTCCTTGTTCCTCTGGTGGTCGAGTAGGCGGCGATGTTCTTCCGCCGCTGTATCGAGACTACCATTCAATGAAAAGTTTCTAGTCACCCGACAGTTTCAAAAATAGGTACATAAGGATATGGGAAAGGATAAGAGCCGCAATAATTGCCTATCAACAAAACGCCAACCGATTTGAAACAAACTTAAATCACGTCGGTCTTTTCTGTCTACGAAATGCCGTAGCCCAATGTGAATAATTTT
>JBBSCM010000390.1:0-3552 GCA_038250295.1 Anaerolineales bacterium | reverse complement strand
TTCTCGAAATATTTATCCGAATACCAGCCTCGGCGCATACGTTCGATATCAAGTTTGAAGGTTTCATTTGTAAGACGGGTGTTATCAAAGATGGACATGCTTCCTCGTTGCGTAATTCGTGAAGAGTAATTCGTGTTGCGTATTACGTGTTGCGTAGGGTACGCATTATTCCAATGACTCTGTAGATTTTACGATATTCATGCCTGCTTCGGCAAAGCGGACATACGCTTCATTCGCCGCTTCGGTATGGTCCACCACCCCGGGCACGACCACAGCGGAGGAACAGTCTTCGAGCAGGTAAACTTTCTTTGCAAGCTCAGGGTCTGTGGCTTGAATATCTTCCAGCAGGTCGGATATCGTCCATGCCACACAGTGACTCTTGGCCTGCCCTGCGATGTACAACTTATCAACTTCCTGCAATTGCTGAACAAATTTCGGGTTGCGTGTGCCCAATATCTCATCCATTGGCCCGGTCAATACTTCGGGGCCGATCACTGAATAATTTTCCGTAAATGGCTTATCACCTTTGATCTCAAAATCAGGCTGGGCAAGCCGCGCAATGGAATGGAAGAAGATGGCTTCCTCCACCGCAGGCACAAGCGCATGTCCAATGCCGCCCAGCATGGCATGATACGGCCAGATGGTCAGCGCATATTTTCCCTTGCGTTCCAATTCTTCCGCATAGTGAACCATCATTTGCTGTCCGTACTCTGGAGCAATATTAAAGCGCGGCGCGAGGGCGGAGTTGAATGTCCATTTACCCGTAATTAGGTCAGCGACATGAATATCGCTGTACGGGGCGGGGTGATTGCCTTCGCTGTCTACAAAAAAGATGGGATGAAAAATTTGCTGCGTAAGATGCGTGTCCATGGTGGCGGTGATATGCGTGATATTTCCCAGGTTGCGATAGATGAATTCACACAGGCGGATGTTATCGTCCACAGCGCCACGTCCACTGCGGCCACCGACGAAGAGTTCAAAATTGGGAATGCAGAAAGTATTTTGCACGTCGATCAGCAAAAGTGAGATTCTGTCCTTCGAAACGGAGGCAGGTTTCAGGTCGTATTGATGCGCCCAATCGCGTGCCTGGTCTGCACGGGCAGCGTAATCCACTTTCCAGATTTCGCTCACGAGGGAGGCATCAAAAAAAGACGGGGTGGGAAAAGTGTTCATAACCATAGTATACCCTTGCAGGCACTTCGTAACGAAAAACAGGCTCGCGTCACATTGACTTGGAGCCTGTTTCTGATTCGTCTTCTACTTTTTCTTCTGCGGGCCTGGCTTGCCCGCCTTGGCCACGCGACGATATGGCGGCATATTAATTGCACGGATGACGCACATGGTGGGGTCCAGTAACTTGTTCCATAAGTTGGGATAACTGAGCGCGAAGGATTCAGCCTTCATGGTGGATGTCAGCACAGTAGGCAGATGTGCGTTGTAGCGATAATTCAAGACACTGTATAACTTATCCTCCGCCCACACAGAACTTGCTCCGCTTTCTTTCAGGTCATCCAAAATCAACAAGGGTGTTGTACGGATTTCATGAAAACGTCTGTCGAACGGAACTTCGGAGCTGGGGCGAAATGTTTGGCGCAAATAATCAAGCAGACTGGAGACTTCGACCAGCATGGCCTGCCCGCCATTCATAACGCGATAGTTTCCGATCGCTGCGGCAAGATGGGTTTTGCCGCAAAACGATTGCCCTAAAAATACAAGCCAGCCATTTGGTTCTTCCGCAAAATTCACCGCTTCGTGAAGGGCCTCGTGCAAAGTCTTTACATCTTCCTTCGTTACTTTTATGCGCGTGATCTCTTTGTCTTTATATTTGTTTCCAAACTTATCCTGCTTTTCAGTAATGACCGTTGTGGTCACTTCCTTGCCGATCTCATCATCACGCGGAAGGAAACTCTTAAAGGTCATCGCGCTCATCTCAGGCAGAGATAATGTGGAAATGCCGGGGTTGCTGGTTTCCTTGGGTCTGCGATAATCAGGCGCGCTGATCCTGACATGTTTTACATATTCATCATCCTGTAAACGCGAGCGGATACGCCCTTCGATTTCATCCAGCATCAAATTGGTCGTGATCACGGTTGGCAATTTGTTGATATAACGATAATTGATGATCTGAAATAATTTCTCCTGCGCCCAGGCTGTTGCATTTTGCGTCCCGAAATCATCAAGTATCAATAAAGCGGCGCCGCGGATTTCTTCAAAGCGCTGCTCGAAAGTTGTCTCAGGGTCGTTATAAGCAAAACGCAAAGAATCCAACAGATCGGGAACTGTAATAAATAAAGTTAGAATGCCCTTGTTCACTGCGTCATTTGCGATTGCCGCCGCAAGATGGGTCTTTCCGCACCCATAACCGCCTTCAAGCAGCAACCACCCATTTTGTAGTCGCGCAAATTCTTCACAGGTTTCGAAAGCCTTATATAAGCTGTCCCTTTCCTGCTGCGTTTTAAATTCTGCCTTCTCATTTCCCGATGCGCTAAAGTTCTCAAAACGCAAATGGCTTAAACGGTCCAAATTACTTAAAGCAAACAAACGGTTGCGCGCGCCTTGTGCCACATCTTTCGCGCGGCACACACAAGATTCCAACTTGCCAAATTTTTCATGTCCAAGCGGCACATCCATGCGCACATAGCCCACCCCTCCGCAATGCGGACAATTGGGGTCGCCGAGTGACTTTACCAAATTTTCAATCTCGATTGATGAACTCGGAGAACTCGCTGTCCGAGTATCGTTTTGCATCTTTGACAGGGTCTTGTTGATCTTGTCTTTCATTTTTCCCTTTTTCCTTCCAGCGCGCCAAAATGGCTTCCACGTATTTCCAGTTGCGAATATTGCGGCTCACCGCGATCTCAATCGCTTCTTCAAACCATTCGCTCGGATAAATACTTTCTGCTTCACGCAGCATATCTGATAATAATGGCGTGAGCGGGCCGATGTTCTCTTCATACAACTTAAAAATATTTGACTTTCGCGAAGCGCCTGGCGCAGACATGATCTTTGCGGATTCACGCCATTGACCTTTTGCAAACGCCTCAGCAGCGAGACGCCCGCGCGGGGAGTTGAGGAAATAAAATACATCCGCTTCATGCTGTGACCTAAGCATGGTCCCGCGTTCGACGGATTTTCCCAGCCCAAGCTGAATCTCGTCAAGCCTCATCCCCAGCGACTCAGCCTCGAAATCTGTTTCGCACAGTGCGCGGAAATGCCCTTCGATATGTTCGATCCGCCAGATGGCATAGAGAGTCACCTTCAATTCCGAAATATCATCAATTTCATTTAGCAGATGAAAAAGAGAATCAGGGATTTGAGAAAATGTTTCGGAGGAGGTGAAGCCGGTGAAGTTGGGCATTATTTTACGTACCACGCAACACGCAACAACGTGTTGCGTGTTGCGTAAAGATACTATTCATTCGGCCTAAAAACTTTCGTTGCCGCATTCTCGAACTTGGCCAATGCACTGCGGAAGATCAACTCGACGCTTCCCACTGGGCCATTGCGATGTTTGGCAATCACGATCTCGGCGATATTCTGTTTGTCCGTGTC
>JBBSCM010000389.1:0-3556 GCA_038250295.1 Anaerolineales bacterium | reverse complement strand
CGTGCAACTTTGGATCTTATCTCCCGCGCCATTCAAGCGGAAGGCGAGCACAACCTGCGCGTGATTGAATCGCTGGTTGAGAAAACACACGAAGCTTTTGAAGCGCAAACCTCCGAACGGGATGACGCGATTGACGCGTTTTTTGAAGGCTTGCGTGACAGGGAAGACGCGCCGCGCGCACAGAAGATCGTCGAAGAACTCAGCTCGCTTGTGCATTTGCCGTTGAAGCTTAATAATGAAATGACGCGCACATTAGGCGAAGATCCTGATTCGGTAAAGGATGACATTCAAGACATCGTCGCGTCACAGTTGACCGCTTTGAATGCTGCCCGTCTGATCGGCGCGATTCAAAACCGCGTAGGCGAGCAGTTACCGTGGCCGAATCCATTGCCCGTAGATTGGGATGAATTTGCGGATGTGGTCATGCAAACCGCGCGCGATGGTCTGGTACATAAACGTGAACGTCTCAATGCGCAGATCGAACGCGATATTGACGTTTTATTGCAGCGTGAGCCTGTGGACACGGATGCTGGTAAATTAAGATTGCTGTTGACCTTGTCACAAGGCACACGCGCCACATTTGATCAGAAGACGCACAAACAGATGAAGCAATTGTTCATGCGTTTCTCCTATATCTTCCTGGCCGCGCAATTGCTGGATAACAGCGAAGCACAGGACGTGGTTGAAGATGTGATGGATCATCTTGAGACTGCGGAAGAAACTCTGCGAGCCACCTGGGGACAAAGCGAGTTTACACGTTTGAGTCAGAACGCGACTCGCTTTGCAGATTTCGGACCCGCCGCGCGAATCGCTTTCGGGGAGAGCCGCCTCAACGAGACTGTGTCAACTCTCAGTGAGTCAGACCGCGCGGTTTTAGTCGACTCGATCGGGAAGTATGTTCTCAATGAAGTCCATCGGCAATTATTGTTGAGTGCGTTCAGCGAGTTGTGGGTGGAATATCTCACAAAGGTTGAAGCGTTGCGCGTCTCCATCGGTCTCGAGGCTTACGCCCAACGTGACCCGCTGGTACAATATAAAGGACGCGCTTCTGAAATGTTCCAGCAATTGCTTGAGGATGTGCGCGGTTTGGTGATCGGTCGCGCGTTTGCGGCAAGACCGCGGCGCGTGGAGATTTCGCCGATTGAGGCTTCTGAAAGCGCTGTCCTTGCAACAAGTGCCACGCAAACACAAGTACAGATTGGCGGCACGCCCAGCGGCAAAAAGAAAAGGAAACGTCACTAGACGAGAAATTTTTACCATGTCGTTGCGAGGAGGGCACTTGCTCTTCCCGACGAAGCAATCTCCAACTCATGAGGAGACTGCTTCGGCTAAAAACACACCTGCCTTTCCACTCGCTCCGCTTCGGGGATCATCATGGCGGGCGGTGCCAGGGAAAAACAAGAGCGCCCTCGCGATGACGATGGAGACCTTAGAGGCCAATTGGTATCCACTAATACTGTTCCGTTGAATCAATACTTTTCTCTTCCCAAGGTGGAATTACATCGCCATTTGGAAGGGTCACTGCGTTTGACGACCATGTTGGATATTGCCAACCAGCATGGTGTGACAGTCCCCGAGAGTATGTTTAAACTTAGCGGTCTGGTGCAGGTACAGGACCAGGATCCGTTGACCTTTACCAACTTCCTCGATAAATTTAAAACCCTCAGGCTTTTTTATAAATCACCGGATGTAATTCACCGTGTCACCCGTGAAGCGGTGGAGGATGCGGCGAAGGATAACATTCGCTATCTCGAACTGCGTTTTACGCCCGTGGCTTTAAGCCGCGCGGAAGGTTTTCCCCTGCACGATGTAATGGATTGGGTCATTACCAGCGCGCAGGCTGCCGCGAAAGAATCAAAAATTAAAGTGGGACTGATCGCTTCCGTCAATCGGCATGAAAGCCCCGACCTTGCAGAGCAGGTCGCCTGGCTCGCCGCAGAACATATGAAAGACGGTCTCGTTGGCATTGACCTGGCTGGAAATGAAGCGGAGTTTAAAACCGATCCGTTCCATGGAATATTTAAGGAAGCAAAACAGACGGGCTTGCATTTGACCATTCACGCGGGCGAATGGGGACCTGCTGCGAATGTCCGCGATGCGCTTGAGAATTTGAACGCCGAGAGGATCGGCCACGGTGTGCGTGTGATGGAAGATGAAAGTATCGTTGCGCTTGCAAGGGAACGCGGCGTGGCTTTTGAAGTCTGTGTGACCAGCAATTATCAATCGGGTGTGGTGAAGTCACTGCCCGAACACCCCTTGCCGCGTATGATGGCGGCAGGATTAAATGTAACGGTCAACACAGATGACCCCAGCATTTCACGAATTACACTTTCGCATGAATATCAGCATGTATGTGAAGACTTGAAAGTTCCATTTGAGACGTTGAAGCAAAGTGTAATAAATGCCGCGCAGGCTTCGTTTTTGAATGAAGCTGATAAGGCAAAGCTTGTTGCATCGCTTAAGAAGGAAATGGCGTTGTAACCTCTCCTCGCTGAGCGGAGTGAGGACATCCTGAGCGAAGTCGAAGGATCGTCCGAACGCAGTCGAAGCGCGGGAACTTGGAACGATTAAATTTTTATGTAATATCTGTCCTTCGACTGCTTCGCACAAAGTGCAGGTGAGCAATCTCTAATTTTGTAGGGGGTTGCTTCGGGCAAAAGCAAAACCGCCCTCGCAACGACATGGCCATGTAAACCCCACCACATAGTATCAAGGATACTAAAGGCGCTCCTTTATGTTCTTCGCAAGTTGTGGTGTGAGCGTAGTAATGACTTAAGTCGTTACTACGGAAATCCTCATCACCAAAGGAGTCTCCCATGCAAGATCTATTTAAATCCCGTGACGTATTGAAAGTGGGGAAAAAGGAATATGTCATCTTTCGCCTCGACGCGCTGGAAAAGGCCGGGCTGACCAAACTCAGCAAACTTCCTTTTTCCATCCGCGTTGTACTTGAAGCTGCCCTGCGTCAATGCAACGACAAGGAAATCACACAGGACGATGTAAAGAACATCGCCGCGTGGACGCCGAAAGGTGTTCGTCCCGGTATTCCGTTCTTGCCTGGCCGCGTGGTCATGCAGGATTTTACCGGTGTGCCGGCCGTCGTTGACCTTGCCGCAATGCGCTCCGCAGTGGCCCGCTTGGGCGGCGACCCGAAGAAAATTAATCCGCTGGTGCCGGTTGACCTTGTTATCGATCATTCCATTCAAGTGGATTTCTTCGGCACAACCGATGCGCTTGACCGCAACACCGAAATGGAATTCCTTCGCAACCGCGAACGTTATGAATTTCTGAAATGGGGACAGCAAGCTTTCAGTAATTTCCGCGTTGTACCTCCCATGACGGGTATCGTTCATCAAGTCAACCTTGAGAATCTTGCCGAAGTCGTGATGACCAAAATCGTCGGCACCGATATTTTGGCATTCCCCGATACTTTAGTTGGCACCGACTCACATACCACCATGATCAATGGTCTCGGTGTTGTGGGCTGGGGCGTGGGCGGTATTGAAGCCGAAGCGGTCATGCTCGGCCAGCCGATGGATATGCTTCTGCCCGATGT
>JBBSCM010000388.1:0-3584 GCA_038250295.1 Anaerolineales bacterium | reverse complement strand
GATGTTTTGGTGGAGGCCGCCTCTGGGACATTTATCCACAAGAATCTGCCTGGTCCTGCTCCCGAAACTTTATCTACTCCCAATGGCGAAAGCGGACTCCGCTTGAGCTTGTTTGCTGGTACTGAATTTTCTGGTGAACCTTTGTATGTTGAAACCAGTACACGCGTCCAGCATGGCTGGTTCGATAACAGTGTTCCAAAAGTTCCGCAGGATAACTTCTCGCTTCGAATGGAAGGATTGTTCACACCGCAGGAAAGTGGGACACATACGCTATCACTCTCTGCCGTGGGCTGGTGCCGTCTCTATCTTGACGACAAGCTGGTCGTTGACCATTGGTCTGATTCTGACATGGGCAAACAAAAGACTGCCACGCTCGAATTGGAAGGCGGCAAAGCGTACGATATTAAAGTTGAATATTACTGGAAAGGCAGCCCGCGCTGGCGCTCGCTGGCTTTTGGTCATCAGCCGCCACACGCTGCAGACATGATCGCCGAAGCCGTGGAACTTGCGAAACGTTCCGATGTGGCCGTGATCGTTGCCGGGTTAAATGGCGAGTGGGAGTCCGAAGGCTTCGACCGTGTGGATATGAAATTACCGGGCAATCAAGATGAATTGATTCGTCAGGTTGTCGCGGCCAACCCCAATACAATCGTAGTATTGAACGTTGGTTCCCCCGTTGAAATGCCTTGGGCAGACCAGGTCCCTGCGATTCTCCAGCTTTGGTACGACAGCCAGGAGCAAGGTAATGCCCTCGCCGATATTCTCTTTGGCGATGCAAACCCAAGCGGAAAACTTCCCACCACTCTCCCAGTTCGTTTGGAAGATAACCCTGCTTACATTAACTATCCAGGCGAAAATGGAAAAGTCCACTACGGCGAGGGGATATTCGTTGGCTATCGCTATTACGACAAAAAGGAAATCGAGCCGCTCTTCCCGTTTGGCCACGGACTTTCGTATACATCTTTTGAGTACAGCAATTTGCAAATCAGCAAAAAATCCATCACACCGGATGAAACCATCGAAGTTAAAGTGGATGTAACCAACACGGGCAAAGTATCGGGCAAGGAAGTTGTTCAACTCTATGTGCGCGATGTCGAATCCACATTTGCGCGGCCTGAAAAAGAACTCAAGGCATTCGAGAAAGTAGAACTCAATCCACAGCAGACCAAGACTGTCACCTTCAAGTTAAATCGCGAAGCCTTTTGGTATTTTGACATTATCAAGAACGCATGGTCAACCGAAGCCGGTGATTTTGAGATTCTCATCGGTGCATCCAGCCGTGACATCCGCTTAAATGGAACTGTCACACTTGAAGCCGAAAAACGCGCATCACGTTTACATGCCGGCCTCACCATCAAGACCTTATTTGATGACCCGAACGGGCATGCCGTTCTTTCAAAATATCTTGGCGGCTTCCTGCTCATGGCAGATATGAGCATGGCCGGGAACATGACCCTTGAACAAGTTGCGCATCACCACCCAGGTTTCGTGCCACAGGAGATGGTTGAGAAAATAGAAAAGGAACTGGCAAAATTCTAAAACATATGTCATTGCGAGGAGGGTGCGCGAAGCGTCCCGACGACACTTGCGCCGTACGTGATTTGCTTAGCAAATCATGCAGGTGGGCAATCCCTATATAAATTGGAGATTGCTTCACCATCCTTCGACTACGACGCCACACCTGCCCTGGCGGGCGGTGCCAGGGAAGAACGGCGTCTCCGCTCAGGACGGTTCGCAATGACATACGAAAAAGGATAATCATGAAATACGGACATTTCGACGACGCAGCACGTGAATACATTATCACCCGCCCCGATACTCCCCTGCCGTGGATCAACTACCTCGGCTGTGAGGAATATTTTGGTTTGATCTCGAACACCGCGGGAGGTTATTCATTTTACAAAGATGCGCGCCTGCGCCGCCTCACCCGCTATCGCTACAACAACTCTCCGCTCGATATGGGCGGACGCTATCTTTATTTGCGCGATAACAAAAGCGGAAAATACTGGTCACCATCATGGATGCCCACACGCACAAAACTTGACGAATACGAATGTCGTCACGGGCAGGGCTACACGATCATCACATCCAAAGTCAATGGGATAAAATCCTCGACCCGATATTTTGTGCCGCTTGGGGAGAGTCTCGAAATCTGGCAGGTGACTCTCACCAACGAAAGCGGATCAGACTCCGACCTCAGCCTGTTCTCAGCCATTGAGTTTTGTCTCTGGGACGCAAACGACGACGCGACCAACTTCCAGCGTAACTACTCCATTGGACAGGTTGAGATCGTCGACGATGTTATTTATCACAAGACCGAATATCGCGAACGCCGCGATCACTTTGCTTATTTTGCCTGCTCTGAAAAGCTCGCTGGCTACGATACGCAGCGCGAATCCTTTCTGGGAAACTATAACGGCTGGGACCAACCTCAGGTGCTCGAATCAGGCGCATCGTTAAATTCTGAAGCGCACGGCTGGCAGCTCATCGGCTCGCAGCATGTCAAAGTCCATTTGAAGGCCGGGGAACAGAAGCAGATCATATTCATTCTTGGTTATCAAGAGAATCCAAAAGATGACAAGTTTGACCCGCCGGCTTCACAGGTCATCAATAAGAAACGATCCACGCCGATCATTCAAAAATATTTGCAACAGGAAAATGCAGACAAGGCTTTTGATGCCTTACGCGATTACTGGACGATGCTGCTCGGTAAGTTCCAGGTAACTACGCCCGATACAGATACCAACCGCATGGTAAATATTTGGAACGCCTATCAATGTATGGTGACGTTTAACATGAGCCGCTCGGCTTCGTATTTTGAAAGCGGCATCGGGCGCGGCATGGGCTTCCGTGATTCGAATCAAGACCTGCTTGGCTTTGTGCATATGATTCCTGAACGCGCACGCGAGAGAATTCTTGATATCGCCGCAACCCAATTAAAGGACGGCGGCGCATTCCATCAATATCAACCGCTGACCAAGCGCGGAAATAATGACGTCGGTTCAGGCTTCAACGATGACCCTGCGTGGCTTGTGTTGGGTGTGGCGGCATATATCAAGGAAAGCGGCGATTGGTCCATTTTAGACGCGCCAGTGCAATATGAAAATGAAGAGGGAAGTGAGACGCCTCTCTATGAACATTTGCAGCGTTCCATTCAGTACACGCTGGATCGTCTTGGCCCAAATAATTTACCTCTCATTGGCCGCGCCGATTGGAACGATTGTTTGAACTTGAATTGCTTCTCCGATACACCGGGTCAATCCTTTCAAACCACAACCAATAAAGATGGCACAGTAGCAGAGAGCGTTTTCATCGCAGGCTTGTTCGTGCTGGCATGTCAGGAGATGGCTGGCATTACTAAACATCGAAACGACAAAGCTGAATTAAATAAGATTCAAAAAGCATTGGCTGAAATGGAAAAAACCGTTTGGGCTGCAGGCTGGGATGGCGATTGGTTCCGCCGCGCTTATGATAATTTTGGACATGTTCTTGGTTCAAAGGAAAATACTGAAGGAAGTATCTTTATCGAACCGCAAGGGATTTGTATTATGGCGGGCTTGGGCGTGGACGCCGCGCCACGCCCT
>JBBSCM010000387.1:0-3654 GCA_038250295.1 Anaerolineales bacterium | reverse complement strand
GCTTCACGCCTGCGGTATTCGCCGAAGATATCGCCCTGGATCTCGCCGATCTTGTCATCCAGCATCCAGCCGTAATTCACATTACCGTCAATTTTATATCGGACAATTTTCATGATTGCTTTGCCTCAAAAAATGTTATTTCGCTTCGATCCACATCTTCCAACAACTCGTTGATTGACTTGCGCAACACCGGGTGGATAAGCTCAGGCGCAACCTCCGCAAGAGGTACGAGCACAAAGGCGCGTTTATGCAAACGCGGATGTGGAATTGCCACTGAAGCGGTGTCGATGATGACATCATCGAAGAATAAGATATCAATATCGATCAGGCGCGGGCCATTCTCAAAACCTGGCACACGTCCCAGAGCCGCCTCGAGCCGCTTCAAATGACCAAGCAAAGCCTCAGGCTCAAGATAAGTTTCAGCCATTACAACCTGATTTAAGAATGCGGCCTGATCCTCAAATCCCCACGGCGGTGTTTCATAAACCGACGATTTCTTTTTCACCGTCATTTGCGGGGTCAGGTTGCTGACCGCCGCCTTAAGATTTACAAGGCGGCTGCCCATGTTGCTTCCAAGCGCGAGATACACAATATGTTCCATGGTTTTCCTTATTTTTTGGGATGCAGTTTGACTGCATCCTGCTCGCAATTTAATTGCTCGCGAACAAAAACTTTGGAGTTTTACATTTTATGCTCATCAAAATGTTCGGCGATATCTGCCGCAAGCCAGCCTTCAATATCCCTGTTTGTAAAAGCAGCTTCAGGCAGGTCATTGACCAGTTTTATCATGGCCTGTCTTTTCTCTTCAAATTGTTTTTGCACTTCTGCATCGGAAAGCTCTTTATATTTTGCGATCAATTCAGCATTGAATGCATCTGTATCACGGTCTTGCGATTTAAAATTCGGGTCTTTCAAAATACCTGTAATAATTTGTTCACCTTCCTCCCACCAACCGATCACATGCCCGAGCAATTCACGAAAAGTTTCAACACCTTGCTTCTTCAAAAACGCATCTTTATCTTCGACCTTTTCAAAGTTTTCAATATAGGTGTTCCATTCATTTTCAAGTACATCCAAAATAAGAAAACGGCTGGATGCCACCAGGTGCTCACGCGCATGATGAATAAAGACACCATTGACCCACGAACGCACACGGCGATTCTCCCACGCCACCTCATTCATCGACTTTAGGTCTGCTGCGGCTTTCTGACGCGTTTTCTCAAAATGAGCAAGGAACTCCGCCTCATCCCAATCTTTATACTTCTCCACCGCATCTGCGTTGAACGCATCAAAATCATATTTCTTGCGCGCAAATTCGCGTTCTTCGGCAACCGCAAGGATGATGGGCATGGCTTCCTCCCACCACGCCAAAACATGCGCGAGCATATTGCGAAACTGTTTGTAACCCTGTGCATTCACACGTTTGAGTCCCTCTTCTGCAGGCCAGCGATTGAATCTATCAATATAAGTGGCCCACTCGATCTCTAAAAAGTTAAGCGTACGTTGTTTGTAGGTCAGCATGAAATTCTCCATAATCTTTTCGTCCTCCCGAAAGAACGTCGGGACGATGTGAGCGCAGTCGAAGGACAATATTACTAGCAAATATTTTTTATACAACCTTGCCCTTCGACTGCGCTTCTCGAAGAGCACTCGTCGCTTCGCTCAGGGCGGAGGGTTCTCAGTCAATGATACAAGCTCTGCATCCTTTAAGGCGTGACGCAGATCCGCACTCTTCAAGATAACCGCCGTATTCCGCATTCCCGACCCAATGGATACTTCTTCCTCGTTCATCACGCTCGCATCTATCAAAACCTTGAGCGGATTCGGCAATCCGAACGGCCCCACTGTCCCGATGCGATAACCCGTCACCGCGAAAACTTCGTCTTCTGTCGCCATGGATACACGCGAGCGGCCAAGATATTTACGCAGAGTTTTCCATGAGATTTGCGCAGGCCCGGCCACCAATGCCATTACAAACTCATCTTCTGCAATACGGAACAAAATACTCCGAACCACCTGTTCGGGTTTTTGTCCGCGATCACTGGCGGCTTGCTCAAACGAGTTGACGGGGCGCGCAGCGTCGTGGCGAAATATTTTATGCGGAACGCCAAGTTCTTCCAAAGCGATGCTGACTGGCGGGTTTTCATTCATAAGGTTTTTCCCGTCATTGCGAGGAGGGTGCTCTTCCCGACGAAGCAATCTCCTACATTATCACGGAGATTGCTTCGAGCAAAGAACAAGAACGCCCTCGCAATGACATGTTATTTTGTCTTCTCTTTAAAATCACACAACTTATTGATCGGGCATTGGGGGCATTTCGGTTTGCGTGCGCCGCAGATCTCGCGGCCTAAACGAATCAGATTCAAATGCCCGGCATAATAAGTTTCAGGTGGAAAGATGGCTTCCAAATACGGGTGAGCCTGTTCCACGGTCATCTTCTCGGGGCGCAGGCCGATCCGTCCAGTTACACGATAGATGTGTGTATCCACTGGAAAAGCGGGCATGTTTAACGAAAAGCATAAAACGATCGCGGCTGTCTTGGGACCGACGCCGTTGAACTTCGTCAGCCAGGCACGCGCTTCTTCGAGAGGCAAACCAGCTAAAAAGTCCAGGTTGAGCGAGCCGCGTTCTTCTGTGATAGCGCGCAATACTTGTTGAATGCGCGGTCCTTTTTGATTCGCGAGTCCCGCTGGTCTGATCGCATTGATCACATCTTCGGATTTTGCATCCCGTACAGCTTCCCATGTTGGGAATTTCGCGCGCAAAGCATTGAATCCACGATCGCGATTGATGTCATTTGTGTTTTGCGAAAGAATGGTGGAAACCAATTCATCAATGGCAGGCAAAGGATTGCGCCAGATGGGTTCGCCAAAGGCCTGCAGTAATGTTTTATGAACCTTGAGTGCGCGTGCTTTGAGATTCTTCATAAGGGTTTGCCAATTGTAGCGTATTCTCAATCACATCACGATGTTTCTCTATAATGATATTCTGGAATAATTTCGCACTATATTTATAAAGCGCAAGGGCGGCTTGCCCTCGTGTTCTATATACAGGCAGATTTATATCGCCAACATCCGCGCCAAGTGTACGGCGGAATGCACGCGTCCATTCGTGAGCATGACCGATATTTTCCTGAATGACATCAAAATAACGATTTTCGCTTTCCATCATCATTCCATGTTGAACAGCCACGGCATTGGTTAATCCCTTGAACAACCCCCAAACCGCATACAATACTTTTGATTCATCATCCTTCAACAGACCGTCGATGATCTTATGAGTTTCTTCGGCGCATCCCATTAGTTCTTCAACGGCATATTCATCCGCAGCGGATTGCAGGCTCTGCCAGTTGAAATTTTGTGCAGCTTGTTTTAGCCGAGCCAAACGGCCCGAATCATCCACAAGAATGGTCATTTGGTTTAACCCCGGAACCGCCCAGATCGCTTTTTCAGGCCGTGTAAGAGATTCGTACTCTTCTTCAATCGTTATATATTTTAGACTGACCAGATGGCCATCAATATAACGAAGCGTATAGGTTTCAGGCGGAAGAATCTCAACGAAGATATCCACATCCACATCGCTATGCGGCATACCCTGTCCGCGCGCATAGCTGCCTGCAAGCGCAAGACCAACAACGCCCGCTTGATGCAACCG
>JBBSCM010000386.1:0-3666 GCA_038250295.1 Anaerolineales bacterium | reverse complement strand
ATCAAAAATTTGAAGAAGGTTCCCAAGTCACGCAATCGCGGCCAAAACGCTGGGACGCGCTTGCGATAATCAAGATAGGATTGGCCGAAGCGTTCGATCAATTCTTTTTCTTCCACGAGGCGAATCCAGCTTGTGAATCCCAGCGGCAGGAGCATGGCAAACGCGATGGCATTTGCATTACCGTTGAGCAATGCCAGCCCGATACCCACACGTAGGACGCCCGCATAAACTGGATGCCGTAAGATGCCGTAAATGCTGGAGTCAATAATTTTTCCTTCACCGGGATAATAGACATAAAGCAGTGCAAGATTGTCCGCGCCGAATGTGAAGATACTGCGAATCCACAATATCGCGCCGATGCAGAGCATGAACCAGCCAAGCGCGAAGAAGACAATTGTCCACCAGCCCGGTGGGATGAAAGGGCCGTTCATGTATCCAGCGTGCGCAATGGCAGCCAGGATGAGCGCCAAGCCAGGCATGGCGTAATGAGCGAAGGCGTTACGAAAGGCGAGTTCCTTATGTTTCTCCTGGTATGCTTGTTTGCGGGAGAAGAACAGACTCACAACGAGGAACCCCAATGCGCTGATGATGATCTGGCTGTCAATGCTCCAGGTGGGAATGTTATCTGTGATGATGAAATAAGCGGTGACTAATGCAAACAGCAAGATTGCGTACAATGCGATCCGTATTCTGCCGCTGGCTGAATTCAACTCGGGAACGTGCTTTGCGAGAATATCCATGCCTTTGAATTTCATTTTGCCTCCTGCCCGAGTATAGTATTTTGCTTCACAATGTCAAGCCGGGGTAGACAGAATAATTATTGACGTTGCGCAGATAAGACTTCGTCCAGTTCTTGCGTTCGCTGCTCCAGATATAACTTATTGCCGACTCGTTTTAAAATCCCAATGCTCTCTTCAAGCAGACGATGCGCTTCAACAAAGTTCTTCTGTTTGAGTGCAATTTGCGCAAGGATAGCCAGTGAGTTGGCAATATGGGCATCGTGACCGATTTTCTGATGAGAGAGTAATGCCTCCTCTGCAAATCGAGTTGCTTCGGCATATTTTTCTTCCTGTATTGCCGCTGCAGCCAGGTTTGTCGATGCAGCCCCTATCATTTCCAGATTGTTCATTTTCTTAGCCAGAGCAAGCGCATGTTCTGCGCAGGCTTTACCCTCGTCAATTTTTCCCACTGCATTCAACACTTCAGCCAGATTTGAGCTGGCAGTCATCTCACCCCGTTCCGAACGAGCGGCTTGATATTCTATGCTGGCTTGTTTCCAGTATGAGATTACGCCGTCCATGTTGCCCAGCCCAAATGTTGCCGCGCCTGCATAGATGAGTGTGTGTCCATAAGCGATATGCGGACGCACTTCTTCAAGTGTCTGCAAGGATCTCAAACACCATTCCAGGGCTTGTTGATATTCTCCGAGTCGAAACAGAAACGCGCCTGCCAAGCCCATAACCTTTCCTTTTGCAATCACAACAACTATGGGCGCTGAAGAAAGCAGGGGTGTAAGCGCGTCAGATGCTTTCACAGCCAAATTATAGGCATCCTGATATAGACCCGCAAAGTCAAAGACTTGCATGAAAGTGTCTGCCATGCTGTTAAACACTTCTGCGTCACAATTCTCGACTGCCCATTCCCATGCGAGGCGGATGTTGGCAAGGTCAGCTAAAAACGGAGTCATTGCTTTTTGCGGCTGCCCGCCGAAAAATTCCAATTCGAGTTGCTTCACGAACTTGCTGAAAAAACGTGCGTGCTTCTCGCAAGTTTTTCTTTCCAAGGCAGCTTTTTCTCTTAACCGCAAGAGTGCGTATTGCGCCATTAGGGAATGTCTGCGATAGCGCCCATCTTCGTTGAAATGAATCGCAGATTTATCCACGAAGCCCGAAAGTATGGACAGGTTTGCCCCTGTTACTTCTTGAAACGCTTCCCTTGTAAAGCCGCCGCGAAAGATGGCTTGTTTTTGAAAGATAGTTTTTTCTTCTGGCGTCAACAAATGCCAGAAATGATCGAAGACCGCGCGCATACTGCGATGACGTGGCTGCAAACCCTGTTGTGATGTCGTCAGAATATCAAGATTGCGCTCGATCTCCTTCACGATGTCTGGCACGGAAAGCCCGCGCACCCAGGCGGCAGCAAGTTCCAATGCGAGCGGCGCGCCATCCACTATTTCACATAAGCGCATAATTGCCATAGTGTCTTCTGCGTTTGGGTTGAAATCGGGTTTGAGTTGTCTCGCGCGCTCGAGAAAAAGTTTGGAGGCGGGAGACTCCATGTTTTCATCATGTGGCAGGCCGTGTACTTCCAGCAAAGTCTCAGCTTGAATATTTAATCTCGTGAGTGATGTTACGAGCAATTTTATATTCGGTGCGGATTGGATTGATTCGGTGATCCATTTGAGAACCGCATCGTTGAGCAGATGCTCCAGGTTGTCTAAAATAAGAAGCAGGTCTTTGTCCTGTAAATATTCTCGAATTTGTTCACCGCCCGAGCTGTTCACTTTGAGCGCGCTGGCAATGGCAAGGAACATTCCCTCGATATCTTTTATTGACGCAAGCGGGACAAACCAAACGCCTCCCAAAAATCGATGGATGAGACTCTGCGCGGCTTGCAACGCCAAACGGGACTTGCCCACGCCTCCTTCGCCGACCAAAGTTAATACGCGGCAATCGGCATTCAGCAATCTGACGTTTATCTCTGCCAACTCGGAATCGCGCCCAATGAATGATGTCGTGTTGGCTGGCAGATTGTGCAGGGGAACTTTATCTGCGGCGCGGATTTGTTCATATAAGGCGGTTGTCTCTGCGGAGGGTTCAACGCCCAGTTCTTTTTCGAGAATTCTTCTACAGGTTTGATATTGCGCGAGCGCGGCGGAACGTTGTCCAGCGCGAGCTAAGGCGGACATGCGCTGGCGATGTGCCTCCTCACGCCAGGGATCGAAGGCCAGCAGGCGAGCAGTCGATTCGAGCGTGACGGGATAATTTCTGCGGCTCATTTCGATCTCGGTGAGACGATGCAAGGCTTGGAGGGCGAGTTCACGCAGACGGGCGCGCTCGGCGAGCATCCAATCTTCGAAGGTCGGCGCGTCGCGGACGTAGAAGCCTTCCAGGAAGTCGCCAGTGTAGAGGCTGGGAGAATTTGTCAGAATAACGGAAGCAGGCTCATGGTCAAGAGAAGAAGCGGATTTTATATCCGATTCGAATTTGGAAGAGTCGAGATCACAGTCCCCAGTGAATTCAATCGAGTCACGTGTGATGGTCAGGCAGTCATCGGCGATCTTGCGGAGGTTGGTCAGCGCTTGGCGCAAATTATTTTTTGCATCGGTGTCAGACATCTCGCCCCAGAGGAGAGCTGCGAGTTTGTCGCGCGAATGGGTTCGGCGCGTAGCAAGGCGGGTACTTTGTTGGAGATGAAATCAGTGATGGGGGAGTCGGCACGCTTGAATTGCAGTCCGCCGAGGATGTAAATTTTGAGATGTGACATTTTGTTTAGTGTACTGCAACATTCATGTTGCTCTTTGGGGGCGCAAGATAAATCCTGGGGTACCGCAACATTCATGTTGCTCTTTGGGGGCGCAAGATAAATCTTGCGGTACTGCCACATTCATGTTGCGTTTTGGGCGCAAGATAAATCTTGCGGTACTGCCACATTCATGTTGCTTTT
>JBBSCM010000385.1:0-3666 GCA_038250295.1 Anaerolineales bacterium | reverse complement strand
GAATACCCTGTGCAAAAATTTCAGCAGAGCGCATGACTTTGTTTTTTTCAAAAACTTGAAGAGCAGCCTTAATGACTGTTTGCATAAAATTACCTTTACTTACGTGTATGTATAGGTAATTTTATGCAATACCTGCAAAATGTCAAGATAGAGTTTTATGATAAATGAAAGACGACCCACACTCTACAGCGCGGGCCGTCCCAATTACTAATCTCTAATTACCAATCACCTACAACTTCGCAAACCTACTCACTACCTTTGCCGCCGTGGCGGGACGATCCATGACTCCACCCTGATGGATCAAAATCGGCGTACCTTCTTTGGCGTAAGCAAATTCCACGAAGGCCTGACCTGTGATGAATCTCTGCCCATCAATCGCGCAGGAAGTGACAAAGCCAATGCGTTCGCCGTTTGCGTTGACCACGGGGTCGCCGTTGTGCGCCATGCGGACGCGCTGGTCATCAAATGTGAAGCGGATGACGCCGCCCTTGCGTTCTTTCTCACGCGCAACATAAGCGTCACGCCCAATGAACCACGGCTTGTACGGTTTGACGTATGAACCAAATCCGCCTTCGGCCACGCCCAAATCTCGCATTGGGGGTTGAGTAGCCCCGTGCTCTTCGGGGCGTATCGAAACCCCTGAACCCAGTCCCATCTCGTGACCGTACAACGGCAAGCCTGCTTCCGTGCGGAGCGAGTCACGCGCGCCAAGACCAATCGCCTTCACGCCGAACTGCTCGCCAGCTTTCATCACCGCCAGCCAAAAGTCCACGGCCTTTTCAGGGTGGACAAATAATTCAAACGCCATCTTCTCGCCTGTGTAACCCGTGCGTGAAACGATCAAATCGAAATTACCAATTACCGCGTCACACAACTCGGTGCGCTTTAATTTCATAATGCGCGCGCGAGTCTTATCGTCCACGCCCATCGCGAGCAGCACGTCGCGGCTCTTGGGTCCTTGCAGGGCAATATCCACCCGCATGTCAGAACCAGCTTTCGGGTCACGCAGGTTGCGGATGTCCGCTTCGTAGCCGTAAGTCCGCACCCAGGGTTTGTGATTGTCAATTTTTACTTTTCCATCGCGCACACTTTCGAGCCAGGTGCGGTCTTTATCATCATTCGACGCGTTCACGACCACGAGATAATTGTCCCAGCCGCGGCGATAGACGAGCGTGTCATCGATCACGTCCGCATCGGGGGTGAGGAAATGCGAATACAAAGACTCGCCAGGCTGCAAGCCGCCGCAGTCATTACCGCAGACCGTATCGAGGAACGAAGCCGCATCCGCGCCGCGCACATCGTACACGCCCATGTGCGAAACATCGAACAACCCCGCCGCATTGCGCGTGGCAAGGTGCTCCTCAAAAATCCCCGTGTACTGCACAGGCATTTCCCAACCTGCAAAGGGAACCATTCTGCCGCCAAGGTCGCGATGAGTTTGATTCAAAGCCGTTTTCTTCAACTCGCCTTCGGATTCGACCCACTCGAAGGCAGGCAGGACATCTCTGGTGACGATACGATGCGGTTCTTCCTCCGCCTTGGGCAGGTCACCGATGAACCAGGGTTTACTCTGGCTGATGGGTTTCCCCGCCGCCGCCTTGAGTTTCTTTTTAACATCTGTCACGATAAACGGCCCGGGCATCCTCGCCGCCGAGAAATCCTTTTCGCCGTTGAATTTAAACGACACATATCCATCCGAGAGGTCGCGCAGCCACGTCCCAACCATGCCTGCTTTTGCGGGAGGAACCTGCAATTGGTAGGTGACATCATCCACTTTAGCCAATGTGCATCTGGCAATCCCTTTTGGTGTTGCGATAAATGTCGTCTGGGATTGTCCCTTCTTCAAGGAGCTTAGGTCGCTGGAGACCGCGTAATCCAATACTTGCCGCACGCGTTGACCGCTCAATTCAAAAACGCCGCTCACAGATTTGTCGTCAATGTAATAGAAATGAGGATAGCCAGTTTTTGTCGGCTTGAAATCAATACTCGCAGACTCAGTTAACTTGCGAATTTTCAACTTGGCTTCATTCAACACATTGAAATCTAATTTCGCTCTACGCTGCTTGCCCTTCTTCACTGTGTCCACTGCATGTGGCGCACACGCGAAGAGCACGTCCGCCATGATGTTGGCGAGTTCGCGAGTCTTCTTCTCTGTAAATCCGCGCGGTGTGATCCAGGGCGTGCCGAGGCGAATGCCGCTCGGGTCCATCGAGTTCTTGTCCCCTGGAATGGTATTGCGATTGACCACCACGCCAACAATATCCAAAATGCGCGAGGCTTGGTCACCGCTTAACTTTGTGCCATCTTCACCGACCACGCTGGTGCAGTCGACATTTACTAAATGCGTATCCGTGCCGCCGAACGGAACACGCAACCCACGCAACACGAATTGGTCAGCCATAGCTTTTGCATTTTTGAGAGTCTGCGCTTGCAGTTGTTTAAACTGCTTGGTCTGAGTCAACTTGAAGGTTAAAGAAAGAGCCGCGAATACATTCACGTGCGGGCCGCCTTGTTCGCCAGGGAAGACGGCTTTGTCAATCTTCTTGGCGATGGCAGCATCCGTAGTCAATAACACTGCGCCGCGCGGACCGTCAATGCTTTTGTGCGTAGTGGACATCACGACATGCGCATGACCGATGGGCGAGGGCACAACGCCCGCCGCCACCAACCCGCCGATGTGCGAAATATCCGCAAGGAAATACGCGCCGACTTCATCCGCAATTTCGCGGAACTTCTTCCAATCGGGAACCCATGAATAAGATGAATAGCCCGCGATCATCAGCTTGGGTTTGTTCTCCAAAGCCAAAGCGCGGATGGCTTCGTAATCAAGTTTTTCGTTCTGGTCAATTGTGTAATGCACAGCCTTATAATATTTTCCGCTGCGATTTACCGATGAGCCGTGCGAGAGATGTCCGCCGTGCAGGAGGTTGAGTCCCATCACGGTGTCGCCGAGGTTGATGAGCGCATGATAGACCGCGTTGTTGGCGGGTGCGCCAGAAAGCGCTTGAATGTTGACGAAGATCTGGTCGGCTGAAAATCCGTTTGCGGCGAAGGTCTGCGCTGCGCGGCGGCGGGCGAGGGCTTCGACCGTATCCGCATATTCCACGCCCTTGTAGTAACGCGGGTCACTGTTGCGGCGGTAATTTCCGAGGCGGGCAGGGTAATCGAGAATTTCCTCGTCATCCATCCAGCGTGTGTCTTCATCGGGATAGCCTTCCGCATAGATATTCTGGAACGCGGAAGACAAGGCCTCGCGCACAACCATCGGGGCGGTTGATTCGGACGCGATCAGAATCAATTTGCGATACTGGCGTTCGGCTTCGAGCTGGGTCAGTTTATAGACATCAGGGTCAAGCTTTTCAAGCGAACCACGGAACAAATAATCGGGCATTGTGTTTCTCCTTAGTTTGTCATGTTGAGCGCAAGCGAAGCATCTCTACTCTTATGAGAGAGACTCTCACCTGCATTGGTGTGCGGGGCAAGTGTCGGTCGCGGAAAACGCTCCATCAGAGCAACATGTATGTTGGTGTTTAAATTTGTCAGACCGTTGAATTGTAGGACGGGAAAGGAGGAAGGTCAAGTGACATTCTACTTTGGAAACCAAGCCTCTTTATAGCTTATCCCCAAACCAGACGTAAGTACTACAAAACACGCTTATCCCTAACG
>JBBSCM010000384.1:0-3672 GCA_038250295.1 Anaerolineales bacterium | reverse complement strand
GGCATATTGAAAGCCGAATTTCTTACCCGAATGCTGCGCATGAAGTCCGCCAGAAGATGCGATGCCGACGAGTTCAAAGTCTTTGTTGTTCTTGATGACAGGCAGCAAAGTTGCATTGGCGTATAGTCCCGCACCAAGAACACCGAGATTTACGATTGACGATTTTCGATTGACGATTGAAGGAAATTCGATCCTTCTTTCTTCTTTCATCTTTTCTTCCGGATATACGAGAAGCACACCAAGGAAAGGCTCCTTCTTTTTACCGGTAATTACTTCGTAAGCTTGAACCCCATCTTCAATTGGGAAGCGATGTGAAATCAGACTTTCGACCTTCAACTTTCGACTTGAAAGCAAATCAACGACTGCCTGGAAATTTCTTCCTTCTGTCCATCTTATATAACCGATTGGATAATCAACTCCATTTTCTTCGTAGTTTGAGTCGTAGCGGCCTGGGCCGTAGGAACGGGAGTTGATGAAGGCGATTTCTTTTTCGTAGTAGATTTTTCTTGGGATGTTTAATCCGACCGCACCCGTAGCGACGACTCTTGCGCGGTCTCTTGCAATCACGCCTGCAAGTTCGACGGGATCGTTGGACGGAGTATCCGCACAGATGATAATGCTGTCAAAGCCGCGATTGGCGGTCGCAGAGCGTGCCGCTGATTCTGCATTCGGGCGAGAGACAGCTTGCAGTCCAAGTGCTGATGCGAGTTGGATGCGCTTCGGGTCCAAGTCAATGCCGAGGACGTTGCATCCTGCCGCAGCGGCCAGTTGAATCGTCAATAATCCCAAAAGACCCAAACCAATAACAGCGACGTTCTCGCCAAGCTGAGGTTCCCCCAAACGGAAGCCATGCATGGCAATCGCGCCGAGGGTGGTGAAGGCGGCGGATTCAAAATCAACATTTTTGGGAAGCGGAGTTAAGAGATTGCGCGGCACGACATTGTATTCAGCGTGCGTGGCATAGCCTCCGCCCGCACATGCCACGCGCTGACCGACTTTGAATCCCTGCATGTTCTTGCCAAGCGCAACGATGGTGCCAGCGGTGGAATAACCCAGCGCCATCGGTTGATCGAGGCGATTAAAGACAGCCTGCACAGTTGGCATCACGCCTTCGCGTTTGGCTTTATCCAGCGTCTGTTTGACGAGGTCAGGGCGCGAACGCGCTTTGCCGATGTAGCTCTTCTCGGCAAATTCAACGACCATCCGTTCGGTGCCCGCAGAGACAAGCGATGCAGCTACTTTTACAAGCGCCTGCCCCTCACGCGGAGTTGGCACGGGAATATCTTCGACTGTCGTTTTTCCGTTTTTTATGTTTTGGAGGAGTTGTTTCATAGTGGTTTTCGACTTTGGATTGGTGGTCGAGTAACCCAAATGCCCTTTGAGGGTATATCGCAAAGTCCCCGTAGGGGGAGACCACATTTCAAGAAAGTATAACGCATATCCCCATGGACTCTTCAACTATGTGAAAAGTGAAAACAAGAGCAACATGACAAACGTCACCTTTTCAGTTAAGAAAAAACTTAATACTTGACTTTCGTTTTTGAGAGTGCTATTCTGTAATCAATAAAACAGCATGAGCTGTTTATTTTCGTTTACAAAAGGAGAACATTATGGAACTCGGTGGTTATGCAAATCGGATCGGCTGGGTGGATCTTAGTGCAGGCAAAGTGGAATTCAAACCTGTACCTGAAGACGATGCCCGCAAGTATATCGGTGCTCGCGGCTTGGGCGTAAAGTTTGTATACGATAACGGCCCTAAGGTGGATGCCCTCTCTCCCGACAATATCTTGTGCTTCATGAACGGCCCACTCACTGGCTCTGAAGCCAACATGAGCGGACGCATGGCAATCGTGACAAAATCGCCTCTGACTGGAACGGTAACTGACTCTCACCATGGAGGCTGGTCTGCCGCCCGATTACGCTGGGCAGGTTTCGACGGTTTGGTATTCAAAGGCAAAGCAGCAAAACCAACCTATGCGTACATCCATGATGACAAGGTTGAATTGCTGGATGCGTCAGAAGTTTGGGGAAAGAACGTTCACGACACCATTAAACATTTCAAGGAAAAATACGGCGAAAAAGACCTGACCGTCATCACGATCGGCACCGCAGGCGAGAACCTCGTCAAGTTTGCGTGCTGGATGAACGAAGATGACCGCGCCTCCGGCCGCGGTGGTACAGGCGCAGTTGGCGGTTCCAAGAACCTCAAGGCCATCGTCGTCAAAGCTGAAAAGAAAATCGTCAAAGCTGCAAATCGTGAAGAATGGAAACCCGCTCACGACCGCGCCCTCAAGAACATCATGGCCGAAGAGAACATCACCAGCCCACGCAAGGGCGGTCTCTCCGTCTATGGCACCAATGTGTTGATGAACATCACCAACAGCATTGGCGCCCTCCCAGCCAAAAACAGCATGGTCACATCCTACGGTGAAGACGCCGAAAAGATCAGCGGTGAATTCGTGAATGCGAATTTGCTGGTTGATAACCCCACCTGTCATGCCTGCCCTGTAGCCTGCAAGAAGGAAGTAGAAGTCAAGGACGGCCCATACAAGGGTCTGCGCATGGAATCAGTGGAATACGAACCCGCCTGGTCAGTCGGTGCGAACTGCGGAAATAGCGATGCCCGCCTCGTAGCCAAGATGATCGATCTCGCCAACGATTTCGGTTTCGACGCCATTGAAATCGGCCACCCACTCTCCATTTGGATGGAAGCCAGTGAAAAAGGCTACACCAACGGCGATGGCAAACTTGCCTGGGGCGACCCCGACGGCATGACCCAAGCCGCTGAAATGATCGCCAAGCGCGAAGGCCTCGGCAACATCATGGCTGAAGGCGCTAATGCCACAGCTGCGCATTTTGGTCACCCCGAACTCGCGATGACCGTCAAGGGACAGGGCATCCCCGCGTACGACCCACGCGGTATGAAGGGCATGGGCCTCGGCTATGCCACATCCAACCGCGGCGCCTGCCATCTGCGCGCCTACGTTGCCGCCGCTGAATTGGGCGTTATGCCTTTCGGCTCCCTCAAGGTCGATCCATTGGCCTGGAAAGACAAGGGCGGCCTTGTGAAAGTCTTCCAGGACATCCACGCTTTCTCCGACAGCATGGACCTCTGCAAATTCAGCGCCTTCGCCATGGGCACCGATGAATACGCCCAGCAATACTCCGCCATGGTCGGCATCCCCTTCACCTCGGATGATGTCTTGAAGACCGGCGAACGCATTTACAATCTCGAACGCCATTACAACAACCTCGCTGGTTTCGGCGCAGGCTCCGATACTCTTCCCAAGCGCTTCACCGAAGAAGCCTCTACACAGCCCGGCTCCGTTGGCCACGTTTGCGAATTGGATGATATGCTCGCCGAATACAACACCGCCCGCGGCTGGGATAACGGCGTAGTAACCGAAGCCAAGTTGAAGGAATTGGAAATCGCGTAAGTTTGGTGATTGGTAATTAGTAATTGGTAAATAAAAGCGACGTGTCCAATTGGGCGCGTCGCTTTTGATTTAATTTCCGCTTCTTTCTTAATCTCAAACCTGATCCTATTTTCTCAAACATTCCCCTCGCTGCAAATTCATCCTTCCTCATTCATCATTCATCCTTTCCTTTTACCCCCCCGCTCTAAGGGTCTTCTTCTTAAACCGTTCCAGGAAATCATCTGCAACGCGCTCT
>JBBSCM010000383.1:0-3679 GCA_038250295.1 Anaerolineales bacterium | reverse complement strand
GATGAACTTGAGCGGTGTGACCGCGAAAACATCTCCGTCTGCATTATCGCGCGAAGAACACTTGAAGCGCCTGCATAATTTATGCCAGTCTGACCTTGAGCATGAATGGTTGAATTTTATGGAACAGCGTAATCTCACTCTGCCTTCTCACGCACAGAAGCTGGTGGAGAGCTGCCACACGCGACCAGACTTCTTATATGAAAAAGACTGCGTTGCCATATACGTGGATGGTCCCCACCATGAGTTTGCTTCCCGCAAAGAGCGTGATACAAGTCAGAGCGAGTGTATGGAAGATATTGGCTATACCGTCGTTCGATTTGACCTGAAGGATGACTGGGAAAAAATCATTACAAAACACCCGCATATTTTTGGAGTGAAGTCATGACCTTTGCTGTCGGTTCGCTGGTCAAAGCGCGTGGACGGGAATGGGTTGTTCTTCCAGAATCGGATGAACAAATGTTGGTCCTGCGTCCTTTGGGTGGATCAGATCAAGAGATTGCAGGAATTTTTCTGCCGCTCGAGAAAGTGGAACAAGCCCGTTTTGATTTGCCCGATTCGTCTTTGACGGGTGACTATCTTTCAGCGCGATTATTGCGAGATGCAGTTCGACTTGGATTTCGTTCCAGCGCAGGACCATTTCGCTCATTCGCGCGGTTGGCATTTGAACCACGACCATATCAACTTGTGCCTTTGTTGATGGCTTTGAAACTTGACCCAGTCCGTTTGCTGATATCGGACGATGTGGGTATTGGTAAGACGATTGAAGCAGGACTAATCGCGCGCGAATTAATTGACCGCGGTGAAGTAAATGGATTGGCTGTCTTATGCCCGCCACAATTAGCGGAGCAATGGCAGGCTGAGCTTCGAGACAAGTTCCACATTGAAGCGGAACTGGTGATGGCTGGAACTGCCGCTCGCCTTGAGCGAAACGTGGCTATAGGGCAGTCCTTATTCGAACTACATCCTTATGTGATTGTCTCGATGGATTTCATCAAGTCAGATAGACGACGGGATGAATTTTTACGCACTTGTCCTAATTTGGTGATCGTGGATGAAGCCCATACGTGCGCGAATGCCGAGGGGCGAGGACGTCAACAACGTCATAAATTGATCAGCGGGCTGGCAAAGAATCCTAACAGGCATATTATTCTGGTGACAGCCACACCGCATAGCGGGAAAGAAGAGGCGTTCCGTTCGCTCTTGTCTTTTCTGGATGATGATTTTGAAAATCTACCCGATGATTTGACTGGACCTGAAAACGAGAAACACCGCCGCAGGCTGGCGATGCAATTTATTCAACGCCGCCGTGCAGATATTCGCAGTTATATGGATGCAGATACGCCCTTTCCCGAGCGTGAAGAAGGCGAGGATACCTATAAGCTTTCGCCTGAGTACAAGAAGCTGTTTGATCGGGTTCTCGAATATGCGCGGGAAGCGGTACGTGACGTACAGGATACGAGTAAGAATCAATTTCATCTGCGGGTGAAGTGGTGGTCTGTGCTGGCTTTACTGCGATCCCTGGCTTCCAGCCCTGCGGCGGCGGCAGCGACCTTGCGTAACCGCGCGGCGACTGCGGAAGCTGAGACTGTTCAGGAAGCAGATGAGATCGGCAAGCGTACTATTCTCGATATGATGGAAGATGAATCAGCTGAGGGCATGGATATTGTGCCTGGCAGTGACATTGGCGGCGAGGAAGAAGAATCTGTATCCAATCGCCGTAAGTTGTTGGAGATGGCTCGTGCGGCGGATGCTTTGAGCGGTGACAAGGATGAGAAATTAAACAAAGCCATCAAGTTGGTAAGCGCTCTTGTCAAAGATGGCTATCACCCGATCTTATTTTGCCGCTTCATCCCAACTGCTGAATATGTAGCGGACGCATTGAGAAAAGCTCTGCCAAAGAATGTGGAAGTCGTTTCCATCACTGGATCCCTTCCACCTGCGGAGCGTGAAGAACGAATTGCTCAAATGGGAGAATCGGAGAAACGCGTATTAGTTTGCACGGACTGTTTGAGCGAGGGCATAAACCTTCAGGATAACTTTGACGCCGTTGTACATTACGATCTCTCGTGGAACCCGACCCGACACGAACAACGCGAAGGACGTGTGGATCGCTTTGGACAGAAGACTCCCACAGTACGTGTATTAACCTATTATGGTTTGGACAATCAAATTGATGGCGTGGTCCTGGATGTGCTGCTGCGCAAACATCGCACGATCCGCAGTTCACTGGGAATTTCTGTTCCCGTGCCAGTGGATACCGAAAAAGTTGTGGAAGCGATCTTCGAAGGATTGCTCTTGCGTTCCAAGCCAAGTGCAATGGATAATTACCTGCCTGGCTTCGAAGAATTCATGCGACCGACACGCGAAGACTTATATGGCAAATGGGATGCAGTCACCGAGCGCGAAAAACGTTCGCGGACTTTGTTTGCGCAGGAAACGATCAAGGTGGATGAAGTCTCACGGGAGTTGCAGGCGGCGCAAGATGCTGTCGGTTCAGGCGTGGACGTGCAATCTTTTACCCGTAATGCTTTGCAAATGATCGGTGCCAGTGTGCAGGGAATCACTCCCATGCAAGTGGATGTGACCGAAGCGCCTCAGGGCTTGAAAGACCTGCTCAATCAATCGCTTGGCTCAGGATACAAACCGAAATTTACTGCCCGATTTGATTTGCCGATAAAAGATAAAGAATATTATCTGACCCGCACTCATCCAATGATCGAAAGTCTTTCAGCGTTTACCTTAGAAAGTGCGCTTGATCCGTTGAATGGAAAAGATATAAAGAACCCTGCCCGCCGTTGTGGAGTGATCCGCACGAAGGCGGTTGAGAAACGCACAACCGTTTTGTTGGTGAGGTTCCGTTATCACATTATCAAGGAAAAGAAGGGCGAAGAAAACAAACCCTTGCTTGCAGAAGAGTGCGGACTATTAGCATTCACAGGTTCGCCGCAAAGCGCGGAGTGGTTGAGCAAGGATGAAGCCGAGAAACTTTTGCAGGCTTCACCCGATGCGAATGTAAACCCCGACCAGGCGCGTGACTTTGTGCAAAAAGTGATTGACGGCTTTGACAGCCTGCGCCCTTATTTGGACGAGACCGCCCAGCAATTAGGCAACCAATTGTTGGATGCTCACCAGCGCGTGAGATTGGCTTCACGGCAAAAAGGCGTGCAGACACATGTAGAACCCAACCTGCCGCCCGATGTGCTTGGGATTTATGTGTATTTACCGAAGGTGTAAACCTTATGAGTGATGCTGTTCTTCACTACGCTTTTATTGACGAATCTGGCACAGTGGGTTTCCCTGCTGGCACGCATTTTTTGGTGATTGGAGTTTTGGTTTCCGAGAACCCTCGCGAGGTTCAAAGACCGATTCGCCGCGCTTTGAAAAAATATGGACCCAACCTTGCTTCAGGAGAGATAAAAGCGGCGGATTTTGAAGAGGCGGCGCTCGTGCGTTTGCTTAAGGAAATTGCGGAAGAAAATATCGAGATCGTGGCGACGGTTGTAGACCAGCAAGCCATTCTCCATCCGCCAAAAGATAGGGAAGATATTTATCGGCAGTCGGTGGCGCGGACGGTTCGCCGTTTGGTGGAGCGCTACCCGCATGTCCAGATCGTGCTGGATAAACGCTACACGCGCAGTAATTTGCGTGACTTGTTGGAGGAATCTATTCGCGCAGAGTT
>JBBSCM010000382.1:0-3686 GCA_038250295.1 Anaerolineales bacterium | reverse complement strand
GACGAGGGATTTGCCGTTTGCACGCGCCCAGATGCCAGCGGTGATGGGGCCATTCGGGCCTTCCATGGTGCCCATATCAAGCCAGGATTGAATGTAGTTTTGCTTCAACCAGTCGGGATTGATAACGGTGCTCAAGTCAACGGCCTGGCCTTTTTTGACAGCGGTTGCCAAAAGCCCGGGTTGGGGAAAGTCGACAATATCAGGAGCATCACCACCGTCAAGACGGATGGTAATGGAAGCTTCAAATTCCTTTGAGCCTTCATATTGAATATCAATGCCGGTGGCATCTTCAAACGCTTTGATGGAATCTTCAAACTTGACTGCGTCTGCATCGGTGAAAGGTCCAGCCATGGTTACAACGGTGCCAGTATAGGCACCAGCATAAGCGTCAGTAAGTTCCTGACCTTGGGGAAGAACTTCCGCAGCAGGGGCTTCGGTAGCAGCAGGTGCCTCAGTGGCGGCCGGTGCTTCGGTAGCTGCTGGGGCCGGCGCTTCAGTGGCAGGCGTACCGCAGGCGGCCAGGAGCATGGATGTTACGAGCATTAAAGCAAAAATTTGCCAAAGTACTTTTTTCATTTCTTCTCTCCTTAGAAAAGGTTTAAACGATTTTATACAAGATGGGAAACTGGGGAATTGGTTAATTTTGCCGCGCACCTCCTCAATACATAAATGTAATTTGGATAAAGATGGGACGTTTTGAAAGGCTTTTTCATGAAAGCACTTTCATAATTAGTATAGCATATCTCGTGTGGAAGTCAATAAAATTATTAATATCAATTTTTGTAAAAACGGGAAATGAAGAACTTAAATTAAATGCGTTACTTATGTTGTCATGCGTTCAATCAATTGCAATCGAAGGTTGATGTGCTGGAGCGGGCGATTTGATTCGCCAATTCGCGAAAGTAGAATCTCTGCTGCCAGTCTGCCCGATTCATCCAGGTGCTGACGGACGGTTGTCAGATCCACGTGTTCCGCCACATCAATATCGTCAAAGCCGACGATGGCAAGGTCATTTGGAACCCTAATATTCATTTGGCGCGCTGCTTTCATCACGCTTAATGCTTGCATGTCTGAGGCAGCAAAGATGGCCGTGGGTGGTTTTGGCAAACCAAGCAATTTATCCGCAGCCTGCTTGGTTTCTTCCTGTGTATAGGGACACGAAAAGATATGCGAATCGGGTAATGACAAACCTGCTTCACCCAACCTTTGCGTGAACCCCATGAGTCGAGATTTAACTGGATGGATCGTAAACCTTTCAGGCGGCTCAATATCGCCGAGGAACCCAAAGGATTTATGTCCCTTGCTAATGAGATGTTCTGCAACCAAATGCCCGCCGCGCAGGTCATCGATCAGTATGCTGTTCAGCTGTGGATGTGAATACTCGATCAAGACAGTTTCCATGCCGTTGTTCGATAAGCGCTGCGCATCCTGGTCGCTGAGAGAGAGGGACATAACGATAAGGCCATCAATATTCCTCATCAGCGGAATGGATGAAATATATCCTTGCAAGTGATCCATTGAATCGACCGGGTAGATCACCAATTCGTAGTTCGCCTTTGACAGGGCGGAAGCAACCCCTCTCAACCTTTGGACAAAAGATGGGGCGGTGAAAAAAGGTGTCAATACGCCAATTCGATTGGTCTTGCTCAATGCACGGGCGCGCGCTTCTGCCCGTGGAATGAAACCGAGTTGATCAATGGCATTCATGACACGTTTGTGTGTTTCGGAATTCACCTTATCGGGAGCATTCAACACACGTGATATCGTTGAAATGCTCACGCCGGATAATTTGGCTACGTCATAGATAGTAGGGGATTTTTTTTGAGTTGGCATAATTTTTCTGAAAGCACTTTCAGTCTAACACAAAAATGCATGACCTTCCATACAAATCAAATCAGATGAACGTGGAGGACAAAAAAAGTTAAGGATTTTTTCGCGGTGGAAGTTTATTGCCTTCCCCTTGTTTTTTCACTTCCACCCATAAAGAGCCAGCCAGCTCATAGCCAATAACGTGATCCTGCGGTTTCATCTGCAGACGAAGCGGACCTTTGAATGGGGCACAGCTCAACAGGTGAAAAGGCGTCCCAGGTACGAGACCGAGTTCGCCGATGTAATGTAGTTTTTCCATATGATGTGTGCGCACACGGCTGACGATGCAATCGGACCCAGAGGGCACATCCAGAAGAGGCGTATCTACAACTTTGGGCAGGATACCTTCTTTGGATGGAATTGGTTCCCCATGCGGGCAGCGTGTGGGGCGTCCGGCCAGTTCATCCATGCGGTCTTCCAGTTCATCATTGACCCCGCGTTCGAAAACATCTGAAAGTTCATGGGCTGATGCCCAGTCATATTTCATAATCTTAACGAGGAAGACTTCGGTCAGGCGGTGTCGTCGCAGGGAGGGCATGGCGATCTTTTCGCCTTCCGCCGTCAGACGCACCCCACGATAGGGTTCATGTACCAGGTATCCGTTTTTGTTGAGGCGTTTTACCATTGTGGAAATTGCCTGGGTTGAGGCTTCCACATGGGAACTTAAAAGCGAAAGGGATACCTGCTCATGGTCTTCCTGCAGACGAAAAATCTCTGCGGCATATCGTTGCATTGCTGGGCTAACTGTCATAATACTGTTGCAAACTCCGAAAAGTATCAACCACGTTGATACCTGATTACGTGGGGATATAAATCAATTTTGTTACACTTATCTAGATTATCCGAATTGTCTGAATTATAACATTGCCATTAGCTTATTAATCACAAACCAAAACTTTATGGAGTGTATAACAAATGTTACCTAGTTACCTGCTTTCCCTGCGTGAAGGAATTGAAGCTGCCTTAATTGTAGGCATTTTGCTTGGGGCTGTCCGCCAAATAAAACGTGTCGATCTTGTCCCTGTTATCTGGCTGGGTACAGTGAGTGCCGGTGTCCTTAGCATTCTAACCGCTGTACTACTAACCACATTTGGACTTGAAATGAAGGATCCCGGCGAGGCCATCTTCGAAGGATTTACCATGTTGATCGCAGCGGCCTTGTTGACCTGGATGATCTTCTGGATGAGCCGCCAGGCACGAACCTTGAAATCCAGCCTGGAAGCTGATATTCACCGCGCCTCACAGTTTGGACAACGCGCCATATTTTCTGTTGCCTTTATTGCAGTGCTGCGAGAAGGCATAGAACTGGCGCTTTTCCTGACCGCCTCAGTTTTTGTTTCAAACTCTCTGCAAACCATGGTTGGAGCAATCCTCGGACTGGGAACGGCTATTTTGCTGGGATGGTCCATTTTTGCAAGCACCCTCCGCCTAGACTTGCGCCGATTCTTCCAGGTGACAGGCGTTATGCTCGTTCTTTTTGCAGCGGGATTATTCGCACACGGCATACACGAATTTACCGAGGTCGGATGGATCCCATCGATCATTGACCGTGTTTGGGATTTCAGCGCAATCATTAGTAAAGAATCAATACCGGGCCAATTACTGGCTGCATTGTTTGGATATAACCCAAGCCCAACACTTGCAGAGATGATCGCCTACTTCTCTTATTTTGTAGCAATTGGAATTGGATTGAAATTGTCAGGCCGAAAGCCTGCAAAAGAAGCGCTGACACAAGCGTAAAAATAAAATCGGGACATTCAGTCCCGATTTTATTTTTCATTTTATAAATTAAAAATAGCAATTGGAGAATGTAATAT